>CALZRA010000001.1 GCA_945828345.1 uncultured Bacteroidales bacterium
CGGCCTCCTGCGGCGTGTAGCCCTTTCGCTCCATCTTGCGGGCGAAGATTTCGGCATAGCGGTGGCGGCGTTCGTTCTGCGTGTCGTTGCGCAGGTTCAGGATTTCGATGCCGTCGAGGTTCAGCTTCAGCTCGTCGGCAATTTTGTGAATCTGCACGTCGTTGCCCAGCAGGACGGGGAAGCAGATGCCCTCCTCCTTGGCGCGTACGGCAGCTTCGAGCATGGTGGGGTGCGTGCCTTCGGCAAAGACCACGCGCTTCGGGTTCGAGCGGGCCGTATCGTAGAGGTTCTGGGTGAATTTCGACTCCTGTCCCATCAGTTCGCGCAGGCTCTGTCGGTAAGCCTTCCAGTCGGTGATGGGCTTGCGGGCCACGCCGCTGTCCATGGCAGCCTTGGCCACAGCCATCGACACTTCGGTGATGAGTCGGGGGTCAACGGGCTTGGGAATGAAGTAGTCAGGGCCGAAGGTGAAGTTGCGCACGTGGTAGGCGCGGTTCACGATGTCGGGCACGGGACGGCGGGCCAGGTCGGCAATGGCCTGTGCGGCGGCCATCTTCATTTCCTCGTTGATAGCCTTGGCGGCTGTGTCGAGTGCGCCGCGGAAGATGTAGGGGAAGCCGATGACGTTGTTAATCTGGTTCGGGTAGTCGGTGCGTCCGGTGCTCATCAGCACGTCGGGGCGGGCCGCCATGGCATCTTCGTAGGATATTTCGGGCACGGGGTTGGCCAGCGCAAAGATGATGGGGCTCGATGCCATGGAGCGCACCATTTCCTGGGTGAGCACATTGCCCTTCGACAGGCCCACGAAGACGTCGGCCCCGTTGACGGCCTCGGCCAGCGTGTGTACGTCGGTGCGTTCGGTGGCAAATTCGCGCTTCTGCTCGTTGAGGTTTTCGCGGTCAGCGGTGATTACGCCCTTGGAGTCGAGCATCACCACGTTCTCCCGGCGGGCACCGAAGGCACAGTAGAGGCGGGTGCATGAAATGGCAGCCGCGCCGGCACCGTTCACCACGATCTTGGCGTCTTCAATCTTCTTGCCCGCCACGCTCAGCGCGTTGATGAGGCCTGCGGCCGAGATGATGGCCGTGCCGTGCTGGTCATCGTGCATTACGGGAATGTCCAGCTCAGCCTTGAGCCGCCGCTCTATCTCGAAACATTCGGGAGCCTTGATGTCCTCCAGGTTAATGCCGCCGAAGGTGGGCGCAATGGCCTTCACGGCAGCGATGAACTTTTCGGGGTCTTTCTCGTCCACTTCGATGTCGAAGGCATCGACCCCGGCATAAATCTTGAACAGCAGGCTCTTGCCCTCCATGACGGGTTTGCCGCTCATGGCCCCGATGTCGCCCAGTCCGAGCACAGCGGTGCCGTTCGAGATGACGGCCACGAGGTTGCCCTTGTTGGTGTAGCGGTAGGCATCGTGCGGGTTCTGCTGTATTTCCAGACACGGCTCTGCCACGCCGGGCGAGTAAGCCAGCGAAAGGTCGGTTTGGGTGCGGTAAGGCTTGGTGGGAACCACCTCGATTTTTCCCGGCTTGCCCATTTCGTGGTATCGGAGGGCAGCCTCTTTCGTAATCTTAACCATGGAGTGCGTATGTAGTTTGTTCGTTTTTGTTTGGTGAATGGTGCGGCAAATTTACGCCTTTTGCAGCAAGGCGCAAAACCTGAGACAAAAGTTTTGGTGCGTTTTTCCGTCAGTTTATGACACAACAATCCCCATGTGGCGGGGCGGGCTGTGCTCGTGTTGGCTGAGGCGGCGGAGTGACATTAACATATTTAACCTTTGTGTGCAATGGACGTGCCTCTTCCTTGGCAGTGTCAGGGCCGTAAAACAGTGTCGGGCAGCTTTCTGGAGCAGAAAGGCAGCCCGTCAGCGACAACTCGGCACTTGGTTTTTACAACTCGGCACTCCGTCCAGACAACTCCAGGACTTGTTGCGCCGCGTCCGCTTCGGTTTTCATCCGTTTTTGGGGTAAAAAGAAAGGAGGGAACCCTTGGTGCGGGGTTCCCTCCTTTTGTCAGTACAAAGATAGTGCCTGGTTCGCAACTATCCAAATCGCTGGCAGCGGCGTTAACATTTCAGTCTCCCACTCCGCGTGGCGGAGTCAGAAGCGGTAGGTCAGCGTCACGCCGATGTTTCGGAATCCGCTGTCAATGACCTTGAAGCTGTCGCCCAGGTTGAAGGCCACCATCGGGCGGTAGTCCAGTCCGACCGTGAGCGGAATGTCGCAGAGCGTGAAGCCGAAGCCCAGTGTGCCCACCGGGCCTACGATGAGGTCGTGGTCATCGTGGTGGCTGTAGCAGCCGAGGCCCGCGCCGTAGCCGCCCCAGCACTTCCACACGGCGAAGCCCGGTGTCCAGTCCCAGCTGTGGAGGTTCCAGTTGTAGATGCCTTGGGCGGCAAAGCCTTTGTCGAAGTCGAACAGGCCCAGCGTCACGTCCAGGAAGTTCCGCTTGCTGAAGTGGTACTGGTATTCGATGTCGGTGGTTGAGCCGCCAAAGTGTACGCCCAGCGCGTGTGCGCTGTTTTGTGCCTGTGCCTGATGGGCCGAAAGGGCGAGCAGCAGGCCGAGAATGAGTTTTTTCATAAGCAGGAAGGGTTTGGTCAGAAAGCAGCTTGCATACGGCGCAGGGCTTCGGTGGCCTGTTCCATGCTCAGGGTGAGCGGCGGGAGCAGGCGCAGGATGTGGGTCGAGGCGGCCCCGGTGAAGAGGTGTTGCTCGTGGACGAGCCGTCCCCGGTAGTCCTTGATGGGTGCGTCAAACTCCACGCCGATCATCAGGCCGCGTCCGCGCACGTCGACAATGTGCGGGTTCTCCGCTTGCCACTGCTTCAGGCGGTCGAGCAGGAAGTCACCCACTTGGGCCGCATGGGGCACTAATTGCTCGGTCTCCATCACGTCGAGCACAGCCAGTGCAGCCGAACAGGCCAGGTGGTTGCCGCCGAAGGTCGTGCCCAGCAGGCCGTAGGTGGCCTCGAACTTCGGCGAGATGAGTACTGCCCCCATGGGGAAACCGTTGGCTATGCCTTTGGCACAGGTGATGAGGTCGGGCTCTACGTCCAGGTGCTGGTGGGCGAAGAAGCGGCCCGAGCGGCCGTAGCCACACTGTATCTCGTCGCACACGAGTACGGTGCCCGTGGCATGGCAGGCCCGGCGCAGCCCCTGCATAAATTCGCGTGTGGCCATGCGGATGCCGCCCACGCCTTGGATACACTCGACAATGACAGCCGCCACATCACCCTTCTGCAGCTCGGCTTCAAAGGCCGGCAGGTCGTTGAGCGGCAGGAAAGTCACGTGTCCGCCAGCGTTCACCGGGGCCACAATACGCGGGTTGTCGGTCGCTTCGACTGCCAGCGAGGTACGTCCGTGAAAGGCTTTCGAGGCAGCCAGCACGCGCTTGCGTCCCGTGTGGAAGGAGGCTAACTTCAGCGCGTTCTCGTTGGCCTCGGCTCCCGAGTTCACTAAGAAGAGCTGGTAGTCGGGATAGCCGCACAGCTTGCCCAGCCGCTGGGCCAGCTGCTCTTGCAGCTTGTTCACCACGGAGTTCGAGTAGAAGCCCAGCGTGTGCAGCTGCTTTTCGACCTCTGCCACATAGTGTGGATGACAGTGGCCGATGCTGATTACGGCGTGGCCGCCATAGAGGTCCAGGTACTCCTGCTGCTGGTCGTCGTAGACACAGCAGCCTCGTCCTTCGACGATGTGGATGTTGAAAAGGGGATATACAGGAAATAAGTTCATCGGTTGGGAAGGTGAGGGAGGGAAAGCAACTTTCGCGGGATAGCGAAAGTTGCAGGTTATCAGGTTATGGTCGCTTCGCTCCACGGTTATGAGGTTATAAGGTTACTTGGTGCGGCGTGAATCCTGCCTTTTGATAGTTACTTGATAACCTTATAACCTCATGACCCGTAACCTTCGGCCCACGATGCCCTGTGAGGGGTATGTATGGGCCTGCGGCAAACCTGCGTCCGGGGTCAGAAAGCCACGGGCTTGAGGCGCAGGCCGGTGTCTTCCTCCAGTCCGAACATCAGGTTCATGTTCTGTACCGCCTGGCCCGAAGCACCCTTCAGGAGATTGTCGATACAGGCCGTGACGAGCAGCTTGTCGCGGTGGCGTTCGGCGTGGATGAGACACTTGTTGGTGTTCACCACCTGCTTCAGGTCGAGCGGACGGCCGATATAGTGGGTGAAGGCCGCTTCGCTGTAGAAGTCGCGGTAGTAACCCTCGATTTCCTCGATCGGAGCGTCACAGCTGACCACCTCGGTGGCAAAGATGCCGCGCGGAAAGTCACCCCGGTAGGGGATGAAGTCGATTTCACCGGCGTAGCCCGGCTGTAGCTGTTGGAGCGACTGCTTGATTTCGGGCACGTGCTGGTGTTCGAACGCCTTGTAGATACTCATGTTGCCCGTGCGCCAAGAGAAGTGCGTCGTGCTGCCTGGCTTTACGCCTGCTCCCGTAGAGCCGGTGATGGCATTGACCGCCACGTCGCCCTTGAGCAGGCCCGCTTCGGCCAGCGGCAGGAGGCCCAGCTGGATGCAGGTGGCAAAGCAGCCGGGATTGGCCACGTGGAGTGCGCCGCACAGCTGGTTGCGGTTCAGTTCGGGAAGGCCATAGACATAGTCGTTGTCGTCGGCGGCCAACCTGAAGTCCTGTGCGAGGTCGATGATGCGCACATCAGCCGGAATGTAGTGCTCGGCCAGGAAGCGGGTACTCTTTCCGTGGCCGAAGCAGAAGAACACCACGTCAACCTCATCAAAGGGCAGTGCATCGGTGAAACGCAGGTCGGTTTCGCCATACAGCCCTTCGTGGACGTCGGTCAGCAGGTTGCCCGCGTTGCTCTCGCTGTTGACAAACACGATTTCGGCCTCGGGGTGGTTCAGCAGCAGGCGGCAAAGCTCACCGGCGGTGTAGCCCGCGCCGCCTATAATTCCTATTCTAATCATGCGATTCTGCTTTGGGGTGCAAGAGGCGCACCGGGGTTACTGTTCGTCGGGGTGGTTGGAGTAGAACACACGCAGGGGCGTGCTCAGCACCTTGATGAAGCCCTTGGCGTCGTCAGCCGTCCAGCCCTTTTGCGTTTCGCCGTATTCGCCGAACTTCGTCTTCACCAAGTCGTCAGCACTCTCCACGCCTACCGTGCTGAAGCCTAACGGTCGCAGCTGCAGGATGGCCGTGCCGTTCACGTGGCGCTGCGAGCTGGTGAGCATGGCCTCGATGTCGCGCATTACGGGTTCGAGATACTGGCTCTCGTGGAGGAACATGCCATACCAGTTGGCCACCTGGTCTTTCCAGTACTGCTGCCACTTCGACAGCGTGTACTTCTCCAAGAAGCGGTGTGCGCCGATAATCAGGGCGGGGGCGGCAGCCTCAAAGCCCACGCGGCCCTTGATGCCGATAATCGTGTCGCCCACGTGCATGTCGCGGCCTATGCCATAGGCTGCGCCGATTTCCTCGACCTTGCAGATAGCCTCGATGGGATTGTCATAGCGCACGCCGTTGACGGCCTTCAGCTCTCCCTGTTCGAAGGTGAGGCGCAGCTCTTCGGTGCCCTGTTTGGTCACCTGCTTCAGGTAAGCCTCTTCGGGCAGGCCCTGGGCCGAGTCGAGAATCTCGCCGCCGCAGATGCTGGTGCCCCAGATGCCCACGTTGTAGGAGTACTTCAGTTTGGCAAAGTCGGCCTCGAAGCCGTGGGCGTTCAGGTAGTCAACCTCCTCCTTGCGCGACAGGTTGCGGTCGCGCGTGAGTGTGATGATTTCCATGTCGGGACACATCACCAAGAAGGTCATGTCGAAGCGCACCTGGTCATTGCCGGCACCCGTAGAGCCGTGCGCAATGGCATCGGCCCCGATTTCCTTGGCATAACGCGCAATGGCAATGCCCTGGAAGATGCGTTCCGACGACACCGACACGGGGTAGACGTTGTTGCGCAGCACATTGCCATACACCATGTACTTCAGGCTCTTCTCGTAATACTCGTGGGTCACGTCGAGCGTCACATAGCGGGTGGCCCCCAGCTTGTAGGCGTTCTCTTCGTTCTTCTTCAGCTGCTCGGCGCTGAAGCCGCCCGTGTTGGCGCAGGCAGCGTGTACTTCATAGCCCATTTCCTTGGCCAGATACATCACTGTATATGAGGTGTCAAGTCCGCCGCTAAAGGCAACTACTACTTTCTTCTTCATGTTTGGGGAATTTGTTGGTTGGGGAATACACATTATAGGGGTGTTCTATAAATTAGGCCGAGCTGGATGCTGGATTTTTAGAGATGACATTTTGTAAGTGGAGGAAGGAGCATAGCGGGCTATGCGACTGACGAGACTTGCAAAAGGTCGCTCTAAAAAACAGCAGGCAGCCGGAATAAATGAACTCACTCATGGGGCGTTCTTTAAAACCTAATTTATAGAACACCCCTATATATATAGGTGGACGTGGCGGCCCGCTGCGGGTCAGGCTTCGTTCGCCTTGATGAAGTCGAGCACGTCCTGCGGGATTTCGACCGGCAGCGGGGTGTCGGGATGCCGCTCGGGGTCAAACAGCATGCCTGTGCACACGCAATACTTGCGGTTGGTGCGCGCCAGTACGTCGCAGTTGATGCAACACGGCTCGGCGGGCGTGCCGCAGCCCTTCCAGTATTCGTCGTCCTGTGTCAGTTCGCTGAAGGGAACGGGCACGTAGCCCAGCGATGTGTTGATGCGCATGACCGCGCCTGAGCTGGTCAGGCCGAAAATCTTGGCTTGCGGCCAGCGCACGCGGCTCAGCGAGAATGCCAGACGCTTGATGCGCGTGGCCAAGTGGTGGCCGCGGAACTTCGGCACCACGATGAGGCCCGAGTTGGCCACGTAGTGCTTGTTCTCCCAGCTCTCGATGTAGCAGAAGCCGGCAAACTCCTCGCCGTAGAGGGCGATGATGGCCTTGCGCTCCTTCATCTTCGTAGCCACATACTCGTGGGTACGGCTCGCAATGCCTGAGCCGCGCACCTTGGCCGCGTCGGTAATGGTCTGCAGAATGGTGTCAACATATTTCTCGTGCGAGGCGTCAGCCACCAGCACCTGTATGCCGTCGTTGTATTCTTCCATGATGTTTTCTTCAGTCAATGTGGTTGTGTCTATGTGGTTAAGTCTCCGTGTCGGGGCGCGGACTTAGAAGCCCTGTCAGAGCACAATGCTCTTGATGGCCGGAATCACGGTGGAGAGCTCGTCGATAAACTCCTGTCGCTCGACAGCCTCGTTCATTACGACCAGGATGGTGTCGTCGCCGGCCACCGTGCCCACAGCCGTGTGGAGCTTGTGGCTGTCTATGTCGGAGGCCAAGCCTGCTGCGTAACCCGGGCGCGTGTGGAGTACGGCCAGATTGCCCGAAAAGTCAATCGACAGGAAGCCCGTGTTGCGCAGGTACTCGGGCACGATTTCAGGTTTCACCGTGCGGCGGTACAGCGGGCTTTCGGGCAGAATGTAGCGGTAGCCCTCGGGCCCCAGCACCTTGGCGGCGTGCAGCTTGCTCAGGTCGCGCGACAGAGTGGCCTGCGTGATGTTCCAGCCGTTTTGCGCCAGTTCTTTCAAAATGTCTTCGTGGCTGCCCATGCTGCTGCTCGCCAAAATCACGCGCAGCACTTCCAGCCGTTGCATTCTGTTGCTCATTTTATGCGGAGTGTTATTCATTCGATTCTTGCCAGTTCAATGAGGTTGGGAACAGTCGTTCCAAACACGCTTTGAAGGGTTTAAGGCACGCCCCGAAGGGGCAATAGCGCACAGCCCAGGGCAACGCCCTGGGGGGCATGTGGCGATAAGGCACGCCCTGCAAGGGCAAAAGCGTTGACCCATAACGCCAATCCTCTCATGCTTTTGCCCTTGCAGGGCGCATGGGCGGCGGTGAACTGACCCAGGGCGTTGCCCTGGGCTATGTGCTTGTTGGGCTTTCAGCCCGCTCCTCATAGCCTGTTAACCAGCAGTGGTTACGTGTTAGACTTGAACTGTGTGTTCGCAGTCGGTTACGATAGACTTGCAAGCGCGCTCTGCACGCCCGCGCAAGAAAAGGCAAGTGAGCGCAAGGCATCAACAAGCTCCGCCTCGGCACTCACTTGCACAAACTTGCATAATTTGGCTGCAAATATAGGCATACTTCCCGAACCGGAAAGCATATATGTAATAAATTCAAAAGTTTATGCGCAATTTCCTGTACGGTTCGCTTTGCGGAGCTTCAGGCAGGCCCATCCGTCGAGCACGCGCTGGTCTACCAGCTCCAAACCCTGCCTTTCAGCTTCGGCCAGCAGTTGCGGCACGTCGGTGTCGTAGAATCCGCTCATGTAGATGCAGGCGTTGGGCTTCATGCGCGGTACATAGTGTTGCAGGTCGTTCAGCAGGATGCCCAGGTTGATGTTGGCCAACACGAGGTCGAAAGGCCCCTTGTCGGCCAACGACTGCGCATTGCCCAGCTCCACGTCGATGCCGTCCAACTGGTTCAGCGCAATGTTGTCGAGCGAGTTGCGCACGCACCAGTCGTCGACATCGATGGCCACGCAGTGGCGTGCGCCTCGCATACGGGCCAGAATGGCGAGGATGCTTGTGCCACAACCCATGTCGAGTACTTCCATGCCAGCCACTTCGTCGCTCAGCAGGCGGCTGATCATCTGCGAGGTGGTGGCATGGTGGCCTGTGCCAAACGACATTTGCGGGTTGATGGTGATGTGGTATTCGGCCTGGGGCACGTCCTTGTGGAAGGTGCCGGCAATCACGCAGCGTCCGTCGACGACTAATGGCTGGAAATAGTTTTTCTCCCATTCCTCATTCCAGTCCTTGTCTTCCGCCTCGGCCATCACGTAGTCTATGCGCACGTCGGGCAGCGGGAAGTTGGCGAGTACCTCATCGAGGGCCTCCTGACTGAAGAGCTGTTGCTGGATGTAGCACCTGAAGTGGTCGGCTTCGGCTTTTTCGGCAAATTCCGGATGCTCGGGATTGGCGGCATGGGCCACTGCGGGCCGGTCGAGTTCATCGGTGTGGACAAAGCTGTCGAAACCAATTTCGGCCAGTACGGCCGAGAGCACATCCTGCACAGCCTCGGTGGCGGGATGTGTGGTGAAGGTGAATTCTAAATATTTCATGGGGCTATCTTGAATGTCTGACAATACCGCAGGACACCCGGCGGCACCGTGCCGTCGGATGCCCTGCGGCTGCAAAGGTAAGTATTTCTGGCGTGTGAGCTACAAAAAAAGCTGCGCTCAGACCATTCAGAGGTTCTGAGCGCAGCAGGACGCTGAGTTCTGTGTGTGCGTCAACGAGTGTGTTTGGCGGCCCCGATGAAAAGCATCAGCAGGCAGGCCCGCCACCCCAGACCCAGGGGCAAGGGCGAAAGCAGCAAGGTGAGGAGGAACTGTGCGTAGAGGTAGTAAACGGCTTGGCGGCTGCTCACCTTGCTGTCGAGCAGGGCGGAGTAGAGTGCAGCCAGTCTGTTCATCAGTCGGGTTTGTTCCAGTCGTTCTGTGAGGCGGTCGATGAGACTCAGCGGGGCGAAACCCGTGGGGGAGCTTGTGCGGTTCAGGGCCATTCCATTCTTTTCCATAGCAAAGAGATTTTGTAGTTGATGTTCTCGTTATCTGGTGCAAAGGAACGGCCTGTTTGTGCCAGTTTGCGGCACTTCAAATTTTTCTGTGTTAAAAAGCGAGCGGCACGCAGCCTGTGGGGAGGGCTGCGTGCCGCTTGTCGGTGTGGGTCAACGTTGGGCAAGTTGCGCGATGCGTTGTTTCATGTATTGGTCGAACTCGGGCGAGTCGACGATTTCGATGTCGTCGTACAGCCCCAGCACGAAGCGGCCGATGCCGGCGTAGTTACACACCTCTGTGGTGAGCAGGTATTTCCCGTCGGGCTGTTGTTCGAGTTGCCGCTGGGCATCGGGATATTCTTCGAGCAGGATAGAGGCCGAGAGCTGTCCCAGCAGGAGCTTGACCGGCAGGTGTTCGCCGCCCGTAAAGCCGAACAGGTCGTTGTAGAAGGGCGTGTGCTCGTTTTTGTGCGACCACAGCAGGTCGAGCAGCTCCACGCGTTCGGCGCGGCTCACCTTGAAGGTCTTGTTGGTGTTGGTGGCCAGTTCGTAGCAGCGCACTTCGGCATTGTCGTTGATGAACAGGTAAGGCTCGACAATGCGGTTGCTCACCGTGCCGCTCGAAGGCGAGTTATAGTTGCGCAGCAGCACGACGCGCTCTGACCGTATGGCATCGAACAGCCGGGTGATGTTCTGCGCCATCTGGTTGTTGAGTCCATGACGGGCCAGCACGCCGCTGTCATACAGGTTTGACAGCTTGTCGCGCAGGGCACGCACTTGGGGCGAGCGGCTGTATATTGAGTTGACCAGCTGGCTGAGCAGTACGCCCTCATCGTCGGAGAATTGCAGTCCGCTGGCAATTTCCTGGAAGAAGGGTGACTGATGGTCGAGCCGGTATTTGTTGCCCTCTTTGATGACTATGAAGCCGAGCCCCTTGAAGGTGTCAAGATAGCGGTACACTGAGCGGCGGCTCATCGCGAGCTGCTGACAGATGTCGTCAATGTTGAGCGTGCGGTTCTGGGTGAGCATCACCATGAGCCGCAGCTGGCGTGAGAATTTTTCAAGTTCCATATAGATGAATGTATGTCCAGTTCACGGTTGAGGCTGCGAATTTACACAAAGAAATGTAATTGATGAGCAGAAATCTGCATGTTGCAGCTAAAAAACGACGTATTTAAGCCTTTTTATTGCTCCTGCTTCTCTGGCATATTGCCGAAAGGCGTACTTTAGCCGATGCGATGGTACCGCAGCCGGGCGCAGGTTCTGTCCCGAAAGCCGTCTGCTGCCATACGCCTCATCTTAAAGAAGGAACTATGCCCCGAATAGCCCGAAACATATTCATGCTGCTTGCCTCCACCTTGCTCGGACTGGGACTGATGTGGTGGATTTACCGTGGGTTCAACGCCTCCCAACTGTTTGAGGTGTTCACCCAGCGTTCCAACTACTTGTTTATCGTCTTGGCGCTGGCAGCCGGCGTGCTGGCCAATGTGCTGCGCTCCTGGCGTTGGCGCATGCTGCTCAGTTCGGCCCGCATCGACATCACCATGCGCCGGGCCGTCGAACTGGTGTTCATCTCCTATTTAATCAATAGCGTCACGCCCCGTTTGGGCGAGCTGACCCGTTCGCTCTTGGTGCGCCGCGGCGATGCCGAAGTGTCGACGCGGGCATTAGGCACGGTCGTAGTGGAGAAACTGGCCGATGTGGGCTGCCTGATAGTCGTGGCCGGCTTGGCCGTCACGCTGCGGTGGAGTGCTACTGTCGGCCTGGTGCAGCGGCTGGGCGACGGCCTGACCTGGGCCGTGCCGAACTACACCTTTTATATAGCGGTGGGCAGCGCGGTATGTCTGTTGGTGGGCATCAGTTTCCCCTTGTGGCCTCACATCCGCCGCTTTGTGCGTAACCTGTGGCAGGGCATGGCCGCCATTGCCCGTCTGCAAAGTCCGTTGGCCTTCTTGGCGCTCAGTGCCGGCATCTGGGCGTGTAACTTCATGCAGCTCTACTGGCTGTTGCCCTGCTTCGACAGTCTGTCAGCCATCGGCATGGCCGACCTGCTCCACGTCTTTGCAGCTGCCAGTGTGGGCGTGTTGCTGCCCACTCCCGCCGGTGCCGGCCCTTGGCACTTTGCCATCGTCAAGACCCTGACGGGAGCCTACGGCGTAGAGAAGGCTGCGGCCCAGACCTTTGCCCTGATTTCGCACGGACTCAAGACCGCCTTGGTCATGCTGCTCGGACTGATGGCCTACGTCAGCTTCTTGGCTAACCAGGTGAGCCGTGGAAGGCAACACAGAGCCGCAGAGAAAAGCCAACGAGAAATATAGAAAAACGTCAGATATGAAGAAAACACTCATTCTGTCCCTCTTGCTGCTGTACGCCTTGGGCCTGTCCGCCCAAAGCTATTCGAACCTCTGGAAAAAAGTTGAAGCCGCCGATCGTGCCGACCGGCCGCAAACGGCCCTGTCGCTCTGTCGCGACCTGCGCACCAAGGCCCTGCGCGAAGGCAACGACGCCCAACTGCTGAAGGCCACGCTGATGTGTCGCCTGTACGGCGGAGCCATTTCGCCCGATTCGGCCCTCACCTATATCGACCGCATGGAAACGGCCTTGGCCGCCGAAACGCGTGGGGTGACCTGCGCCTTGTGGCACGCCGCCCTGGCCTGTACCTATTTGCCGGCCAACAACCGCTATGGCACGCTGGGCGGCATGACAGCCGAGGAGATGCGGCAGCGCAGCCGCCAGCATTTCCTGTCCTCGCTCGCTGCCCCCGATGTGCTGGCCCAAACGCGGGCCGACCAGTATCTGCCTTTATTTAATAAAGGAGTGGACAGCCGCTATTTCGACTACGACCTGCTCCACGTGCTGGCCGAAACCTGCCGGCAGAGCGGTGTGCTCAGCGATGAGGAGGTGGGCGCGCTGTATGGAAGGCAGATAGCCGTCTACGACAGCCTGGACCGTGCCGAAGCCGTGCTGCTGCTCACCCTCGACAGCCTGCAACTTCATGTCGGAACCCAACGCATCGAGGGTCCGCTGGCTGACCACCCCCTGTACCGTCAGCTGGCAGACTGTGAAGCGCGCTTCGCCCATTGCGAAAACCGCTACCGCGTGTACGAATCAATGATGAAGCTTCGCTATCGCTATGAGGCCGAATCGCCCTTTGCCGTGGCCAACGACAGTCTGTTGCTCGCCAAGGCGCAGTTGGGAATCGCCTTGCTCGGCAAGGACAAACGTGCCGGCTGCTTGCGCGGTGAGGTGCAGGATATGCTGAACCCTACAGCCCGCCTGACAGGGTGGGGCACGCTCTACTATCCGGCCGACACGCTGACCTTGCAGCTCTCGGCCCGCCACCTGCAGCGTGTGGAGCTGCGCCTGACACGTCTCTACGACAGCACACTCGAAGCCGACAACGCTGCCGAGCCGATTGAAAAGCGCGCCGAGCGTCTGCGCCCACAGGCCACCAGCCTGTTTCGCGACCTGCCCGCTGCGCCGTCTTACCGCTGGCAGTCCGCTTCGTGGCACGTGAAGCTGCCCGAACAGCCCGGTGTGTATGCAGCCCAGCTCGTAGGCGACGGACAGCTTCTGGCCACCCACCAGTTCCAAGTGTCGGCCTTGCGTGCCCTGACCTTCTCGGCAGGCAGCGACTACCACCGTGTTGTGGTGCTCGACAGCCGCACTGGGCGGCCTGTGCCTCATGTGCGCATTACCGCCTGCCAGCACGACATGCAAGGCAAGCTGAGGCAGGTCAAGGCTTATCAGACCGATGAGGAGGGCGTGCTGGAGCTGGGCCAGCCCTCTTCGGATGCGCGCAACAGGCAGTACTATCCCAGTCTGCCCGCCGACAAAGCATCGCCCAGCTTTGGCCTCTATCCGCTCTACTACCACCTGTCGCAGGGCGGCAACGCAGTGACAGCCTGTCAGGTAGACCTGTTTGCCGACCGCGCCATCTACCGTCCGGGCCAGGTGGTGCACTTTTCGGGAGTGGTCTATACGCGACAGGGCGATCATTGTCAGGCCGTGCCCAACTACAGCTGTGTCGTCCGGCTCTACAATGTCAGCCGCAAGGCTGTTGACAGCCTGTTGGTCTGCACTGACCGGCTGGGTAACTTCGGCGGCAGCTTCACTCTGCCTGCCGTGTGTTTGCCGGGCACTTTTACCTTGCAGACCGAAGACTTGGGGAATCAGCAGGGCGCACTCCTTTCTGACGGCGTGCCCGTCACGATGCGTCGCGGCTGGTTGGGCATTCAGGTCGAGGAATACAAGCGGCCCACTTTTACCGCCGAAACGAAGCCCGTGGAGCAAGCCTTTGTGTTGGGCGACACCGTACGCGTACAGGGCGAAGCCCTTACCTATACCCGTGTGCCTGTGGCCGGCGCTTTGGTGCAGTACACCGTGCAGCGGCTGGCAGGCGGTTATTGGCCGCATACCGGCATGTCCCACACGGTGGCCGACACCACCCATACCGACGAACGGGGCGGCTTTGTCCTGCCTGTCTTCCTTTCCGTTCCTTCTTCTCCCGACACGGAGGTGCCTCTGGCGGGCTACCGCTATGTGGTGCGCTACACGGTGACTGCTGCTCAGGGCGAGACAGCCCAGGGCGAGTTTACCCTGCGTGCCTCGCGCCGCAAGGTATGGATAGAGCCGCAGGTGCCCAAGGTCATCTGCCGCGAACACATTTCTGATTGGGTGGTAGAACAGACCAATGCGGCGGGACAATCGCTTCGGGAGACGGGCCGTTACCGTCTGCTCGATGCCGCAGGGTGTGAAGTCTGGGCCGACACGTTCCGCACGGCCCGTCCTTTCCGTCCTTCCGCACTGGCCTCCTTGCCTTCGGGCATCTACACCTTCTGCTGTTCCACGCCCTCAGGCGGCGAGTCCGACAGCCTGCACTTTGTGCTCATGTCCGAGACAGACAGCCGTCCGGCCGACCGCAGCACGCCGCTCTATGTCTATCAGCGACTGGGAACGCGGGCTTCCAGTACGCAGCAGGAATCTCATACAGCCTGGCTCCAGATCGGCACTCCCTTGCGCGATGCCACCCTTTTCTATGACCTTGTCACCACAGCCGGACGAGTGGACCGCCGCATCTATCATCTCACCGACACGCTGCTCACCTTCCAGCTTGACTGGCAACCGGCATGGGGCGACTGTGCCACGGCTTGTTTCGCTTTGGTGCGCGACGGAAAGCTCCACACCTTCCAGACCACCGTCTCCAAACCCGAACCTGATCGGCGGCTGAAGGTGGAATACGCCAGCTTCCGTTCGCGCTTGCAGCCGGGTAGCAGCGAAACGTGGCGGTTGCGCATTACGCATCCCGACGGCACACCGGCCGATGCCTCGCTGCTGGCACGTATCTACGATGCTTCGCTCGATGCCCTCACCAGCTCCAACTGGCAGTTCTCGTCACTCGGGGTCAGCAGGCAGCGGCCCGCCTTGCGCTGGTCGTGGCAGCCCAACGGGACTGGCTGGGCGCAGACGCTCGAAGGGGCTTTTGACTGGCAGCGTCCGGCTTGCGTGTCGCCAGAGTTCATGCAGTGGGACGAACGGCTCTTTGCCTCCCCGCGCGGGGGACGCATAGGGTGGGGCGTAAAGGAAGGGCTGATGCGCCGACAGTATGCCGTGTCCTCGAATGCGCCGGTCGTTGACCTGGCCGAGTGTGTCGTGGCCGATGAGGCCGGAGGTGCATCCATGAAAAAGGCTGCCCCGACAGCATCTGCCGAGACAGCCCATGAGGCGGGTCCCATTGTAACGGTCCGTTCGCAGTTTCAGGAAACGGCCTGCTTCCGCCCGGCCCTCCACACCGATGCCCGGGGCGAAGTGACTTTGCAGTTTACATGGCCCGAGAGCGTCACTCGTTGGCGTTTCACGGCCTTGGCCCACGATGTGGCGATGAACCACGGAAGTATCGACACTACCTTGGTGGTGCGCAAGTTGCTCATGGCCCAACTGTCACTGCCGCGCTTTGTGCGGGCTGCCGACCGCGTGCAGCTGCCTGTTACGGTGACGAACTTGACCGACTCCGCGCAGCAGGCCCGCGTCTGCCTCACTGTGGCGCAGGCCGCGTGGCCCGACAGTGTGCTCTTCACTTCCCTCCAGACGGTCTGTCTGCAACCCGGCGAAGCGCGTACCGTCTATGCCGAGTTCCAATTTTCGTTTGCCGAGGCCTCCTTGCTCGTGTGCCGGGCTGTGGCACAGTCTGGTGCGTACAGCGATGGCGAGGAACGTTTGTTGCCTGTACTTTCGCCCACGGTGCAGCTCACCCGCACCCTTCCCTTCAGCCTGCATGGCCGCGAAGTGGGCGAATGGCGCATCGACAGCCTTTTCCCGCTGTCTGCCCAGCCGCTCAGCCTCACCGTCGAAACTTCTGCCCAGCCGCTGTGGTATGCGCTGGGTGCACTGCCCTCATTGGCCGGGACGCCCCGCATCATCAGTGCGACTGAATGGGGCAACCGCTATTACGCCTTGGCCTTGGCTCAGGCACTGGCCAAGCAGCATCCTGAGATTTGTCAGTGGTTGAATGCTTTCCCAGCCGAGGCTGACACGTTGGCCCGCCTCAAGGAAGCGTTGCTCACCGATCTTACGCCTTGGTGGCAGGCCGGACAGGCTGAGGCGCAGCGCATACGTTCCTTGCGCGGCTTGTTTGACGAAGAGACTGCCGCCGCCCACCGCTATACGGCTCTCGACCAATTACGCAGCTTGCAGTTGTCCGACGGTTCTTGGAGCTGGTATCGCGGTATGAAGGGCCATGCCAGCATTACGGTCGAAGTGGCCACCCTGTTGGCCCGTGTCGAGCAGTTGGCAGGTTCCGATCCTTCTGCCCATGCCATGTTAGCTTCAGCCTGCCGTTGGTTGCAGGGCGAGACGGCCCGCCAGGTGAGCCGGATGAAACAGCGCGAGGCCCAGAGCCATGTGCAGTGCGAGCCTACCGAATGGCAGTTGCGCTATCTGTATTTGCGTGCCTTGTTGGGACTGAAGCCCGATGCTGATGCCCGCTATCTCATGACGCGCGCTGTGCCCTTGCGTCATCGCCTCACGATCTATGGAAAGGCTCTGGCTGTCAGGGTATTGCAGCAGGCGGGCCAGACGGACCGGGCTGCCGAGGTGTTGCAAAGCCTGCGCGAATACACGGTCAGCACGCCCGAAATGGGCTGCTACTTCGACAGTCCGCGTGCCGAATGGTCGGACGCAGCCTATCGCATTCCCACGCAGTGTGCTGCCATCGAAGCCTTCGAGGCAGCGGGCGACACGGTCATGTCACAGGCCATGCGTCTCTGGCTGTTACAGGCTAAGCGCACGCAGCAGTGGGACACGCCCTTGGCTACAGCCGATGCCGTGTGGAATTTGTTGCATCACCGCCCGCTCACGCAAGGAGCTGCGTTGGACTACACGATCAGCCAGCAGGGGAACCCGGTTGCCAATAGTACGAAAGTTCATGTGTCTTTGCCCGCATCCATGGGCTATGTGCGTCAGGTATACCAGACCGAAGCGCCGGACACCGCTTTGTGGCTGCGTCAGGCGGGCGGTGTGCCCACCTCGTTGCGGGTGACGCATCAAGGTGACGCTTTGGCTTGGGGCGGCGTTTATGCCACCAGTATCATCCCAGCCGATTCTGTATCGGTTGAGGGCAATGGGCTGCAGCTCAGGGTGCGGACTGAAGTGCTGCGCGGAACGGAATGGTTGCCTGTGTCCATGCAGACGGTGTTGCATCGGGGCGACCGTGTACGCCAGACCTTGTTGGTTCATGCCGACCGCGATTATGACTTTGTGAGCTTGTCTTCTTCGCGTCCGGCATGTATGGAACCCGTACAGCCGTTGTCTGGTTACCGCTATTCAGGTTCATTGTGGGCCTATACGGCGGTACATGACGACTGCACCGAACATTTTGTGGAGCAGCTTCACAAGGGCAATCATCGTTTGGTTGAAGAGTGGTGGGTAGACCGTGCAGGCCAATATGCTGCCGGCATCCTACGTGTAAGTTCTGTGTATGCGCCTGAGTTTTCGGGCACGGCGCGCGGCCAGGATGTGATTGTTGAGGAGCGTTGAGGAGGGGCTGGAAGGTCCGGATTATCCGGATACTCCGGATTCTCCGGATACTCCGGCTTATCCGGCCTCTCCGGCCTTCCCCGCTAACTTCGCCTTGAGCACTTCTATCTCTCGTTGTTGTGAGGCAATCTGTGCTTTGAGCTGGTTGATTTCCTGTTCTTGTCGGGCTATAATCTGTTTTTGCGTGCCGCGCATATCCAGGCGGGCGGCGGTCATGCGTTCCCTGATGCCTCCTTCTTCTACAAACTCGCGGTCACGCTTGGCCAAGAATGTGGTCAGGGCCTTGTCTACCATGTGACACAGACAGATGGCGAGGTTGGCCATTTCTTCATCGCTCCACTGCGCAAAGAAGCGGCGGTAGTCGCGTTCATCGCTGTGCGTCCGGCAGTAGTCCCTCATTTTGGTGTATCTTGCCAGATTGTCCTTGGCCCATTCAGGTATGCCGTGTTGTTTGATATAGTCTTGGTAGTCCTCTAACAGTTCTTTGTTGCTGCCTTTGGCAATTCCCAGCAGTTTCATCTCTACTTCAAATGACGTTTGTCCGTCAGTGAACCCTTCCACGATATTTTGTTTGACGGAGCGGGCCGCTTGTACCATTTGGTCTACGGTGCGGTCTCCATAAGGTGGCAGGAAGCGTTCGCAGAAGGCTTTTGTCAGCTGCACCAGTACATCGCTCTTGCGGTAGAAGTGAAGTTCCTGGTAAACTGTCGGCTTGCGCATCACACTCGGCGTGCCGTCGGGATAATGTTGCAGCGGAATGTCCTTGCTCCTGTGTTCCATGGGGTTCGCGTTAACTTTAGGCGCGAATATATGGAGAAATCAGGAAGCAAGCGCATTCCGCTGCTGTTTTTAGGGGGAGAGGGTGGATTTTCTGGAGTTTCAGGACTTTCTGGGTTGTCTGGATAGTCCGGATTATCCGGATTATCTGGATTATCCGGCCTATCTGGACTATCCGGCCTTTCCGGCCTTTCCGGCCTTCCCGGCTCTCTCCGTTAAGGTGCCACCTGTACCTTCCGGCAGTAGCCCTCCACCTTGACCACATAGTTACCCGGCAGGAACGGCGCGGCATAGTGGTTGGTTCGGGCTTGGTCGCTCAGTAGGAGGCGGCCCGAAGCATCGTAGACGGCAATGCTCTCGCCGCCTGTCAGCCCTTCGATGCGGATGTAGCCTTGGCGGGCAGTTATCTGATAGAGGGCTTGTTCGCCGCTGTTACCGGGGTTTGGGGCGATTCCGCCGAACTTCAGGGTAAAGCGGATGTCGGTCGTTTCGTCTGCTTCGAGCGGCACCGTATAGGTGTTCTGCTTCAGGTCAGTCACGCGGCCCGTCAGTCGGTCGGTCAGCCACACGTGGGTAAAGGTGGCATACGTATCGGGCGAGGGAAGGCTGAAGGTGCAGGACCCGCCGGCTCCACTGTACAGGCCCAAGGGTATCTCAGTGCCTACAGGTGCAGTTCCCATCCAGTCCAAGTGGGCCGTACCCGTGCTGGCGGCATAAAGTTGCGGCAGTTTGGGATTGAGCGGTGCCCAATGCAGGCCGTCGCTGCCAAGGTGGAAGCCCATGTCCTCGGTGGCTTCGGCACAGGGTTGCAGTGTCACCACATCGCTCTGGCCCGAGCCGTCGGTGAAGCTCAGACACGGACGGGGCACAGCTGCAACGGGGGTGCCCGTGTAGTGCGGCAGGATGAAAGTGAGCGTTTCGGTCGCCTGCAACGTAGCTGTCTGGGTGAAGAAGGCATGGGCCGGCGCGAAGGAACCTTCGGTGGGCTCCTTCCAGGAAGGCCATGAGGTGAATTGTCCGGCGGCATCGGTCGTGTAGACAAAGCGCGGCAGACTCATGGGGTAGGCTTCGGGGTCGAAATCGGTGGCTTCACCGTTGGCCCAGCTGACATAGTTGCTCACCAAGTAAGGACAGCCCACCAAGTTCCAACCCATGTTTTCGGGTGTCGTGTAGTCGGGCTTCGAGCCGTTGGTATTGCGGTTGTCGGCCTGCGTCAGACTGACTGTCTTTTGCTTTTCTGACGTGTCCCCATAGTAGCCTTCGCGGTATACCGGCGTGGTGCCCAGTGCGGTGACATCGGCGGCGGTGAAGCGGTAGGTGCCTGCGGTGGCGGGTTTGTACCACACACCCATGCAGGCTTCGCGTTCGCCGGCAGTCCACGGTTTCCAGCAGGGCGAATCTTGGGTCTGTGCCTCATAGCCGCCTTCAGCGCGTTGCGCGCCGTCATAATAGAAGACTTCGGTGCCGGCTCCGGGCACAGCCTGTTGTAATTGCCCGCCCGCTTCGTGATAGCTCACAAGGCGTGCCTGACTGTAGTCGAACGCATAGGGCAGGGCGACCAAAGCTCCCGCATCGGCGTTGCTGATGGTACGTTCCACACCCACATGGGGCAGGCTCACAGCTGTGCCTTCGCTGTAGAGCGATGCCCCTTCACGCAGCAGCAGGTAGCCCGGACGGAGCACCTCATTGCGTCCCGCCGCACCTGCTGATTCGGGATTGAAGTCATCGCGGCTCATCACGAGCGAGGCCCCAGCGTGCAGGTAGACCACCGAACCCTCTTGCGGGTGCCGGCGGCCACCGCTCAGGCTGCCGGCGGTTCCCGTTCCGTCGTAGTGGTAAGTGGCCTGCGCCGCCGTGCCCTCAGGCACATTCCAAGTTTCGTAACAACCTCGGTCAATCAGCGCATTGTACTGCGGCAAGCGCGGATTGCCCAGTAGGTCTCGGTCGGAGCTGTAGTCTATCAGTGTCTGACGCTCCGTTTCGGTCAGGCCCAATGCGCTTTGCAGGTTGCTGTAGAGTGCCTCGTGGGTAATGCCGGTGGCTGTGCAGTCCATCTGTTTGGACATCTCTTCTAACTGATACCACAGGTCTTGGTTGCCCGTGTAGGCAGCAGGGCGTGCGGGATGATTGTCAGCCACGGGCTGTAGGTAGCGGGCAAAGGGATATCCCTCCTCGTTCGTGTTGCAGTTTTGATAGGCTGAGGCGGTCGTTCCCAACCGTGCTACGGGTTCACTGCCTGTATGGTCAGGGTTCCAGGTGATGCTGTGGAACACTTGGGGAACACTGGCCTTCGTCTCTATGGCATAGCCGTTCTCGCCCTTGCCGAGGAAGGTGCAGTTCACGGCCCGTGCCTTCGTGCCGAGCCAGGTGGCGGCCACGCCCGGCTGTGAGGCTGGGCAGTCGCGCACCAGCACATTGTAGAGCAGGCCGCCCCGCAGGCGTACGGCAGCGGCGGCACCGTTCTCCGACACCGTATTTATATTATAGGTGTCATGGACCACACTGTTGCGCACTGCCACAGGCAATGCCTTGTCGGCATCGCCCAAGTCAATCACGGGGCGGGTCACATTGGCGGCGGGGGTCACGTCGAAGCCGTCCATCAGGGCATAGACAGGGTAAGCACCCGTCGTTTGTATGCCGCTGATGCCCGTGCGTGAGTCATTGGGAGTGACGATGCCCGTGCGGTCGCCCAGCACATAAGTGATGTAGTCGTGCAGGTCCTCTTCGGCAAAGCCGCCGTCGGTGTCGTCTCCGTCATCGGTCTTTTCTTTGGTTGCTTCACGGGTATAGTTGCTGGCTATTCCGGCATACACGTTGACGCCGGCACGCGGTGTGAGCGTTTCGCCCGTCTTTTGCCCGCCCTTGCAGAACACGTAGGCGCGTTTCCCGTTGATGGTGTAGAACACGGCCGCCAGGTCAATGGCTGACTGCAGGTCGCCGTAGCCATAAGGGCTGCCCCAGGTCTCGCCTGTTCCGGTGGTCATCTTGTTGGGGTCGGTGTAGATGACACGTTGCAGTTCGCCTTGGAACTCGTAGGCTCCGCGGTCAATACCGACACTCTTGAAGCGCGGCATGTAGGCCAAGTCGGTCTCGGCCGACTTTTCTGCGTCGGTGAGTGCAGCCGCCTTGTCGAGTGCCTGCTTGGCATAAGTCAGGTCATCGCCTTGGTTGATGGTACGGGCCGAAGGGCGCAGGTGGAAGTCGCGCAGCAGCTTGTCGTCCTCACTCACAGCTTGGGGCAGGGGATTCATGAAGTTAGGTCCGCCCAGCACATCGCTGTTCGTGCCCGTCAGCGAATGGTTGGTGGTGTTGTAGCTGCCCTTTCCCACCTTGATGCTGATGACCCCGTTGTCGGGATTGACAGTGTCATCGCCCGTATAGACACTGCCATAGATGGCATTGTGGGCCAGATAGTCGGCCGTTACGGAGGGCAGTTCGTATTCGTACGCATCGGTTGGGTCATCGTCCTGGTTGGCAGCTCCGTTGCGCCACAACAGCGAGTTCATCAGCAGCGAATGCGTGCTGGTCGTGGCTGAGCGGTCGTTCAACAGTTTCACCTTGTCGCCATTCAGCGCAAAGGTGCAGTTCACCACGCGGGTGTTATTGGCCGTGAGCGAGCGTCCCGCATTGCTGTGGAACAGCGTGTTGTAGATAATCGAGTAGCCGCCACCTTCACCGATGGTCACGGCCGGCACTGTACTGCCCGTACCGTTCAGCCGGCAAACCGAACGTCCGATCGTCAGCTTGGGTTTGCCCGCAGGTGCTAAGGCGAGCTTCTTTTCTCCGCCAGTCTCGGTGTCAATGATGTAGTTACCTTCCGTACCGAAGGGCTTTCCCGAGCTGTTCAGCTTGTATTGGTATTGCGGGGCGTAGTGTATGGCGGCTCCTTCGCCCATGTCCGAACCGCTCTCCGGCTGGTTGCCATAGGTGTTCTGGAAGGTCACACCGTCGATTTCGATGGGTATGACGCGCTGCTTCTGTTCGCCTGTAGCGGGCACGGTAGTGGCTGCGCTACCCGTGTTGTACCAGTTGTGGGCATCCGAGATGCGCAGCAGGGTTGACATCTTTTCGCTGGCCACACCCGAGCGTCCAGCCATTTCCCATACGGTGGGATAGGCTTCCACGTCGCGCACGTCCTTTACATCTTTGCTCCATCCTCCTTGGAAGGTCAGCGAATGGATGCCAAAGTCGCCGTTGGCGGTTGTGCCTCTGTGTTCGGGCAGTGTGGCAGCCGTATTGAGCGACCCCGTATTGATGGTGAAGCTCATGTAGCTGTCGATGGTGTAGATGGGCGAGTAGTTGCCCTCGATGATGTTGATCTGTTTGCGGTGGTTATTGCGGCTGGCCAGCAAGGTTTCGATAGCGCGCTGCAAGTCACTGGTTGGTTGCAGCCACGAGCTGCCGTTGGCCTCGCCGTTTTCAGGCTTCTCCTGCGTGCTCACCCACAGTATGTCAACCTCTTCGGCGGTGCTGGGTATGAGGGGCATGTGTTGGTATTCATACACGCCGAGGTCGATAAACGTCTGGTGCTGTGATGGGTTCGGGTCTTTCGATATACGGTAGAGAATGGCATCGGTGCTGGCCGACTGCATGTAGCGTTCGTCGCCGATAGGCATCTTGATGTACAGGCCGCTGCCCCCCTGTTGGGTGCGTACCTTGCGGGTGTCGGCATAGATGCCGTGGGCATCGGCCGGGAAGTTGTCGCTGGGGTCGCTGTCCACGAACTCGCAGCTGTATGCCGTGCCGTTTTCGTCGGCCGTCACGCTTTGCCGGATGCGTGTCCAGCCGTTGTCGGTCAGGTTGTTCTGGCGCGATACCATCCAGTCGGCTGAGGGCAGGTAGTTGTTTACGCCTGCACCGAGTGACGGGTTCACAAAGTTCGGGCCGTCGAGTGCGTTGTTGTCGGCAGCGAGGTAGATGTTGTTTGTAACCCATTTGTATTTGGCGTTCTCGCCGTTGTTGGTGGCCGTCTTCTGGACGATGTTTCCGTCCTCGTCGCGCTCATAGTAGGTCACGTTGGTGAATACGTCGACCGGGATGTACTTGTCGAGCGTGGGGTCTGCGGCATCCACGTCGGTGTATTCAGCGGTGCGGTAGTCAATGACATTGCGGTCGTCGAAGTGGGGCACACAGCCCAGGCCGTCCTCGTAGGCGCAGAACCACAGCATCTCGCCGATTTGCGGATTCCCATCGTCATCCGTGCGTGAGTCGGTAAATTCGAGCCGTTCGGCCACGAAAGCCTGGTTGATGCGGTTCCAGTAGTTGCAGGCCAGACTCATCTGTTTCTGTTCGCCGTTCACGGTGATGTCGTCGCCGGTGCGCACCACATTCTGCCAGAATATGGAGTTGATGACCTTGTGCGGGTTCTCCTTCCTGAGCAGTCCGCCCCGGTTGGGGTAGAGCACGTAGAGGGCGGGATAGCTCAGGGCCTGGTTGCGCACGAAGTTGCAGTTCATCAGCTGCATGCTGCCATACTGCCCGTTGGCGGCATGGAAGACAGCTCCACCGCGCGAACCGACCTCGTCCAATAGGCTCAGGTCGCCGGTCTCTTCGGCCACGCCGGCCTCGTTGTTGGCAAAGATGGTGTTGACAGCCGACAGCACGTAGGAGCTGAACACGGCTCCTCCGTTTCCGTTCGAGCGTTGAGCCGCAGCGGGAGCATTCGTTTCGGCACGCCGCTTGGCCGCATTCTGGGCGAAGTTACACGAATAGAGTTCGACCACGCCATTGCTGAAGATGGCCCCGCCGGCTCCTGCGCGGTTGTTGGTGAACTCGCAGTTGCGCACAGTGAGCGGAATGCTGCGACGGCCCACCGAGCGCGGGTCGGCGGCGCGGGTGTAGTTCTCATCGCTTTCAGGCAGTTCGCCTTCGTCCGTTCGGGTTGCCTTAAACCAGTTGCCGTCCACCAGTACGCCGCCGCCCCGGTAGTAGGTGTAGGCATTGGTGACTGATGATTTGTCGTAACCCATTGCCTTGCCGTCCATGATCTGCAAACCATCGAGCACGATAGGCACACCTGTATATTCTCGCTCTGTGTCAGCGATAATCAGTGAGGAGGTCTCGCTGGTGCCCTCGGGCAAGGTGCCCACATAGTCCTCGTCGGCTATGCAGGTAATCACGTGGTACACGTTGTCGGCCGATTCTGAGTTCACGCTCTTGCCCGACAGGATGGTCTGGTTCTTCATTTCCCACGGCTCTCTGATGGAGTTGTGGTTCAGGTCCTCCAGCTCGCGCCCGTCCAGAATCTTCCGGGTGTTGGTGGCTTTCAGCTTGATGGTCTTGCCGCTGCTCGTGATGGTTACATCGTTGGCATCGGTCACCCCGTCGGCCTGGTAGGAGTGTTGGGTATAGAAGGCGCCGTCTTCTCCTTCGGCCTTCTTGTGGCTCACACCTCCATAGATGCTCACGCCTTCAGGCACGAGGAAGGTGTTGCCACGCGAATAGTCGTACTGTCCCGATACTGTACGGTAAGGATAGTAGGTGCCTTGGCTCACGAAGACCTCGAACTTCAGGTTCTTCACCTTGCAGGTGCCGTCGCTCTCCTTCTTGCCGATGGCTCCGGGGTCGTCTACTGTGACGGTCTCTTCGCCATACAGCTTGCGGGCGTTCTGTATGTAGAGCAGGGCATCATCGAGCTTCTGCAGGGGGAAGGCAAACGAGCTTCCTTCCACATAGTCCTGCTCGGCCATGATGTTGTAGATGTCCTCGTCCACGTTTTCGGGCTTCACCACAAACAGGCGGGTGATGAGCTTGGTCTTTTCGGGTGTTATCATCAGCGGGCCGTTGAAGGCGCGTGCGCCGATTTCAATAAAGTCCTTGTCCGTGGCAGTGATGTCGTTGCCCTCCCCATCCAGGTTGTAGGTCGTGCGCGGGTTGCCTGCCAGGTCGTGGGTTTCCAACGTAGGATAGTAGAAGTACTTTTCCGCTGCGACCGTCTTGTCTACGGTGCGCAGTTCGTTGTAGGTCTTGGCATCCATGCCCGCACGGGCCAATACCGAGTGGCGGTGCAGGTAGTAATAGGGGTCGTTTGTCAGGTCGAAGCGCACGCCCTTGCTGTCTTCGGTGTGTACTGAAATGTTGTTCATGCCCGGCGCGCGCAGGTTCTCGATGGCACTGTAGGTGAAGGGATAGTAGATTGAAGTCTTTGTTTCGGCCGAGGTGGAGTAGGGGTCTGTCTGTCCGCACACATTGGCCGAGTTGTTGCCTGTGTTCTGCCACACCACGCTGCTGTTTACACGCAGGTTGTTGTTGAACCACAGTCCGCCGCCAGCATCATGGGCCTGGTTCTTCACAATGGTGCAGGAGTACAGGTGGGCAAAGCGTACAATGTTCTCCCACTCCGTAGGTTTGAAGCCGGCATCGCTGTTCTGCTTCACATAGACAGCACCGCCCCATTCTGCCGTATTGTCCTCCATTACGCAGCCGCTCACCAAAGCTCCTTCTTCCAGGAAGAGAGCACCGCCGCCATAGGCAGCCTGATTGTTCTTCAGGATGCAGTTGCGCACGTGGGCAAAGTTCGTCACGATGGCCGCTCCGCCGTAACGATGTGTGTTCTGTTCGCGGTATTTCTCGCCAGTCACCACAATCTCGCCCGAGGCGTCACCGTCTTCAATGAAGAGTCCGTCCAGTATGGCTCGTGCCTGAACGTTTAATTTCTCTGAGGCGGTCGATGAGGCTGGGTCGAGGGTCGGGTCCGTTACACTGTTCCAGGAGGTCGTAGTGTGTCCCGTGCCAATTTTCTCTCCGTTCTCGTCAAACAGGTCATTGGTGAAGGTCACCACGTGATAGCAGTTCACATTCTGTCCGTCGGCGGTATAGGCGCCCGTCAGCTTGGTTTGGTTCGCAATCACATCACGTGTGGTGAAGTCCTCGGTATATCCGCCCCACACCTCTACGCCACGGGGCACCATGAGCGTATAAGTGCGCGGGTTCTCCAACTCCAGGTCATGCAGGTCGGTAATCGAGGAACGGCTGGGCGCATAGCCGCCCCCAGCTACACGTGCCAGTTTGACTATCACCTGCGTGTTGGGGTGGTCAAACTTATAGCGTCCGGCAGCATCCAGCACCTTCTGGAGCTTTTGCATACAGGCGGCGTTGGCGGCGTTGGCAGCTGATGCCGTGCCATGTCCCGGTCCTGTTACGAAGAATGAAGCCGTAGGTGTTACGTCGTCATCGGCTGTACCTGTAGTGGGACTGATGCTGTAAGCTCCGTTGAACTCATAGGCTCCAATGTCTACCGTACAGTCTTGGATGCGGGTGTCGTAGGCAGCGTCGTATGCAGGCAGGGTTACAGGATCACCGTTCGTGTCATTACCCAATTCTTCTGTCCCCTTGTTGATGGCGGGAGAGGTTGAATGCGGTATGTAGTTGTCGTTGGCGGCATCGGCAAACAAGGTGCTGCCGGAGAAATCGTCAAAGTGATAGATGTTATTGATGTGGGGGAAGGACGTGAAATCCTTGTGCATCGTACTATTTTTGAACAGGCAGTTCGTTAGGTAGATAGAGCTGCTGCCTGTTTCAAAGTCAAACTCATTGGTGCCGGCAGTGACCGTGTTGTCGCAGATAATGGAATTGTAAATTTCCAGATAGCCGCTATATCCAAACTGGGCAAAGTAATTACCCGAGTACATGGCGTATGAACCTTCGTTCTTCGTAATGGTGTTGTTGTAGAACTTAGCCACCTCGAAGAATACAGCTGTGCCATAATGTTTTACATCGTCTGCATGTTCCAAACTGTTATGGTGGAAGATACTATTGAACACGGTGCCGCTTCGCAGGTACAAACCACCTCCATATACGGAATAGCCGTTTGTACCTATGATTTTATTGCCTGCAAATACGCAGTTTTCAAAGATACCGTCATTCTGGAAAGCACCTCCTCCACGCGTATTCCAATACGCTGTATTGTAATTGTTGCGGATAACGCAGTTCTTGATATGTCCGTTATAACGCAGAGCAACCCCAGCTCCACCGTCTCGTTGGTGCTGAATCCTTGTGCGGCCGTTCTGGATGACCAAACCGTCCCACGAAGTATCGTAGGCAAAGCCATGCTCAATCTCATTCTTCAGCTCCATGTGGGAAATATGACCGCTTCCTACATCACTATAATATTTATAGTATGGAAAAGGTTGGGTTAGCACACGGTTTCCCTTATAGGCATAGGCGTAGAAATTCAAGTCATGCGTGGCACCTGTATACCCTGCGCTTTCATTATAGTGATCGTTGACACCTATTTCATAAATGTCGACAAAGTCACTTCCAACAGGACTGCTGAACACCATCTTCAGGTAGCGGGCAGTGGTGGTAGAGAACGAGAAGGTCTGTTCTGGCGCATAGGCGGGGTAACTACCCGTATAGACTTTGGTCAGGTTGTCAACGGAAGTTCCCAGCCAAACCTCTACGTTATTGAATCCATAGTTGCGTGGCTTGAAAATTACGTTGTACAGTTCCATTTCCTCTCCGAGGTCAATGGTGACAAAGTGTGGACTTGTTGTTTGTGTTCCGTGACCACTCCGCCAAGTTGTATGCCAGATAGTTGAATGGTTATTGTCAATAACATGGGCAACCTCACCGGCATCTCCAGTAATCTCATCAGAGGAAAAATCAACGATAGACCAGGTGGATCCTGTTGCGCTTGGGAAACTGGCGTCGTTTGCAGCAACATCGGCAAGATACGTTCCCCAATTGTCGAAGGCAGGGTCGTTTACTTCTTCTGTGGTGTTTGTTTCAATAATTGTTTCATACGTTCTGGGCTGACGGTCACCTTGTCCTGGATTCCCTTCGGCAGGGAATCCACCATACACATCAACACCATCGCGCATAAAGAAGCCTTCGCGACGCAGGTATTCGCCTTTGGCTACCCATACCTGTACACGCTGCTGGCTGCCTTCTATGGATGATACTTTGAGTGAACGTTCTATCCAATTGCTACCCGGTGGCAAGGCTTTGTAAACGCTCTTGGTCGTATAGGCTATATTATTGCTTCCATCCTTCTTCAGCGACCGATAGTAAGCCTCGTCCACAGCCCACTGCAAGCCGGTGAGGGCTGCATCTTCAGCATAAAGCTCGGCATCATAGCCTTGGAAGCCATGGTCGTTGGTGTAGAGGGTGCAATTGCCATTGATGGCTTTGGACCATGAAGAGCCGTCACCGCCCTTGTCGGTAGTGTTGCCATAGTCGCGCACATAGATAATGCGGCCTTGCTGAGGCTGGTAACCTTCGCTTTCCGTGTCGTTGTTCTCTACAGCCCCAATATCGGCGGCACCACCATAGGTACGGGTGATGTTCGTGCTGATGTCCGTGCCCGACATGCTGGCATCGGTGGCCGCATTGACCATGGGGTTCATGTTTCGGGGCATGAAGTTGACTGTGCCGCCATAGTTGGTGAGGTCACCTTCTTCGGTAGCACCGATGTTCTTGGTGGGATTGACAAACACGGGGTAGGTGTAGATTTCTTTCGTGATGCCCTCTGCCGTGGTCTCGCTGCGCAGATAGGTCAGCTTGTTCTCCGTGTTGGTCAGTCCTGCAGGCACGGTAGCTGAGGCATCGAGCAGGTTGTTCGTGCCTGAAAGGGTCGCACCCGTTTCTAACAGGATAGGGGAAATAAAGGCTGTGTTGGCGTTGTCGGCCAGTTCCTCCGAGCGGGCAAAAGCCTGGGTGGCATTGGCCCATATCATGGAGTTGTCGAGCTGTACCGTTGCGCCCGTGCCCTTGAGATGCAGGCCGTAGCCCACATTCTTCAGGATGTTGCAGTGGTTGAACTTCACCTGTACCGAACCGCCTGCCTCGCTCTCGATGTAGATGGCCGAGGGCGTGGCACCGGCTGTCTCAAAGGTCGAGGTGTTGTTGTGGATGATGCAGTTCTCAAACTCTACCTCAATCTCCACATCGCTGCGACTGCTTTGCACGAAGACTGCCGCGCCGCGTTCCGAAGTACAGTTGGCAACGATGCAGTTGCGCACTTTGTTGCCAATCATCGAACCGTAGCCGCCAATCTTGTCTTGTAGCAGCACGGCACCGCCATCACGCAGAATGGGGTTGAAGTATAGCTCCGAACCTGTGCCGACAGTGTTGTTCAAGTCCTTGTTGGGCAGTGAGTAGGCGTAAGCCAAGCGGAATCCGTCGACAATCGCATGGTTCGCTCCGCCGAAACCGATTACGTGACAGGTGTTGAACTGGTAACCGTTGTCAATGATGTTGGCCGATATGGTCGTCAGGTTCTTCAGGGGGTCGCGGCCTGAGAGGTCGCGGTCGGTCGCGGCATCAGGATACCCGCCGAACAGGTGGACGTTGTCCTGCATTTGCAGGTAAGAGGTACGCATACGTGTCGAGTAGTACGTACCGGCGGTGGTACAGGTTCCTGCCTTCACCACGATTTGCAGGGTCGCCGTGGTGGGCATAGTGTCTGTGGTGGTCGAGCTGGCCGATGCGCCGTCGTAGTATTCTATCTCCTGACCCTTGTACGAGCTGAACCACAGCAGCGCGTCGTTGATGTTGCCGAGCGGGGCAGCCCAGCTGTGTCCCACGTGTGTCGCAGTCGAAAGGTCTATGATTTCGCGGTCGGGGTCGACAAAGAGGGTGTATGCCTTCTGTGCATTGTCCTCGATGGAAGGCAGCAGCACAGGGGCATACTTCGTGCGTTCCGACACATAGGCGCCGAGCGAGGTGCGTGGCGCGAAGCTCTTGCCGTCTATGTCGGTCGTGATGTGTGAGCGCAGGGCGCGTTCGTTAATGGCAAAGTCCACTACCTGTACGCCACGCTCACGCAGCGGCGAAAAGCCTGCGGGCTTCCAGCGGCTTTCGGGGGTGGCGGCCGTATCGGTCTCCACGCCGCAGGGAATGTCATCGACGGCCTTGTCGTCAGTGCCCGGCAGGAAGTCGGGGTATCGGCCTCCTGTACCCGAATTGACTGCTCCTACGGCCATCACTTCGAGCTTTGAGGTCGAGGTCCAGTCGGCCAAGTCGTGGTTCGACACGGCAGTGTAGTTCATGTAGGGCTTCAACACGTCGGTCGAGTTGGGCGTATAGGCGGCATACTGTACATCGTCGTTGGCATCCACCTGACCGCCCCACAGCACGGAGTTGACAATCATGGCTGCGTTGTCGACATAGACTCCGGCACTGCGGCCATAGCGTCGGCCCTGGATGATGATGTTGGGACCTGTACACTTGTTGCGCACCACCGAACAGTGGTTCATTTGTCCACCCTGATACAGGAACACACCTCCGCCTTCGGTCGTAGTCGTATTGTTCGACACCACGCAGCCGGCCATTGCGGGATTGAAACATTCCATGCCGGCTACACCTTCAGCCGAAAGGGCTGCGCCGCCGCCTATGCGGGCCGTGTTGTTGTGAATCAGCGAGTGGAGCACCTTGCCGTTCCCCTCCACACAGACACCTCCGCCGTAACCGGCCACAATGCCCAGTCCCAAGCACTGGTTGGTATGCAGGTAGCAATAGTCCACTTCACCTCCGCCGTCCAAATAGAGACCGCCGCCTCGGCGGGTCGATTCGTTCTTCTGTACGATGCAGTGTTTCAGCTGTGCCCCTTCCACCATGTAGACTCCGCCTCCAAAGGCATTGTGCTCGCGGTCGTTCTCTACAGTGCGGTTGCCAGCACATCCGCCTTCGATGGTGAAGCCGTCCATCAGGGCCGTGCCGTTCAGCGGCTTGGCGCGTCCGTTCTCGTCAAATCCGTTGGTCGCAAACCATACCACGTGGTAGGAGTTGCCCGGAAAGGAGGTGTCGTAGACCTCCTTCTTGGTGTTCCACGTAAAGGTGGTCGGGGTCGATGAGGAGTGGTTGCCCGACAGGATGGTCTCATACTTCAGCTCCCAGGGTTTGGCTGTCGCGCTCTTCATTTCGCGGTTTTCGGGCAGCAGGGCATCGCCTGTTTCCGTACCGGCATATCCGCCATAGACGCTGATGCCGCCATAGAGCTTGAAGGCGGTGAAGAGCACACCGCCGCCCATCTGCTCGGTACTTTCGGTGGGCTTGTAGGTGCCTTGGGCCACATAGATGCAGCCGCCTTCGGTAATGCCGGCCTGCACCATGTGGTTATGCAGGTCGTTGATGGCATCTTGCAGGTTGTTCTTGGCAGTGGCCCAGCTCAGACCATCACCAGCATAAGTACCTGTAGTAGTGACATAACGCACTAACTGGGCATGCGCAGTCTGCATGATGAGACTGAGCAGCATAGTGAAGGCTATATGAAGGTAGCGTTTGCGCATGGTGGAAGGGTTTTGTTGTTTTCTATAGTTATCTATAGCTTTCTATAGCTTTCTGTTTTTCTTGTTTAGTTGGTAATCTGCGTCTTGATATTCACCCCGACGGCAATCCAGGAGGTGAAGACAGAGTCGGGGGTGAAGGGTTGGCTGAAGTTCTTCTTTGTGCCCATGCCGTCGGTAATGGTTTCGCCGTTCTTTCCTAAGCGTACCTCAAAGGGATACACGCTTTTGGTGGCCGAGGTCTTGCGGTAGTGCTGCGGCACGTAGACCACACGGCGGCCCTGCCAGTAGGTGCTGGGATCCAGGTTGCCGGCAGCCGTACTGGTGTTGAGGATGCCGCGGCTTTCGGTCGCGGTGTAAGTCTGTGTGCCCTGGTCATCGACATTTTCCGTGGGGCGGAACAGATAACAGGACGTTTTCGGTAGGTTCTCTATCTCGAAGAAGGTGATGGCGTTGTCCTGACGGAAACTTTCCTCTACCTCCCACTTTACGTCTAAGCGTGCCGCCACGTGGTAGAGCACGACATCCACGTGCGACACTTTCTCTGTCGCATCCAGAATCGTGCCATAGTAGAGCTTGTCTGTCTTGTTCTCCTCGCTGGGCGGAAGCGGTTCGCCCGTGAGTTGTCCCAGCGTGCTGTTGTAGGCATATACCAGATTGTAAGGGGTGGCATAGAGGTTTTTCATGAAAGTGTTCTTCTCCTCGGGGGTGTCGCCCTGCACGCTGTAGGTCATTTGGCTCATATTCTCGATGGTAGGCGTGGCAGGCAGTTCGCTGAGTGAGGTGATTTCGCGGTCGGCCACGGCAGCCAACACGCGCCCCGACTTGATGCTGTTTGGCATGATTACGTTGATGTCGCCCGTGTAATGGTATATTTCGGATTTAACCGCGTCCTGTTGCCATTGGTCGGGATTCAGGGCCACATGGCCTTTGCCGGCGGTAGAACCGGGGTACATCAGTCTGACTGTACCCGCCTCGTTCAGCTGGTCGTTGGTAAGCACATAGATATAGGCGTGTTTGGGCAGTGTGAACTGCTCCGCTTCGCCGGGGTCTCCCGGTGTGCGGCTGTTGAGGCTGCTGCCGGTCATCACGCTAAGCTTGATGGGCACGCGCGTGCCTTGGGTCAGGTCTTCCTCATTGTTACAGGCGGCAAGCAATAGGGCTGCCAAGAGCAGCCCGCACAGTTTCGTAGCCGATAGGCGATAGGTTGGGTTCTGCATGGGGCTTAGGGTTCTGGGGTTGCCGGATAATCCGGATAGTCCGGAATCTCCGGACAATCTGGAATCTCCGGAAATTCTGGATTGTCCGGAGTTATAGAAGCTTCTACAGTTCAGGCTCATAGATGCCGCCTTGTTTCCAGTCGAGTTCGACGCTGGCACCTACTTCGGGCTGTACAGGAGTGAGGCTGCCGTCGGCTTTCAGGGTAGCCTTGATGATGCGGAGTTGTCCGGCTTGCAGTGGGGAGGAGATGTAGAGGGTGGTTTCGGTGATGCTACCGCTCGGCAGGGTCACATAAGCCTTGATGCGCCACAGGCTTTCGAGTGCGCCCTCATTGCGTGTGGTGCGCACTTCGGCCGAGGGAAATCCCATGCCGTAGTGACATAACAGGCGGTTGCCTGTGTCCAACTTGTGCGTGCGCACCATGGGTGAGGCGTCGTAGTGGTAGATGCTGTCGTTCACCTCAAAGGACGTGGCTAAGTCGGTGAGATATACTTCCATGTGGCGGAAAACCACATCGGTAGGCTCGACCACCAAGGCTGCGGCGCAGTTCTGCATATAGAGCGACACGTCGAACACTTGGTCAATTCCTTCCACTACCTGCATGTCCCGACGGGCGGAGAACAGTCCGTAGGTGTGCGAGTCGATGGTATCGCCCTGTTGCTGTATCATGTTGAAGCGTTCGGCAGGGTCATTCCCCTCCATGTTCACTAAAGGCTCACCGTCCAGGTTGGCTACTGACAGGTGGCGGTAGTCTTCGGCAGGCAGGTAGATGGTATAGCTGGCGTATGCGCCGCCAATATAGTGGTGCTCATTGTGTCGCAGTGTCTGGGGCTGTGCCAGGTTGTAGAAGTTCAGGTCCACATCGTTGGCATATTCGGCAAAGAAACCCGACAGCGTGTTGAGCAGTTGCTTGCCCACCTCCACTTCAGTTTCGGTAGTCAGTTCGGTATGTATTTCCGTCTGCACATTGGTGGTGAGCGTCACTTGGTATTCCAGTCCATAGTTGCTTCCGCAGTCCGACAAGTCTTCGTTGATACACGAGGCCAGTGTCAGACAGCAGGCGGCGAATAGGATAGCGTATAGGCGGTGCATACAGTGTGGTTCTATAGGTTGGTGAATGGGGTACTCATAGGTTGCAAAGCTTCGGCACTGTTCCCCTATGGGGTGCCGTATATAGTGAGCTACCGTTCGTCCCCGAACGGTAGCCCTGGGGTAACACACTCCCGCCGCGCTGCCTTGGCCCGCTTGCTGGGGAGTGGTGGGAGTGGAATTTATTCTACGCTGACATTGAAGTCCATACCTTTCTTCCAGTCGAGGTCTACAGACAGACCAAATTCGAGTTTCGGAGAACGGAGGTCGGGCACTACACTGTAAGCATTTTTCAAGCTTCCAACGGTGAATTTGGCCGTAGTCTTATAGTCCTGCTGGAATACGCTGGTGGCCGTGGTTGGTACACCCGTGTTTTGATTACCACTGTCTCCCGGCTTCAACGGCTTCAAATCAGCAATCAAATAGAACTTAGTACCCTTGGAGATAAGCATGTGGTCCTTTCCGTAGAAGTCTCCCATGTTGTTCTCAAATTCAATGGCCACCTTCACATTGGTAGCTGCGGGCGTTTCTAACAGCAAGGTATGATTGGCTGTGGCAGATTCAAATTCAGTTCCAAGAACAGCTGATGAACCAGCAAACTTTCCATCATACACTACGTATTCAGTTTCGCCAGAAGGCTTGAAGTTCCAGGCAACATCCTTCTGTCCACCAATCAGGATGCCGGTTATTTTCAGATCACTGCCAATGGTCTTCTCTGCACCGCTTTCATCTTGCAGTGTAGCTCCAGACGCAATGACCTTTGCTTCCAAATCTGCTACACCATATTGAACAGGTTCCTCCAAAATCATGGAGCGGGTAGAAGAGGTTACTTTGGTGCCAGTGTAAGAAGAGACAACACTGGCCCATGAACCTGCCGAGGACAAGTATGTTGCCAACCATTCAGAATCCAATGTTTTGACAGGAGTATCAACAAAATAGTTCAAGGAGGCAGGCTTGCGGTAGTTGGCCACATTGGTCATGTTGAAGTTTGAACCGGCGTTGATGTCAGAGGTGGTATAGGCGAAGGCTGTTCCGTTAAATTGGATAGCCACAGCACCCTGCGGAATCTTGGCACAGGTAGGATAGTTGTTTGCGTTCGTTACGTAGCCCGAAACCGTGGTGTCATAGGTCAGCGTACGATTAGTCTCCGTACCCTCAACGGTAAAGTAATCGTCAATCTTAGTCATGACATTCCCGTATTCTGTAGCGTGGGCACTGTCATTTTCTTTTCCCTTTTCGCAGCTGTTGTACAGGTCTTGCAGCATGGCCAGAATCTTGGCGGAGGAACCTGCGATGACACGGTATTGGGAAGTAGCATACAGTCCACGATATACTTCTTGCAGGGTTTGAACACCTGTAGATGTGGCTGCACCAGCAGTTAATACCCCATCGACACCGTTGATGATTTCAAGCAGGTAGGCTTGTATGTTTGTTACTTCGGTGGAGATGTAAGGCGAAACCAAAGTGAAGGTGATGTCACCAACTTTGGTTCCGGGAGTATTATAGGTTAATCCCGTTTCATCTGCTTCGCTCTCGTAGATAGCAGCACCATAGAACACTGCATGGTTAACACCCAAGGCCATCTCCACGTTGTTGTACATCTTGGCGTGTATGGTGGAATTATCCCAACCTGTTTTGGTGATGTTTGATAAGTCTTGTGCATGTAAATCCTTGTCTTTTGCTTTTTCTGATCCTGACAAGGTCATCGGAATCAGCTTGATGTCTTGCATTCCCAAGAACGCTCCACCTTCTTGTGCCTTGCCAGAGGTCATACGACTCTTTGTGGAATTGGCAGGAATGTTGATAGCAAACTGCGTCTTTACGCTTTCCCCGTCATAAGAAGGGTTGACATTGGCCATGTCGTCGTCCGAAGAACAAGCGGCAAAGCCCAGTGTGCCGGCCAGCATCAGGGTGCCGGCGTAGGCCAGTTGGTTGAACTTTTTCATAATGTTGAAATTTTATGTGAATGAATTGAATGATTTTGCGTGGTGTGGGGAGCGCATGGGCGGCTATAGTTCTCTATAGTTTTCTATAGCAGCTATAATTCCTACTGCGCCGCCTCGCGGGCTGCAGTGATAGCCTCCATCTGTTGCAGGTTGTCGATGGCCTGCGGGTTGCCTTGTTCGGCGGCTCGGCGGATGTAAGCCATGCCTTCAGCTTCCTGACCTGTCAGGTAAAGCGCGGTGCCCAGCGCGTTCCACGAACGCGGGTCGGCCTGCACGGTGCGCAGCTGGGCCAAGGCTTCGGCAGCACGGTCTTGCTGCAAGAGTGCTGAGGCAGCATTGATGACAGCTGCCGCCGAGTCGGGCACATAGTCGTAGTAGATGCGCAGGTAGCCTGAGTTACGCTGGTCCTGCAGAATGTTTTGTCTGACATAAGCCCAAGGCCGTCCGCCCTGATAACGCTTCATGCGGCGTTCGCGCTCGTTGGCATCGGGCGTGTGGTCGATGATGTCGAGCAAGCCTTCCCGGCCTTCGAAGTCCGAGTCGTTAATCTGGTCGCGCAGTTCACTCCAGCCTTCGCAGCCGTTGCATATCTCATAGAGCGCGTTGGCCGAAGGCACCCGCTGCTGGATGTATTGTCGCAGGGCCACGGCACGCTGTTCGGCCAGCCGGCAGTTGTGGCTGATGCTGCCTTCGACAGAGGCCAGACCTACAATCTGAATGAGTTTCACCGTCGAGGTGGTATCGGCCATGATCTGGCGCGTGATGCTCACAATCGTGTCGAGCGTCGGACCGTTCGAACGGAAGTCATGCAGCAGTGTGGTCTTGTTCAAAGGGAAGTTGACAAACAGCATGTCGCTCTCCTTGCGCAGGATACGCGTTTCGTCGTAGGGCCGGTATTTCGATATGTGTTGCAGCACTGGGTTGGTGCGTTGCAGTTCGCCGGCCTTTCCTGTGTTGTCCTCCACAGGCTGGATGCGCGGCACGAAAGGCGGGATGTAGGCGAAGCAGCCCAACTGGCGTTCGGGCAGGAGTTCCATGCGGCAGCAGCCTTCGCGTTCTGCCAGCAGCTGCACACACTGTCGGCCGTTCAGCAGCCAAGGAGCTTCGGCCAGCGTCACGGTGCGCTCCACCCAGAGCGTGTCACCTGCGGCAGGTTCGGCCCATTGGGCTGCAGCGGTCTCGCCAAAGTAACGCTGCCGTTCGGTGCGGCGGCGGTTGCGCGTGCCTCGGAAGATGACAGACGAAAGCCGCAGCGTATCGCGTGTGCCGCTGACCAACAGCGGCGTGTAGCACACGGCGTAGTCGCGACCCGTGAGCGAGTCGGAGGCCGTGAGCGGAAAGCGCAGGCGCACGGCCTCGTTGCCTATCCACTCGTGGCTGAAAGGCAGTTCGGTCGAGGCTTCGCCCTGTGCTGCGGCGGGTTGGAAGCCGAATAGCAGGAGGGGCAGCAAGGCCAGAAGGGTATGTAGTCGGTTCTTGTTCATGGGAGTTAGCTGTTCGGGTGCAGGCAGAAAGCCGGCGGTGTGGGAGTCGTGGCTCACGGTTGCTTCTTTCTGCCCGGATAATAGATAATGGAGAGGGCGAGCTTGGTGGGCATCAGCAGGTGGCGCGTCTGGGTGCCGTAGAAGGTGCCACAGTGCTCGCAGTCGTATTTCTTGTAGTGCGTAATGCCGTAGCCCACGCCGACAGAACCTTCGATGCTCCAGCGGTTGCCCAGCATCCAGCTGTAGCCGTAGGAGATGCCTACCGCCCCGAGGTCACCCTGGTAGCGGTGGTCGCGCAGTCCGCTCCACAGGCCGAAGGGCAGGTGGACGTTGGCCGCGTTGTAGTGCGTGTAGAGCAGGTGAGCGCCGAAGAAGTGGCCGCCGAACGGCTGGCACAGCCAGTAGCGCAGTTCGGGCTGCACCAGCACATGCCGCCATTTGCGGTTCTTGGAGGAATTGATGTCCCACACGTTCAGTCCTGTCACCACCTGGCCAGTGAACTTATCGCTCAGCTTCATTTCGAAGCCGAGGTTCGGTGAGGTGGTCGCATCGTAGAGCAGATTCGTTTTCAGTGCCACCCGCTGTGCCGATGCCGATAAGGCAGCAAACAGCAAGATTGCCGCAAGCAGCAGGCTGCGCGGCGTGGGGTGGGGATATAGGGCGTTGGCATTCATGGGCTTATGTAGAGAATGTGACAGGACATGAGGGGACTGTCTATACGGGTTGCGGTCAAGCAGCCTACATGCCATGTCGTGAAAGGAGCTTACAGCGGCAACGGATAGCTTGTCGCGTGCCTGGTTGCAGTTCTCGTCGTTTTCTTCACTCCGTTTGTGTTGTAGTTTGTGTCATTTCTCGTTTCCTGCTTGAAACTCGCCGGAAGGCGGCCAATCAGTATGTTTAAAATTCTGTTTCTCTCGTTTGCGTTTGCAAAGTTAGTAACTTTTTATGGGGGGGGGGGTACAAATAAAAACGAGTTTTTTTAGACGTATCTTCATTTTTAACATTAGAGCCAGCTTTATACGGATGTTGTTCAGTGTTTTTTAAGATTTTGCCACAAAGAGCTGAGATGGTAAAAGGGCAAAAAAAAGAAGATATCTCCTTCGGCGGTAGAAGATATCTCCATCGGCAATAGAAGATATCTCCTTCGGCGGTAGAAGATATCTTCTATTGGCAGGTAAGTAGTATGGCTTGGGGAGAGGCGGGGTTATTCGGATATTCCAGATAATCCAGAGGGTCTGGATATTCAGGAATCTCCGGAGATTCCGGGTTATCTGGAAAGTCTGGAGATTCTGGGGATTCCGAATTTTTCGGAGAACCCGGATTATTGGGGAAGTCCGGCTTCTAAGCAGATGCCGACAGCCTCAACGCCTTCGAGCATTTCGCTGCGCATGAGGTGGTTGACGGTCATGTCGGCGGACTGTCCGACTTGCAGGTGGAGCTGGGCAACGGTCTGCGTGAAGGTGTAGAGGCTGACCCCCTGACCCAGGAAGTTGCCTTCGCTGTCCACGAAGGAGAGTTCGATGGTGTCGGTCCGTGTGGTTTCCGGGTTATGCCATCGCTGCTCCACCCGCAACCAGAGCGTACGGTAAGGGTAGCTGTGCATGGCTGAGGTGCGTACGCCAAGGTTCAGCCGGTAGGTGCCGGATGCGGTGAGCGAGTCCACCTGAAAGCGCAAGGTGTCGCCCGGCTCCCATCCGTCGAGGGGAGTCGGGCGATATTCGTAGGCCGCAGGCCGGTTGTGGCAGGCACCACACAGCAGGGCCGTGAGCACTCCTATTATATATATACGCGCGCGCATAGAGTCATGCCTTGTTGTTCGATCCGCTGTTGCCGCCCGAGTTGCCGGGTTGCTGCTTGCCCTGACGATTGCCTCGTGGGCCACGCACATCACGCCGGTTGCCGCCAGAAGCATGGTTGTCGCGGCGCGGCTGCTTGTCGCGGCCGGCAGATTGGGCTTCAGTCTGGCGTTTCTTGTCGCGTCGCGACTGCTTGCGCTTCACCTTGTCGAAGCGGGTGAGGTCCTCCTGCTCGGCGAGGTCGAGCGGCTTGCCGGGCTGCTGCTTGCCTTCAGCCTCTAACTGCTGGGGCTTTTCGCCTGCCGCGTTCATGGCAATAATCTGGTGTGCCCTTTCGGCAGTGATGGTGACCAAGTTGGCTGCCATGCGGCGGTCGCTGCTGTAAGTGACGAGACCAGCCAGCGTGTCGGCCTTGAAGAAGTAGAAAGTGCCGTCAGCCGTTTCGAGGTTCACGCTGCGTTCCGGCAGCTTGCGGGCAGCCTCCATATAGGTGTCAACCTCGTAGTTCAGGCAGCATTTCAGTTTGGCACACTGTCCTGCTAACTTCTGTGGATTCGGTGCGATGTCCTGGAAACGGGCGGCCGCGGTGCTTACCGAACTGAAGTTTTTCATCCAGGTGGCACAGCACAGTTCGCGTCCGCAAGGGCCGATGCCGCCAATGCGGCCTGCCTCCTGACGCGCGCCAATCTGCTTCATCTCGATGCGCACATGGAAGGTTTCGGCCAGCACCTTGATGAGCTTTCGGAAATCGACACGGGCATCGGCAATATAGTAGAAGATAGCCTTGTTTCCGTCACCCTGATACTCTACATCGCCGATCTTCATCTGCAACTCCAGATTCTTGGCAATCTGTCGCGACTCGATCATCGTGTCGTGTTCGCGGGCTTTGGCCTGTTCGTACTTCTCTATATCGGCAGGGCGCGCCTTGCGATAGACACGGCGCACCTCGATGCCTTGCTTCAGGTTGGCCTTCTGCATTTGGAGCAGCACCAAGCGGCCAGTCAGCGTGACCACACCAATGTCGTGACCGGGCTGTGCCTCCACGGCTACCACGTCGCCTTTCTGCAAGTCGAGATGGTTGTCATTGCGGTAAAAGCCCTTGCGCGTGTTCTTGAACTGCACTTCGACAAAGTCGGTGGCTGCCAGGTTGCCCGGCACATCGGCCAAGTAGTCGTAAGTGTTGAGCTGCCGGTCGCTGCGTCCGCAGCCCTTGGCACATAATCCGCGCAGGTGCCCGTCGCCCCAGCAGCAGGCATCGCTGTCAGCTTGGTCGCCGCAGCAACCTTGGCAGGGTGAGGCGCAGGAGGCGCATGAGCCGGCCGCCGGAGCAGGCTGGTGGACGGGTGTGTTATGGTCGGGCCGTTGTCCGGCATCGACCGTTTCGGAGGCCGCAGTAGCAGCGTGTTGCGGTCGGTCGGCAACGAAGTCTTCCTTTTCAGTTATCATGGATGTATATAGAGGATGGTGTATGGGGTTGGATATAGAATCGGGGAATGGGGGGAGGTTTACTGGAGGAGCAGGACAATCAGCTTGAGGGCCATGTCGAAGAAGACCATGCGCGGATTCACATTGGCCTCGATGTCGCGCTGTGCCAGTGACAGTTCGTCGGTGATGCCGATCACGTTGCGCTCGTTGATGAAACGGGCAAAACGCACGGCAAAGTCTGCTTCGGTGCGGTTCATGTAGTTCAGCTCCGGCCGGTGGAAATTGTAGACAAAGTTTTCGCGCACCATGCGTTGGCAGTAGGCCAAGAAGGCTTTCTGTTTTTCACGTCCCCACTGGGCAAGCTGGTCGGCCCACTGGTAGAGTTCCTTGACCTTGCGCATGTAGCAGAGTCGCATGAGGAGCACGAATAGGTCGAAGAACTGCGCCGTGTCTGCGTGCATGTTGACCTGTTGCAATGCCTTGATGTAGCTGCCTTCGGCGGCATGAGCCACGGCCTGCGCGTCATCGGGCTGTAGTCCGCAGTGCTGTTGGAGGGCGCAGGCAATCTGTTCGTCAGTCAGGGGCTTGCAGTCGATGCGCTGCGTGCGGCTCAATATGGTGCCCAGCATCTGTTCAGGATGGTTGGCAGTAAGGATGAATACGGTGCCGGCGGGAGGCTCTTCGAGCATCTTGAGCAGCTTGTTGGCCGCTTCGGTGTTCATCTGTTCGGCCAGCCACATCACTACCACGCGATAGCCGCCCTGGCTGCTCACGCTGACGAGCTTGTTGAGCAGATTTTTGGCTTCGGACACGTTGATGAGCGACTGCTGGTTTTCCACCCCGATGCGCTGCAGCCAGGTGTTACGGTCGAAGTAGGGCGTTTCGGCCAGCTGCTCACGCCATTGTTTGAGGAATTGGTCGCTGACTGCTCCGGCACTTTGGCCCGAGGGCTTGAACACGGGGAATACCATGTGCAGGTCGGGGTGAGCCAGTTTGGCGGCCATGCGACACGACTTGCACTCGTTGCAGGAATCGCCCTCGGGGGTGGGGTTGCTGCACAGCAGGCGTTGGGCCAGCGCCAAGGCCAAGGGCAGTTTGCCACAGCCTTCGGGCCCGGCCAGCAAAAGGGCATGGGGCATGCGGCCTTCTGACAACAGCCGTTGGAGTTGCCGCTTTACTTCGTCCTGTCCGATTACATCGCTAAAACGCATGCGGTTGAGGGTTTGGGGTGGTGGTTGTGAGGGGCGGGAAGGAAGGCCCGCCTTGATTGCGAAGCAAAAGTACACTAAATTTGTGAATCGGCGCGCTGCGGCGGAGGAAAACCGCTGGAGCCCTGCGGCTGAACCGCAGGGAACGGTGGTACTGAAGGGTTGGGGAGGGCGGCAGAACCGCTGGAGCCCTGCGGCTGAACCGTAGGGAACGGTGGTGCAGAAGGGTTGGGGAAGGCGGGGACGCAGGCTGGGCTTTAGGGCTTGTCGGTGGTCTGGCCCTGCTGGACTAACCAGTCGGCGGCCTGAAGCTGGGCCAGGACGTAGCTTTTGAGAGACTCAAACTCGGGGGAGAAGGCCGTGGGACGAGGCTGGCCGCCCTGCAACGCATAGCAATACTCCCGCTTCGTGTCGTGGTCGTAGACATAGAGGCGCGACGAATCGCGGGCCGCCATCGTCTTGTCGGCCGAATAGAACGCCGCAGGCCGCTGTTCGCGCAGCAGGTCGATGCCGAAGTTGTTCTGCGTGTAGGGTATTTGCAGCAGGCCCAGCAGGGTAGGGGTGACATCCTCCTGTACGGCAAAGTCGGGATGCACACGCCGCAGCTCGGGCTGCAAGGGTTCGCCGTAGACCATGAACGGGATATGGTTGAAGCATTCGGGCAGTTCGCAGTCGGCTGTGCCCACCTGCTTGCCGTGGTCACCCAAGAGCACAAACAGTGTGTTGGCAAACCACGGCTCGCGCGAAGCCGCTGCCATGAAGTCACCGATACAACGGTCGGCATAGCGCACAATCTGGCCTTCGGGTTCCAGACCGGGTGTCTGGAAAGCCTGCGGCACCACATAGGGCGGGTGGTTGCTGATGGTGAGCAGCGTGGCCAGGAACGGACGGCCTTCGCGCGCATGGCGGCGCAACACGGGCAAGGCATACTCAAACAAATAAGCGTCAGACACGCCAAAATGGTTGACCACCTTATCGGCCGGGTAGTCCTCTTGGGCATAAATCTCCTCGTAGCCGTTGGTGCGCAGAAAGGCATTCATGTTGTCGTACTGGCTTTCGTGCGTCATGAAGAACATCGTGGTGTAACCCTGTTCCCTCAGCACCGTGGGAAGCCCCGCATAGTGAGGCACGACGCTGCCCTTCATGGCGTTGCGGAACATGATGGAAGGAAAACCGTAGAGCGTGGCATACAGGCCGTGGTTGGTGTGGATACCCGCCGAATAACAGTTGGCAAAAGCCATCGAGCGGTTGAAGAGCGAGTCAAGGCAAGGTGTCAGGTTGTTCTTGTTGCCGAAGCTGCCCATCAGGCGGGCCGACATCGATTCCATAAGAATGACCACCACGTTCAGCTTCTTGGGCTGTCCTGCAGGCCGTACTTGGCGGGCAATAGGCGATATGCCCTCGATGCCAGACCGCTGCAACCACTGCTGCGTCAAGCCCACCGCCTTGTCAGCAGGCATCAGGCGGAGCGTGCGGTTCTCAGGCCGCAGTTCATCGAGTGTGCTGTAGAGCAGGTTGAACATCGGGTTCACCCCGAGATTGTTCAGCACGGCATGGTTGCAGAAGTAGGCGGCACTCACCTTGATGGGATTATAGCCTAACCGTCCGCGAATGCCCAGCAGGCAGGCGGCTAACAGTAATGCAGCCGTTGATGCAGCCAGTATGCGCACCTTGGGCGAAAGGCTCAGCGGCGCGCGGCCCGCAGCTGCTTCGCGCCGCACAGCCCGGTGTGACAGCTGGAGCAGCAAGGCCACGAAAGCCGCTACAGCAATGAAATAGAGCGCGATGTAGCCGTACCAAGCCGGTTCGCCGAACACCATGCCCAGCGTCTGTGTGCCATATTCCGCCCAGTTCCAGATAGAAGCGTTCAGCAGTTTGCCGAAGTAGGCATAGTAAGGCACATTGGCGGCACAGGCCATGAACACCAGTGCGTAGGTCACGCCAAACCACAGATTGCACGCCCGATAGCCCCCTTTGCGCCACCAGCCGCCCACAGAGGCGATGCCCACGGCTAACAGGGGCAGTGCGCTGAGGTAGCAGGCAATGACATTGTCAAACCACAGGCCGTTGAGGAAGGCACGGCCGATGCTGCCCCAATGCCAGGCCGCTTCGGGCGGGAGTTGCGCATGTGCCGTGGAGAAGAATACCACGCGGAACGCGGACATGAACAGCAGGGCCAGCAGGTGGACCCACAGCAGGTAGAGAAAGGGGATGAATGTTCGTTTCATAAAGATGGTTCGCTTTGAGTGTGCAAAGGTAGTATTTTCTCAGCATTTAGGGGTTGGGTTATGAGGGATGGGGTTATGAGGTTATAAAGTTGCAGTTGGCAAGCGTTCAAGGCACGGGCTGAAAGCCCAACAAGCGCATAGCCCAGGGCATCGCCCTGGGTAGGTAGACCGCCGCAAATGCGCCCTGAAGGGGCAAAAGCGTCTGTTAGTACGCTTGTCATCAAACGCTTTTGCCCTTGGGCGTACTTTATCGCCTCGTTCTACCCAGGGCGATGCCCTGGGCTATGCGCTTGTTACATAAGATTGGTGCGTTCGGCATAGCTCAAGCAAGCTTGGCTCTGCTCTCACTTGCACAATCTTTGGGCTTTCAGCCCGTGCCTTGAACCCTTGTTAACTATCTGCAACTACTTGCTAAACCTTCATAACCTTATCCCTCCTAACCCCTGAGGAATCTCCCTAGGAATCTCCTTAACCGTCCAATTATAAACTTTAAACTTTTCAACGCACATGCATCTGGCAAGTAAACACTATCTTTGCACCCCAAAACTAACACCTATATTATATATTAGAAATGGCAACTACTCAACAACTGGTAGATACAATCATTGAAGGCATTCACGAAAAGAAAGGACGCAGCGTAGTCACTGTCAACCTGCAAAGCATCGATACCGCTCCTTGTGCCTATTTCGTCATCTGTACAGGCGGTTCACCCCAGCAAGTTGACGCGATTACCGATTCGGTAGAAGAATTTGCCCGTAAGCAGGCAGGCGAAAAACCCGCTGCCATTTGCGGAAGGCAAAATGCCGAATGGGTTGCACTCGACTACGGTACAGTCATGGTACACGTGTTTTTGGAAGAAGCACGCGAACACTACGACTTGGAAAACCTGTGGGATGACGCTGAGCTGCAACAGTTTCCGGATGTAGACTGACCGTTGGACGGTAGCCCAGTCAGCCCCATAGCGTTTTTCTCATTTCCAAACAACCGATGATATATGTCACAAAACTCCAATAACATTCCAGGTACTCCCCAACCCGGCGGCAAGAAGCCGGGCTTTAACCTGTCGTGGCTTTACTTCATCATCATTGCCGGACTGGCCGTCATGCTCTATCAGGGCAACCAGGAATCGGCCGGCGGCATCGACAAGGAGGTGGACTACACAACTTTCAAGTCGTATGTGGTGAAAGGCTATGCCAAGGAAATCGTGGTGAACAAGACCGACGGCGACGTGAAGCTGGTGGTGAAGCCCGAATACATTCGCCAGCTCTTCAAGGCAGGCAGTGACCAGACCGGAACAGCGCCCACCGTTTCGGCCAAATATCCCAATGTCGATGCCGTCACCCAATACCTCGATGCCAACTACAACGGGGCCGTGCGCTATGAAGAGAGCAACCGCTTCTTCATGAACCTCCTCGGCAGCATCCTCCCCATTGTGTTGCTCGTGTTCCTGTGGTTCTACGTATTCCGCCGTATGGGCGGAGGCGGAGCCGGAGGAGGCATCTTCAGTGTGGGAAAGAGCAAGGCCCGCCTGTTCGAGAAGAACGGAAAGAACACCACCCACGTCACCTTCAAGGACGTAGCAGGTCAGGAGGGAGCCAAACAGGAAGTGCAGGAAATCGTGGATTTCCTGAAGAATCCGCAAAAGTATACCGAACTCGGCGGCAAGATACCCAAGGGAGCCTTGCTGGTAGGTCCTCCGGGAACGGGCAAGACCCTGCTCGCCAAGGCTGTGGCAGGCGAAGCCGACGTGCCCTTCTTCTCCATGGCCGGTTCCGACTTTGTAGAAATGTTTGTCGGTGTCGGTGCAAGCCGTGTGCGAGACCTGTTCCAACAGGCCAAGGAGAAAGCCCCTTGCATCGTGTTCATTGACGAAATCGATGCCATTGGCCGTGCCCGTGGCAAGAACCCCGCATTGGGCGGAAACGACGAAAGGGAAAACACCCTAAACCAGCTGCTGACCGAAATGGACGGTTTCGGAACCAATACCGGCGTGATTGTGCTGGCAGCCACCAACCGTGTGGAGATACTCGATCCCGCCCTGTTGCGTGCAGGCCGTTTCGACCGCCAGATACATGTAGACCTGCCCGAATTGTCAGAGCGCGTGGCCATCTTTAAAGTCCATCTGGCTCCGCTCAAAGTAGACCAGTCGCTCGACATCGAAATGCTGGCCCGCCAGACACCGGGCTTCTCGGGAGCCGATATAGCCAACGTGTGCAACGAAGCCGCCCTCATCGCCGCCCGACACGACCGCAAGGAAGTGGGCAAGCAGGACTTTCTGGATGCCGTAGACCGCATCATCGGCGGTCTGGAGAAGACCTCAAAGGTGATGACAGAAGACGAAAAACGCGCTATCGCCATACACGAGGCCGGACATGCTTCGGTGTCGTGGCTGCTCCAATATGCCAACCCCTTGGTCAAGGTGACTATCGTGCCCCGCGGCCAAGCCCTTGGTGCCGCCTGGTACCTGCCCGAAGAACGGTCTATCAGTACGAAAGAACAGATGCTCGACGAAATCTGTTCGCTGCTGGGCGGACGTGCTGCCGAGGACGTTTTTCTGGGCCACATATCGAGTGGAGCACTGAATGACCTGGAGCGCGTGACGAAACGCATCTATGGCATGGTGGCCTATCTGGGCATGAGCGAAAGTCTGAGCAACCTGTGCTACTACGATGCCCAGGGCAACTACAACTTCTCGAAGCCCTATTCCGACAAGACGGCCGAACTGATTGATGCCGAGGTGAAGCGCATGATAGCCGAACAGTATGACCGTGCCAAGAAGTTGCTCACCGACCATGCCAAACAGCACAATGCCCTGGCCGACCTGTTAGTAGAGCGCGAAGTCATCTTCACCGAAGACGTGGAACGCATCTTCGGTGCCCGTCCCTGGAAAAGCCGTGCCGACGTGCTGATGGAAGAAGAGGCCCTGAAACTGGCTGCCGAACGAACCCGGAAGTTAGAAGCCGAAGCAGCAGCGCAGGCTGCTCCTGAAGGAGGAGAACCTCAGGAAGCCGGAACTAAGAATAATGAAACGCCCTCGAACGAGGCTTGAACGTAAAAAGCAGATCGATGAACAATATGCTCTTGCGCGCCTTGACCGGTGCCGTATTCGTAATGGTGTTGGTGGGCGGCATTCTCTATTCCCCCCTCAGCTTTGTGGGCTTGTTCGCCCTGATAACAGCCCTCACCGTATGGGAGTTCTCGACCAACGTGAACCGTCATGCAGGAGCCTCGGTGAACCGCATTATCAACACCGTCGCTGCCGTCTACCTCTTTATGGCCATGGCAGGCTACTGCGCCGACTATGTGCCCTCGCGGGCGTTTATTCCCTATCTCCTCTCCATCGTCTATCTGTTGGTGAGCGAGCTGTACCTGCAAAAGTCCGATCCCTTGAAGAACTGGGCCTACGCCTTTGCTTCACAGGTCTACGTGGCACTGGGCTTTTCCCTCCTCTCGGTGCTCGCCTTCCAGTACGATGCGCTGGCCAATGTCACCCGTTTCGAACCTGTCTATCCCCTCAGCGTATTCCTCTTCTTGTGGACCAGTGACACGGGAGCCTACCTGTGCGGATCTATGCTCCACCGCTACTTCCCAGCCAAGCTGTTTGAGCGCATATCACCCAACAAGTCGTGGGTAGGCAGCATCGGTGGCGGCTTGCTCTGTTTGGTAGTGGCCGCTGTATTGGCCCACTTCTTCCCCCAGCTCAGTCTGCCTGCTTGGTTGGGATTGGGTCTGACCGTGTGCGTGTTCGGCACCTGGGGCGATTTGGTGGAAAGCCTGTTCAAGCGACAGCTCGGCATCAAGGACAGCGGAAACGTGTTGCCCGGCCACGGCGGTATGCTTGACCGCTTCGACTCTTCGCTCTTAGCCATTCCCGCAGCAGTGATTTATCTGTATACGTTGGGAGCTTAGTAGGTATTAGTGATTAAGTATGAGTGATTAGGTTTATGAGGAATAAGGTTATGAGGTTATGAGGAATAAGGTTATGAGGAATAAGGTTATGAGGGATAAGGTTATGAGGTTATAAAGTTACAGCAGACAAGCGTTCAAGGCACGCCCCGAAGGGGCAACAGCGCTTAGCCCAGGGCATCGCCCTGGGTTGGTTGACCGCCGCAAATGCGCCCTGCAAGGGCAAAAGCGTTTGTTCATCACGCTTGTATTCTAACGCTTTTGCCCTTTCAGGGCGTGCTTCATCGCTTCAAGCACCCAGGGCGATGCCCTGGGCTATGCGCTGATGCCCTTTCAGGGCGTACCTTGAACGCTTGTCTGCTGTAACCTCATAACCTCATAACCTCATAACCTTACCCCTCATAACCTCATAACCTCATAACCTTATCCCTCATAACCTAAAAAAATAACCTAAGAAAATAACCTAAAAGCAATTTGTCAAAAGGTATGTTACGACACATTGACATACTGCGCCGAAGGAAATTCGTGTGGCGCGTAACCCTTACGGTGCTGGCTTTGGTAATACTGGTCAGCACCGTTGTGTTCGTAGTGGTGCGTCGGCCTTTTGTCGATGACTTCGAACTGGTAGACCCTTTGGGCGGCAACCTCTTTCCTTCGGCCCTCCTCTCGGTAGCCACAACCGATGCCCACATTGTGCAGCCCATGGACGGCAAATGCCTGGGCAATCCGAAATCATCGTTGGCGGTTCGCCTCAAGGCAAACCGTCCCCATGCCTTGGTACGCATAGAGCTGGCCGAGACACCCTTCTATGCCCGCTCGGTATCCACCTTCGTCTTGCCCGAGAAAGATGTGGAATACATCATCTATCCCGATGTGTTGTGGCGGTATGAAGCTCTGCGCGGCAACGAACAGGCCGAGCCTGTGAACGTGTCGGTGCAGGTAGAAGTCGACGGAAAAGACTGGGGACAGAAAATGCGCACCTTCTCGATGCGCAGCGTCAATGAATGCTTATTGGGCTATGTGAGGCAATTGGCCTCGGGCAAGACGCAGTATGTGAGCACCCGACTCTTCTTTGCCGCTTATGTCAATGAGGAGCATCCGCAAATCGACAAAGTGCTGCGCGAAGCCCTGAACACCCGTATCGTAAAACGCTTCCAGGGCTATCAGGTTGGCACCGAGGCCTCGGTTGACCGCCAGGTATATGCCTTGTGGAACGTATTGCAAAAGCGCAAGTTCCGATACAGCTCCGTGAGCTATTCCAGTTTGTCGAGCAATGTGGTGTATGCCCAGCGTGTGCGTACCTTCGAAGATGCGCTGAACGCCTCGCAGATCAATTGTGTGGACGGCAGTGTGTTGTTCGCCTCGCTGTTACGTGCCATTGGCATCACGCCTGTGTTGGTACAAAAGCCCGGCCACATGTTTGTGGGTTACTACACCGACGCATCGCGCCAGAAACTCACCTTCCTTGAAACGACCATGATAGGTGACGTAGACCTCGACGACTATTTCCCTGAAGAGAAGCTCGATTCAACGATGCAAGGCCGGTCGCAGGGCGAAATGTCGCGCCTGACCTTCGACAAATCGAAGGAATACGCCCAGCGCGAGTTCGCCGCAGTCAAGGACCAGGTCATGGCCAACAAGCCCGGCTACCTGTTTGTGGAAATCTCCAAAGGCGTGCGCCGACAGGTGCAGTCGATTGGTAAATAGGCCGTGCGTAAGTTTTAGGTATGAGTGATTAGTTGTTAGGTTATGAGGTTATAGGTTATGAGGTTATAGGTTATGAGGTTATAGGTATGAGGTTATAGGTTATGAGGTTATAGGTTATGAGGTTATAAAGTTACAGTTGGTAGGGGTTCAAGGCACGCCCCGAAGGGGCAACGAGCGCGTAGCCCAGGGCATCGCCCTGGGTAGGACAACAAGCGAAAACGCGCGCCCTGAAAGGGCAAAAGCGTTAGAATACAAGCGTGATGAACAAACGCTTTTGCCCTTGCAGGGCGCATTTGCGGCGGTCAACCAACCCAGGGCGATGCCCTGGGCTAAGCGCTCGTTGCCCCTTCTTTAAGTGCCTTGAACCCTTACCAACTGTAACTTTATAATCTCATAACCTAACAACTAATCACTCATACCTAAAACTTATAAGCCCCCCTTCCTCCGATAGCAGGCAAAGGTGAAGGGCTGTTCGTTCCGTTCGTCGGCCTCGTGGTGCTCTTTTTCCTCCAGCACCCAATCGTTCAGGTCGAAGGACGGAAAGAACGTGTCGGCCTGGGCAGGTGTGGCATGGATGTGCGTGAGGTACAGTCGCTGCGCCAAGGGGAAGGCCTCGGCGTAGACACTGGCACCACCTATGACAAACACCTCGGCATCGCCAGCACAAGCGGCCAATGCCTCAGACAGCGAGTGGAACACCTCAATGCCTGGAGCCGTGTAGTCCGTTTGGCGTGTCACCACCACGTTGCGGCGGTTGGGCAAAGCCCCTTTGGGCAAGGACTCGAATGTCTTGCGGCCCATTAGCACGGTGTGGCCCGTGGTGAGCTGCTTGAAGTGCTTGAGGTCGGCAGGCAGATAATACAACAGGCCGCCTTGCCAGCCGATAGCCCCGTTCTCAGCCAGGGCACAAATAATGTTCAGATTCATGCGGAAACTATAGGTGAAGAAAGTGCAGGGCGACACGGCGTGTGCCGCCCTTTTTCATTTGAAAATGCAAAAGTAACCGATAAATGCTTGGAAAATACTACTTTTGCTCACAAATCATCATTCTCCCCCCTTTTTTGGGGAACCAAGATTTATGAAACAATACCAGCAACTCTTGTCGAAAATACTGGCCGACGGTGTGGTGAAGGAAGACCGCACCGGCACCGGCACGAAGAGCATCTTCGGCCACCAGATGCGCTTCGACCTCTCCGCAGGATTTCCGCTGCTCACCACCAAGAAGCTCCACCTGCGCTCCATCATCCACGAACTGCTGTGGTTCCTGCAAGGCGACACCAATGTGAAGTATCTGCATGACAACGGCGTGCGCATTTGGGACGAGTGGGCCGACGAACAGGGAGACCTCGGTCACATCTACGGCTACCAATGGCGTTCATGGCCAGACTACGACGGCGGCCACATCGACCAGATTCGCGAAGTGGTGGACCAGATACGCCATAATCCCAACTCACGCCGCCTGTTAGTGTCAGCTTGGAACGTTGCAGACCTTGGGCGCATGAACCTGCCACCCTGTCATCTGCTCTTCCAGTTCTATGTCGCTGACGGCAAGTTGTCCTTACAGCTCTACCAGCGTTCGGCCGACACCTTCCTCGGAGTGCCCTTTAACATCGCCAGCTATGCCCTGCTGCTGATGATGACCGCCCAAGTGTGCGGCCTTCAACCGGGAGAATTCATCCATACCACAGGCGATACCCATCTCTACCTGAATCATCTCGAACAGGCCCGCTTGCAGTTAACCCGCCAGCCCAGGCCCCTTCCGCGCATGGTAATCAATCCTGAGGTGAAAGACCTGTTCTGCTTCCGCTACGAAGACTTCCAACTTGAAGGCTACGACCCTTGGCCACATATTGCCGCCAAGGTGTCAGTATAAATTAAGTATTAGTGATTAAGTATGAGTGATTAGGTTATTATAGTTTATGAGTGATAAGAGCACTTCAATAACTAAAAAAACTTTACCACAATCATATAGAAACAGACTTAATCACTAATACCTAATCACTAAAACTTAATCATGCTCCCCACCGACTTCCAAATCCAGATGCAGCAGTTGCTTGGCCCAGAAGAGGCCCGGCTTCTGTGTGATGCCCTCACCCAAAGTGCAGCACCGGTCAGCGTGCGCCTCAATGCCTCGAAGCCGTCTTCAAGCCTGCCCGCAGCCCAGCGGCATGAAGTGCCCTGGTGCGCACAAGGACGTTATCTGGTCGAACGGCCTGCTTTTGCCTTCGACCCACTGTGGCATGCCGGCTGTTATTATGTGCAGGAAGCCTCGTCCATGTTTGTCGAACAAGCCTACCGCACCTTGGCGGCAGCCGGAACCCCCCGCCGCGTGCTCGACCTCTGTGCAGCACCCGGCGGCAAGAGTACCTTGTGGCGCAGCCTGCTGCCCGAAGGCAGCCTGTTAGTGGCCAACGAACCCGTAAGGGCCAGGGCACAGATATTGGCCGAGAACCTCACCAAGTGGGGACACCCCGATGTGGTCTGTACGTCAGCCTATCCCGATGAGTTCGCCACCTTGGGCAGCTTCTTCGATGTAGTGGCTGCCGACGTGCCCTGTTCCGGTGAAGGCATGTTTCGGAAAGACGCGGGAGCCATAGCCGAATGGAGCGCTGCGGCCGTGGAACATTGTGCTGAAAGGCAGTGGCAAATCGTCAGTGACGTCTGGCCCTCCCTGCGTCAGGGCGGTTATCTGGTATACAGCACCTGCACCTTCAACCGTCAGGAGAACGAGGACAACGTGTGGCGCATCTGCCAAGAGCTCGGTGCCGAGCTGGTGCCTATTGCCATAAAACCCACATGGAACATAGCGGGCGACACCACGGGACGCGGCCTGCCCGTCTACCATTTCTTTCCCCACCGTGCGCAGGGAGAAGGTCTCTTCCTGGCCCTGTTGCGCAAGACGGCCGAAGCACCTGGCTTGCGCACCAAGCCCAGCAAGCGGCTTCGCCGGGAAAGCAAGCCTTCAACTGGCTTTGAGGGAATCCGTGAAGCCGGCAGTTGGCTGCTTGACCATGCGCAGTTTGAACTGTGGCCCGCCGACGAAGCCCACCTGCTTGCCGTGCGTGGCACTTTGGCCGACGAGGTGAAGCGCGTCAGCCAGACCGTGAAGACACTCACCGCCGGCATCCTGTTGGCAGAGCGCAAGGGGCGCAAGCTCATTCCGCAACACGCGCTGGCCCTTTCGTCACAGCTTCGGCCCGATGCCTTCCCGCAAGTGGAGCTGTCCCGTTCCGATGCCCTGGCTTACTTGCGCCGCGAAGCCTTGACATTGCTGCCCGATGCGCCGCGCGGTTACGTAGTGCCTACTTACGAACACCAGCCCCTCGGCTTCCTGAACAATCTCGGGGCGAGAGCCAATAACCTTTATCCTTCAGAATGGAGGTTGCGCAGCACGGTCGGTTAGAACGGGCATTGCGCCATGCGTTGTAGCGCATAGGCCACATATCAACTCGGCACTTAGGGAAAACAACTCGGCACTTAGTTTTTCCTAAGTTCCGAGTTGTTTTTCCTGTTCCATGATATGTTTCTTAGTCCAGCGCGGAAGGGTGGGGAATAACCCGTGTGCTGATGGAATGTACCTATATATAATAGGAGTGCTGCGGGGCTGTGCGCAGACGTGCGGATGAAAAAACTGTGATGTTTTCTTTCTATTGTCGAATCTTGCGCTAACTTTGCTTCGCAATTCATCATGGGGGAGCGGTACCGCCTCCCCGACTCTCTCCAATAGAATTACTATGCGCGCTATATTGAAAGGTCTTGTGCTGGTTGTACTGCTGCTGGCAGGGTGTACCTCTTTGGCTCTGGCTGAGGAGGCTAAACACCGATTTACGCTGGTGATTGATGCCGGACACGGTGGACATGACCCTGGTGCAATCGGTTCATTCTCAAAAGAAAAGAACATAAACCTGAATGTGGCATTGGCTTTCGGACAGCTGGTCGAGGACAATTGTCCCGATGTGAAGGTGGTGTATACGCGCAAGCGGGACGTGTTCGTTTCCCTGCAACGCAGGGCCGACTTGGCCAACGAGCACAAAGCCGACCTGTTCGTCTCCATACACACCAATGCCCTGCCCGGAGGAAAGACGGCTTATGGCTCGGAGACCTACTCGCTCGGTATAGCCAGAGCCAATGAGAACCTCGCTGTGGCCAAACGCGAAAATGCGGTCATTACGCTCGAAAGCGACTACCAGCGCACCTACGAGGGCTTTGACCCCAACAAGGCCGAGAGCTACGTGATATTCGAAATCATGCAGGACCGCTACATGCGGCAGAGCGTGGACTTGGCCCAGTGCATCCAAAAGCAGTATAAACGGGCCGGCCGTCCCGACAAGGGCGTGCATCAGGCCGGTTTCCTGGTGTTGCGCAATACGTCGATGCCCTCCGTGTTGACAGAGCTGGGCTTTATCTCCACACCGGCCGAGGAGCAGTATCTGAACTCCCCCAAGGGCGTGTCAGAGCTGAGCCGCAGCCTCTACAACGGTTTCCTGGCTTACCGCCGGTTGCATGACCGCACTGCGCACGACCTGCCGCCCGACTTGCCCACCTTGACTGCTGATCGCACGCCACAGCTCTCCACCGAGGCGGTGAGCGATGAGGACGTGGCTGTTGTGCCTGTGCCTACAGTGCCGACAGCACGCCGCACGGACACGAATCCTGAACCGGCCGCACCGTCAAAGCCTGCCCGTGAACAGGCTGGCAATAAGTCTGAGACAGACCCGAAACCTGCTGCCCCGGCCAAAAAACAGGCTGATTCGAAGGGCAAGCAGTCCAAACCTGCTTCCCAAAAGCAGCCCGACAACACGAAGAAACCTGCCGAACCGGCCAAGAAACCTGCCGACAAGGGCAAGCAAACTGCCGACAAGGGCAAGCAGCAGACTCCGTCGAAGCCGGCCCAGAAGAAGCAGCCGGCGGCCAAAGGACCAAAAGTGCAGTACCGCGTGCAGGTAGGTGCCGGCAAAAGGGACATCTCGCCCAAGGACAGCCAGTTCAAAGGCCTGGCCGTTACCCGTGTGAAGGAGGGAAGCCTCTACAAGTACTTCTATGGCAACTATTCCACCTATGCCGAGGCCAAGAAGGGCCTGCGCACGGTACAGGCCAAAATGCCCGAAGCCTATCTGGTGGCTTATGTCGACGGCAAGCCCGTTTCGGTGGCCGATGCCAGGAAGCAGGAGAAATAAACGTAAACATCGCTGAACGCAATAGCATGAAGAAGGAAACGAAAATCGCACTTACTGCCGTGGTGGCTTTGGTGCTGCTGTTTGTAGGAATCAACTTCCTGAAAGGCATCAATGTGTTTCAGGCTACAAACACCTACTACGTGAAGTTCAAGGACGTGGCCGGACTGGCTGTGTCGAATCCGGTATATGCCAACGGTTACCCCGTAGGCATAGTGCGCACCGTGAGCTATGATTACCAGCGGGGCGAAAACGTGGTGGTCGGCATCGAATTGGACGATGCCATGCGCGTGCCCAAACACACTCGTGCAGAGCTCGAAACCGAACTGATGGGCGGCGTGAAGATGCTGTTGGTGCTCGGCCCCAATCCTGCCGATGTGATAGCCCAGGGCGACACCATCTCGGGAGGTATGCATGAGGGAGCTATGGACAAGTTGCAGGCCATGGTGCCGGCTATCGAACAGATGATGCCCAAACTGGATTCCATCATGACCAACATCAACCGTTTGACGGGCGACCCGGCCCTGATGCAGGTGTTGCACAACACGGCTGCCATGACCAACGACCTCAAGCAGATGACCAACCGGATGAATGACATGATGCAGCGCGAGATACCTCAGGCCATGGCCAACATGAACCGCACCATGGCTCATGCCGAACAGCTCACGGCCCGACTGGCAGAACTCGACGTGCAGCACACGCTGCAAAGTGTCGATGCCACCTTGCAAAGCACCAAACAGCTGACTGACCAGTTGGCCTCGACCACCTCATTCCTCGACGGCAAGCTGCGCAGTACGGACAATACGCTGGGCCTGTTCCTCAACGACCGTGGCGTATATGACAACCTGAACGCTACGCTCAGTCACTCCGACTCGCTGATGATGGACCTCAAGGCCCACCCCAAACGCTACGTGCATTTCTCTATCTTCGGCAAGAAGGACAAATGAAATAAAGTTTATAGCTTAAAAGTTTAAAGTTTACAGTTTATAGTTTATAAGGATAGTCATTGAGCGGCTGATACTATATGCCACATAGTGACACTTGGTTTAAAGTTGAAGAGCTTAGAGTTTATAAGGTTACTATGAAGCGCAGTATCAGCCGCTCAATGACTATCCTTATAAACTATAAACTTTAAACTTTAAGCTATAACTCCTCAACGATTCAACTTAAAACTTGACCTATAGGATTGTATGGATTCAACCCCCCACACACTCTGGCAGCAATGTCTGGACATCATACGCCAAACGGTTCCCGAGCAGCACTTCAGGACATGGTTCGAACCGTTGGAACTCGTCAGCTTGGAGGCTGGCGAGCTGCTGCTGTGTGTGCCCAACCAGTTCTTCTGCGAGTATTTCGACCAGCACTACGCCGCCTACCTGATGCGTGCCATGAATGCCGTGTGCGGTGGCAAGGTGAAGTTGAACTACAAGCTCAAGCCGGCTCCCGTGCAGAATGCAACCAACGAGCCGCTGCTTGTGGTGCGCAATGATGCCGGGCAGAACCGTAAGGGGAATCCGCAGGCTGCTCCCAAACCAGCACCTGTTGATCCACAACTCAATCCGCGCTACACCTTTGAGAACTTCGTAGAAGGCGCAAGCAACAAGCTGGCCCGCAGTGTGGGCATCAGTATCGCCGAGACACCGGGCAAGATAGCCTTCAATCCCTTCTTCCTCTATGGGCCGAGTGGAGTGGGGAAGACCCATCTGGTCAATGCCATCGGTGTGCGTATTCGAGAACTCTATCCCGAGAAGCGGGTACTCTTCGTGTCAGCTCATGTGTTCAAGACCCAGTTCACCGATTCGGTCATCCACAACACGCAGAACGAATTTATCAACTTCTACCAGACCATCGACGTGCTCATCATCGATGACATTCAGGAGATTACGACAGCCAAGACGCAGCAGTCATTTTTCCACATCTTCAACCACCTGCAACAGAACAACCGGCAGATCATTATCACCTGTGACCGTCCGCCCGTACTGCTCGAAGGCATGGAAGAGCGTATGCTGACGCGCTTCAAGTGGGGCATGACAGCCGAAATGGAGAAGCCCGACACCCAGTTGCGCCGTGACATTCTCGTGTCAAAAATCCGGAAAGACGGTCTGGTCATACCGCCCGAGGTGGTGCAGTATATAGCCCAGCATGTGGAGAGTAGTGTGCGTGAACTCGAAGGTATCATCAACTCTATCATGGCCTATTCGGTCGTTGACAACTGCGAGATAGACTTGCAGCTTACCCAGCGCATTGTGGCACGCGCCGTAAACTTGGAACAGAAAGGACTGACGTCTGATGATATCCTTTCGGCTGTATGCAGCCGCTATGGGGTAAAGGCCAAGGAGCTGGTGTCGAAAAGCCGCAAGCAGGCAGTGGTGCTGCCCCGCCAGTTGGCCATGTACCTGATACACAAGTACACCGACATGTCCTACAGCCAGTTGGGGCGCCTTTTCGGCAAGCGCGACCACAGCACGGTGCTCTACGCCTGTAATCAGATAGCCCATCGCATATCGGTCGACAAGCAGTTCCGTCGCGAAGTGGAGGAACTCGAAGCTGCGCTCAAGAGCAGCGGAGGCCGATAGGATTGGAGGGAGCTTTCTGGTCTTTTCCCGGCGTTTCTGAGGTTTTTTGAAAAAAAGTGGGGAAAAAATTTGCCCAATCAGCCAAAAGCCGTACTTTTGCACCCGTATTCGCGAAGCGGAGCTTCCGAAACCCTTTGATTGGGGTATGGTGTAATGGTAACACTGCAGATTCTGGTCCTGCCTTT
>CALZRA010000002.1 GCA_945828345.1 uncultured Bacteroidales bacterium
AACACGAAAATAGGAGATAAACAACCTATGATTAGTGTTTACCTCCTACTCGATCAGGACTGTTTCCTCATGCGTAAGGGGGACAATAATCTTTCCGGCAGGGATGGTGTCGCTTCGGGCCGGTGGGCGATGCTTATCGCCATCGCTTGAGTTGCGGCAGGAGGTTGGAGAGCATCTGCCTGTACTCCTCGGGGGTGAGGGGGTGGGGCATCTGCTTGTTGACCTCATCGAGGAACAGGGCGCAGTGGTCAATCATCTGTTCGAGGGTGAGGTCTTGCAGGAACCGGCCGTCGCGGTAGCAGTACTTGCAGTAGTCGTGGTTGATGGTTCCGTCGGCTTCCTGTGCGCAGTCGGCATCGGCGGTGAGGGGCATGCCGCAGCTTTGGCAGAACTGGGGCAGCTGGCCGGCTTGGAGGTGCTTCTCCTTGGCGGGGAAGGTGGCCTCGTAGGCGGCAAAGGCTTCGGGCTTCTGGTCGGCTACATAGTAGCCTGCGGGGGTGTGGTAGGTGCCTTCGATGCCTTGGAGATAGCCGGGCTGCACTTCGAGGGCCAGGAAGTAGGGCACTTCGGCTTCGGCGGGCTCGGCGTGATAGTGTATGTTCAGGGTGCTGGCCACTACAAAGCCGGCGTGGCGGTAGAAGTCGATGTTGCCTTCCATGCAGAGTACGCCTACGCCCAGCTGCCGGGCGCGGTCGATGGCATGGGTCAACAGCTTCAGGCCGTAGCCCAGCCGCTTGTAGTCGGGGTGTATGCTGATGGGGCCGAAGGTCCAGGCGGGAAGCACGTTGCCGTTAGTCTGGATGATTTGTGCCTTGGAGAACATGACGTGGCCTATGATGCGGCCTTCGTGTTCCATCACAAAGTCGAGCTCGGGGATGAAGTCGGGGTTGTTGCGGTATTGGTTGAGTACATAGTGTTCGGTGCAGCCGGGACGGTACACGTTCCAGAATGCTTCGCGGGTGAGGTTTTCTACTTCGCGGTAGTCGTCGGGGGTTTCCAGTCGGATGTTCATGGTTTAGATTTGGTCATTTATAATAGTGCGGCGGAGAAGATAGTTCTCTATTGCCTTGGACGCAGGGGCTGCTCCCGAAACTACATTTTGGGGAAGAATAAGTTTGTCATTGAGCGGCGGGATGCTGTGCTCCCATTCCCTTAGGGCTGGGAACTCGCAGTACTCCCGCCGCTTTTTTATAGGGGTGTTCTATAAATTGACGATTAAAAATTCCGCCTTATGCTTCAATGGGAATCTGGATGAGCGATACCCACCTTTCGGGGTCTGCCTGGTTCCAGATGCCGTCAATGTAGCTGGTGCGGGGCTGTCCGGCTATTTTCAGACCGTGCTGCTCCATGTAGCGGAAGGCTTCGCAGAAGGATTCGTGAAAGCGTTCGTAGGGGCCTACGTGCTTCATGCAGAGAGCCTTGGGCACGGCTTCGAGCCGCTTGAACTGGATGATGGCCGAGTCGGGGAGCATGGCTTCGACCTGTTCGCAGTATTCGATGTCGATGTCGGTGGGCCTGTATTCGTTGTGCTCCACGGTGAAGCAGTAGCCGGGTTGGGTGCATTGGCAGCCCAGCCGGGCCATTTCGGGACCTATCTTTTCGTAGCAGAGGGGGCCGAGGGCGGCATAGTTGCTGATGACTTCGCGGTGGGATGCCACGATGATTTTGGGCAAGGACTGAATGGTGAATTTCTCCATTTGTTGTAAGGTTTGCTGCGAGTTCATCGTGCGTTGCAGCAGCTCGTGACGTTGTTCGAGCAGTGACAGCTGTTGCCGGCAGTCGTTGATTTTCTCCTGAAGCTTGTGGAGGGACGGTTTCAGGCAGTCTTGGTCGGTGAGTTCGGCGATTTCTTCGAGTGAGAAACCGATAGCCTTGAGCCGGCGTATGTGGCCGAGCGTTTGCATCTGGCTATAGTCGTAATAGCGGTAGCCTGTCCACTCGTCGACTTCGGCGGGCCTGAGCAGTCCGAGCTTTTCATAGTGCCTCAGGGTCTTTACTGTCACTTGGCAAAGCAGCGAGAACTCTTTGATTTTTAATCTGTTTTTGCGCATATCGTACGATGTGACTTCTTGAAGGGGTGTTCTATCAATTAGGTTTTAAAGAAAATCCTATGTGTCTCTTTAATTATTCCGGCTGTCTGCTGTTTTTTAGAGCGACCTGCTGCAAGTCTCGTCAGTCGCATAGCCCGCTATGCTCTTTCTGCCACTTACAGCATCTCATCTCTAAAAATCCAGCATTCAGCTCGGCCTAATTGATAGAGCACCCTTTGAATTCGCTGCAAAGTTAGTCTGTGCCCTAAGGGATGAGTCAAGAGAAAATCCCGATTTTTTTCAGGAGAGTGTCTTTTTTCTTAGTTCATGAGCTGTGGCACCAGGTATTTGGCCATGAGATAGCCGCCGACCAGCAGCCACACAAAGAGCAGTCCGGCCAGGAGGAAGGGCTTGGCTCCAGCCTGGCGGAACTTGTCGATAGAGGTGTCGGTGCCCAGGGCAGTCATGGCCATGGTGAGCAGGAAGGTGTCGATATATTCAATGGTCCCGTTCAGGGGTATGTCCTTCACGGTGGCAGCTCCTGTGAGTGACTGCAGGAGGGTGTTGAGGCAGATGACGCCGATGAAGTAGAAGGCGAACCAAGGCACGGTGATTTTGCGGCGGGCGGCTGCGGGCTGGAAGCCCGCGCTCCCTGTGGGGGCCGGGCGCAGGCGAGAGAGCACCAGACCCATTACCACCAGCACGGGAGCCAGCAGCATCACGCGGATCATCTTGGTGATGGTGGCTGTGCATGCTATGCCCAGGGTGTCGGTGGGGTCCATGGCGTTGCCGGCCCCTGCCACGTGGGCCACCTCATGGAGCGTGCTGCCCGTGTAGATGGCTACTTGGGTGGTCGAGAGGCCGTCGAGCAGTCCCGAACGGTACATGATGGGGTAGAGAAACATGGCAATGGTGCCGAAGATGACCACGGTGCTCACGGCGATGGCCGTTTTGTGGCCTTCGCCTTTCACTACCGGCTCGGCTCCCAGCACGGCGGCGGCACCGCAGATGGCACTGCCAGTGGCTGTGAGCAGGGTGGTGTCGCGGTCAATCTTGAGCAGGCGGCCCAGCAGCAGGCCCAATCCGATGGTGCCGCAGACTACGATGAGGTCGGTCACGATAGCGGGCAGACCCACCTGGGCCACTTGGCCGAGGGTCAGGCGGAAGCCGTAGAGCACGATGCCGGTGCGCAAAATCTGCTTGGTGCAGAACTTGATGCCCGGCACCCAGGTTTCGGGCAGCCGGTTGCGCAGGCTGTTGGCGTAGATCATGCCAAGCACAATGCCTACGATGAGCGGGCTGAAGGAAAGGCTCTTGACAATGGGTATTTCGGCAATGTAGAATGCCGCAAACGAGAAGAGGGCGATGAGCAGTATGCCGTGGAGCGTGTTGCCGCGGTTTTCTTTTGCAAACATGGAATGAGGATTTTGGGGAGAGACGTGATCTGTTTGTTTGAATCTAAATATCCATTCAGCCGGCTACCAGCTTCCGAATCCCTGTTGCTGGAGCGCTTGCAGCAGGGTAGCCGACATGGCTTCGCAGTCGGCAGCCTTGTAGCGGATGTCGGTGAAGATCTGCGCCAGTGTCTCGGTGCCGTTGATGCGCACGAATTCAAGGTTTTCGGGCAGGGCTTCCTTGGCTGCGTAGTCGCGGTCGATCGTTTCGGGTGTGACGGGCTGGTAGTGTTCGTCATGCCGGATAGCACTGAGCGGAAGCCTGTCGGTTGGGGCAGGCGACTCGGCAGGCCAGCCCAGCGTGATGGTGGCTACAGGCATCACCAACTGGGGCAGCTGGAGAGTCTGGATGATGTGGAGCGGCTGGTAGACGGTGGTGCCCAGGAAGCAGAGGCCCAGGCCGGCAGCTTCGGCAAGGTCGCAGAAGCGTTGGCAGAAGAGCAGTGCGTCGGTGGCTGCGTTCATGAAGGAGAGCACGTTGCCGTAGCCGGGATGTCCCTTGCGCTGCAAGGCCCACTGCGTGGTGCGGTGATAGTCGGCACAGAAGGTCAGCACGACGGGAGCCTGTGTGACCATGGGCTGGTTGAAGTGGGCGGGGGCGAGCTGCCGTTTCATCTCGGCGGAGCGGGTCACCACCACGCTGTAGAGCTGTAGGTTGCCCATGGTCTGCGTGCGTTCGGCCTGTGCGAGCAGGTCGTTGAGCAGGAGGTCGTCGACCGGGCGGTCGGCATATTGGCGGATAGAGGTTCGCAGTCGGGTCATAATCTTAGAACTTGAAGTAGATGAAGGGTTGGATTTCGGAGCCTTTGACCTGAATCACCCAGATGATGGTGAGGGCCAGCAGGACAGCCAGCAGAATGGAGGGTGTGCGGCCCATGAGGGCTTCGGTGCGTTCGTTGAGGCGGGTGGGCAGGAAATGGAGCACGAAGCCGAGTACCATGAGTGACGTGACTTCGGGATAGCCGGCCACAAACTGCGTGATGAGCTGCGGCTGGAAGTTGGTGAATATCTGGGTGAGCATGGCGGCCGATGCCTCAAAGCTCGAACCGGCGAAGAAGAGCCAGCTGAAGCACACCAAGTGGAAGGTGAGCACTACGGCCAGCACGCGGCGCAGTCCTGTGGGGTGGTAGTGTTTGTCGTGGCCCAGCAGCTGCTGCCATGCCTTGTGCAGGCACAGGGCTATGCCGTGTACGCTGCCCCATATCACAAAGTTCCACGAGGCACCGTGCCACAGGCCGCCCAGCAGCATGGTCATGAACTGGTTGAAGTACATGCGCCAGCGCGAGCAGCGGTTGCCGCCCATGGAGATGTAGAGGTAGTCGCGCAGCCAGGATGAGAGCGAAATGTGCCAGCGCCGCCAGAAGTCGGTGATGGAGTCGCTCTTGTAGGGTGCGCGGAAGTTGGCTGGCAGGCTGAAGCCCATCCACAGCGCGATGCCGATGGCCATGTCGGAGTAGCCCGAGAAGTCGCAGTAGAGCTGGAGCGCGTAGCCATACACGCCGAGCAGGTTTTCGAGTCCCGAGTAGAGGGCAGGATTGTCGAAGATGCGCGACACGAAGTTCTGGCTGATGTAGTCGGATATGATGCACTTCTTGAACAGGCCCATGATGATGAACCAGGTGCCCGAACCCATCATCTGGTGAGTGATGTGGACAGGCTGGCGCAGCTGGGGCAGGAAGGTGCGCGCGCGCAGTATGGGACCGGCCAGCAGGGTGGGGAAGAAGCTCACGAAGAAGGCGAAGTCGGTGAGCGAACGGGTGGCGGGCATCTGGCGGCGGTAGACGTCGATGATGTAGCTCATCGACTGGAAAGTGAAGAACGAGATGCCGATGAGCATGGGGAGGTCGAGCCGTGTGCCCTCGGGCAGCAGCGTGAAGTCGGCGAGCGTGGAGAGCACCCAGTTGGTGTATTTGAAGAAGGCGAGCTGCGTGAGCATGAAGCCTACGGCTGCCCACATCCACCGCTTGCGCGCTTTTTGGTTGCCCGAACGCTCCATGCCGATGGCGCAGAAGAAGTTGACCAGCGTGATGACGGCCAGCAGCATGCACCAGGCACCGGCATTCTTGTAGTAGAAGTAGTAGGAGAAGGCCGTGACATAGAGCAGCCGCAGGGGGACGGTGTGGCGGCTGCTCAGCAGGGTGTAGCCGGCGATGAATGTCAGGAAGAAGAAGATGAACAGTCCCGTGTTGAACAGCAGCGGGCTGGTGGAGGAGTATTCGAGGATAGAAAACATGTTGGGGTGGGGAGGTATACGGTGGTTGAAACGTCACTTAGGGTTTGATAAACGCCGTGACCAGCGCTTCGGCCAGGAGCTTGCCCTGCAGCTGGTAGCCTGCGGGGGTGAAGTGGATGCCGTCGGGACGCAGGTAGTGGCCTGCCGACCAGTTGCGCTGGGCAGCCTGTTCGCCGCCGCAAATGTTGAACAAGTCCCAGTAGGGCAGTCCGTGGCTCTGGGCGTAGTCCACTAACAGGCTGGCGCAGCGGCTGCTCATGGGGTTGGGCCGCTTGGTGTAGCGCACCTGTTTGGTCTTCTGCTTCGACCGGGCCATTTGCCGGTAATTGACATACGATGACCTCAGATAGTCGCCCGGCGGCGTGGTGAGCAGCACGGTGGCTTCGGGGCAGGCCTTCTGGAGCGACTGCATGAAGGCGTCGAGCTGCTTTTGGTGGAGGTCTTCGCGGTAGCCCATGCCGTGGGCCTCGTTGGTGCCCAGCGAGAGGATGATGAGGTCGGGTCGCTTTTGGGCAAAGGTGTTCATGTAGGTGCCGTTCAGGAAGGTCTGTGTAGTGGCCCCGTTCTTGGCCACATAGCTGTAGTCGATACCTCCGCAGGCATCGTTGGTAGGGTCAGGGCTGCCCAGACAGCGTGTCAGTTCGGCCTTGACGGCCGCCGGGAAGTTCTTGCCTGCCACATGCGAATCGCCGATGTGGAGCACCCGCAGCGGGCGTTCGCCGTCGGCCAGTATGCGTGCCACGGGCAGCAGTGCCTCAGCCTGTCCCACCACATTGGGGTGGGCGGCCCTGAAGCTTCGGGGCATCGACTTTCCGGGCTGTGCCAACGGAGTGATTTCAGGAAATCCGTCGAGCGCAGCCACGGTGTGGAGTGTGTCTTCGTCGGCCATTGTGCAGAAAGCGTTGTCGGCTCCCGGTTGGGCAGGAGCCTCACCCGCATCGCCGTGTGACAGGCTGGCGGCTACGGCCACTCCGAGCAGGATGGCCCAGCCGGCCAGAATCATGTAGAACTTGCGGCTCGAACTCTGCGAACCGCTCAGCCCTGTTCCCGACGAGGCTTGCCAGTGGGGCAGGCCGGTCATGCTGTCAGTCGTGCTGCGTTTCAGCTTCATAAGCCTTACGCTTCTTGTGTTGCTCATATCCATACACCATCGATTTGAACAAAGCCTTGGCCACCCTTTCGCCGCCGCGCAGGTTGATGTGGGTGTAGTCCTTGCCAGCCTCGGCCGGCTTGGCCTCGGCCATACGTCGGATGCTGCCTTCGCCACCCATGCCCTCAAAGAGGTTCCAGTAGGCCACGTGGCATTCGGCGGCCAGATTTTGCTGGTATTTGTTCAGGGCCAGAATGCCGGGCATGGTGCGCAGCTCGCCGTTGATGCGGTCTTCGCGGTCGCCCACGCCCACCAGCAGGATGCCGGCTTGCGGGAAGCCCCGTTTCATGTGTTCAATCACCTCCTTCATCTGCTTGGCGTAGCGCGAGTAGTCCTGTTGCTTCTTGTTGGCCACGTTCAGCCCGTACTGCACTACAATCAGGTCGTAGGGCCTCACCGCGTTCAGCTCATAGAGGTTGCGCTCGGGTATGGCGGTCAGTATGGTGCCGCTGCTGCCGCGCAGCGAGAAGTTGTCGACCACGATGCCCGTAGTCCCCTCTTCGGCCACGCCCCAGCAGGTAAGTCCAGCCGTGGCGGGCACCTGCCAACGCACCTTGCCGGCCCTGCCCCGGTAGCTCAGTGCCTCCATGATGCCTGTACCGCCTGAACGCATGGCCAGCATCGGGCCGTTGTCGAGCTTGATGCCGGCTTCGATGCCGGCGGTCGAGCGGAGGTAGAGCGTGTGGACATCGGCCGAGTCGAGCCGGGGCTGCTTCACGCCGCTCACTTCGGTCCAGGCCACGCCTTGCGGCACGAAATAGCGGCCGCTCAGGGCCAGCCGGTTGCTTTCGTATTTCCCCTTGTCGAGCAGGCAGAAGGTGTTCCAGCCGCCCGAACGCTGGCGCACGGTGCTGCGGTTGGCGGCATAAGGCGGGTCCATCTCGACAAAGCCCACCCCCCTGCCGCCGAACTTCTGTTGCAGCAGGGTGCGCAGCGAGGAGGTCAGGATGTCCACTTCGATAAACGAGTCACCCAGATAGGCGATGCGTACGGGGCGGCCCAGTGCCTGGCCTTGCAGCAGGGCTTCGTAGAGCGCGCCCATGCCCCGGTTTGTCTCGTCGGCATAATCTTCAATACACACCATGCCCGGCGGACACGAGTCCTTGAATGCGGGTTTCACGGCGGGCAGCTTGCGCTGCAGGCTGTCGGTGGGCGGAACGGCAGTTGTGGCGGGAGCGGGCAGCACGTCGTCGAGCAGGGCCACGCGTTTTACCTCATAGCTGCCGATGGTCAAGTCGGGCAACCATTGCAGGGGCAACAGCAGCAGCACTACGAGCAATACCAAAAGGAATATTTTGAAGGGAGACGATTTCATTTTCTTCGCGGGAAGGTTCTTGTAAGCATTGGGGGCGGCGGGACCGGTTGCCACCTATATATAATAAGGAGTGGTCCGGCTGCCTGTATATATAATAAAGGAGCGGCCGGCGGCCATGTAGGGCGGCGGGTCACTGGGCGGCGGTCAGCTTCTCCCTAATCTTGAACAGGTGGTAGATTTGTCCGCTGTAAGTAGGGTTGTCGCCGTGCAGCCGGACGACATCGAAGTAGAGCTTGACCGTTTTGGGCAGGTCTGCTATGTAGGTGGCCTTGTCTAACTGCAACGAATGCGGCAGGTGTTCAGCCTGAGCTTCAAACCATTCGAGCAGCTCTTTCAGTTCGGCCTCAGTGAAATGCTTTTTGTATGGCATAATGAGGTGGAGTAACAGTATATTCGAAGCAAAAGTACGGCTTTTTGTCTAAAACTCATGCGCAAACCTTGCTTTTTGCACTCGCTGCCCCGTTTTGTGTAGGGCGGAGCGTGGCTTTTATGCACAGCAGTTGGCAAAATACGATGAAACGGTGCGCGTGTTTGGCTTTCGGGCGGCTTGGAAGTTTCAGGGCGGCATTGACTTCAAGCGCACTGTAGCGCTAACGGCTGGGAGGGCGGGCTTCCAGCCCGCCAGAATATGAATAAGCGGGCTGGAAGCCCGCTCTCCCAGTGCTGCGGCTCGGCAGTGCAAAATGAAAAACTTTCAGCTTTTCTTTTGCACTACGCTCGCCTTGCACTATCTATCATATAACAAGAAAGGTTGAACCGATGTTGCTTATACAAATGTAGTATTAATGGCTGGGAGGGTGGTCAAAGGTCCGCCAACACAGGGAGTGAAGCGAGAAGAGCCTGACACTCCTCCCTATCTATATACGCAAATTAACCCTCTGAAAATCGTTCAACCCTTCAGCCGTCCTGTTATTATGGCTGATTCTCAGAAGGAAACTGGATGAAGGATTTTGGTTTCAAACCCTTCAGGAAGGTTCAGCCTGACTTTTCTCTTTCAGCTTGATTCCACTGTCCTGCTCCCCCTGATTTCTCATGCAAACAAGTCCAGGCTTTGGTGCGACAACTCGCCGAGTTGTCACACCTGGCCCAGACTTTGTCTTACATAAACACCCCCTTTTGGAGAGGCTGTATGCTTGCATCCTGCTGACTGAGGCTGAATGGTTGCTGAATAGCCTGAAGGGTTTGAGACCAGAACCCTTCAGGCAGTTTCCTTCTGAGAATCAGCCATAATGAAGGGGCGGCTGAAGGGTTGAACGATTTTTTCGACTTTAAAGATGCGTATAAGAAGGAGTGTAACGGGCTTCCAGTGCATTGTCGCCTCTTATACTGTTGTCTATTATTTGGAGGCATTTCATTCCATAATTTGTTACTTTAAATCAGATAGGCTGCGACTCAGCCTACCGTCAAATTAGAAGTGCAAAATGAAAATCTTTCAGCTTTTCTTTTGCACTACGCTCGCCTTGCACTATCTTTTGATAAGATAGGCTGCGGCTCGGCAGTGCAAAATGAAAATCTTTCAGCTTTTCTTTTGCACTACGCTCGCCTTGCACTATCTTTGCACGGCATAGTTGTGTGCAATCTGATAAAAAGGGAGGCTCGCCCCATGCTGTGGCAGCCCACTGTTACGCCGGCAGGGAAGCTGTCGGCATGCAGCGTGCACACGCTGACAACCACCGAATACAACACAATTTTTAAGGATGAACATATTAGAACTCAGCGAACAGGAAATACAGCGCCGCCAGTCGTTAGACGCATTGCGCGAAATGGGAATCGAACCTTATCCCGCCGCGGCTTACCCCGTGAATGCCTGGAGCGATGACATCAAGGAGCAGTTCTCTGACCAGGAGGATGCCCCCAAGCGCGAAGTGTGCATCGCCGGCCGACTGATGGGACGCCGCGTGATGGGCAAGGCCAGCTTTGCCGAACTCATGGACTCGAAGGGCCGCATACAGGTGTATGTCACCCGCGATGACATCTGCCCCGGCGAGGACAAAACGCTCTACAACTCTTTCTTCAAGAAGCTGCTCGACTTGGGCGACTTCGTAGGCGTGAAGGGCTTTGTGTTCCGCACGCAGACGGGCGAGATTTCGGTCCATGCCCGCGAGATTGTGCTGCTCTCCAAGAGCCTGCGCCCCCTGCCCGTGGTCAAGGAGAAGGACGGCGTGACCTACGATGCCTTTGCTGACCCCGAACTGCGTTACCGCCAGCGCTACGTAGACCTGCTGGTCAACGCCGATGTGAAGAACATCTTCCTGAAGCGCAGCCAGGTGATTAAGGCCATGCGCCAGTTCTTCGATGCAGCCGGCTACACCGAGGTCGAAACACCTATCCTCCAGCCCATTCCCGGCGGAGCCAGTGCGCGCCCCTTCATCACCCACCACAACTCGCTCGATGTGGACCTCTACCTGCGCATCGCCACCGAGCTCTACCTGAAGCGGCTCATCGTGGGCGGCTTCGAGGGTGTCTATGAGATCGGCAAGAACTTCCGCAACGAGGGCATGGACCGCAGCCACAATCCTGAGTTCACCTGCATGGAGCTGTATGTGCAGTACAAGGACTACAACTGGATGATGGAGTTCACCGAGCAGCTGCTCGAACACATCTGTACTACGGTGAACGGCAAGCCCGAGACCGTGGTCGACGGACAGGTCATCAGCTTTAAGGCCCCCTTCCGCCGCCTGCCCATTCTGGAGGCTATTCAGGAAAAGACCGGCTACGACCTCGACGGCAAGAGCGAGGACGAGATACGCGACATCTGCCGCAAGTTGGAGGTGGAAATCGATGACACCATGGGTAAGGGCAAGCTCATCGACGAAATCTTCGGCCAGTTCTGTGAGGGCACTTACATCCAGCCTACCTTCATTACCGACTATCCCGTCGAGATGTCGCCCCTCACCAAGAAGCACCGCTCGAAGCCCGGACTCACCGAACGCTTCGAACTCATGGTCAACGGCAAGGAGCTGGCTAACGCCTACTCCGAGCTCAACGACCCCATCGACCAGGAAGAACGCTTCCAGGAGCAGCTCCGCCTCTCAGAGAAGGGTGACGACGAAGCCATGTTCATCGACCAGGACTTCCTGCGCGCCCTGCAGTATGGCATGCCGCCCACTTCGGGCATCGGCATCGGCATCGACCGCCTCGTGATGCTCATCACCGGCCAGACGCAGATTCAGGAGGTGCTGCTCTTCCCCCAGATGCGCCCCGAGAAGAAAGCTCCGCGCGATGCTGCCGCCAAGTATGTTGAGGCCGGCATTGCCGAAGAACTCGTGCCGCTGCTGCAAAAGGCAGGCTACTACCTCGTGGCCGACCTGAAGGACGTCAACGCCCAGAAGGTGCAGCAACAACTGGGTGAAATCATCAAGAAGTACAAACTCGACCTCACCAAGCCTTCGGTCCAAGACATCGAGGCGTGGAATGTGTGAGACGCTCCTTAAATCTGCGCGCAGCGCATTCAAGCTATGTACGATTTGGGCAATATAGCCGTGCTGGGCAGTGGCAGTTGGGCAACGGCCATAGCCAAGATGCTCCTCGAAAAGGTGGACCATCTGTATTGGTATATGCGTCGCGCCGATGCCATCGAAGAGTTCAAGCGCCAGGGCCACAACCCCTCTTACCTCACCAGCGTGCGTTTTGACACGGACCGCATCACCTTTACAGCCGACATCAACGAGGTGGCACGCGCGTGCCGCACGTTGGTGTTCGTCACCCCGTCGCCCTACCTGAAGAATCACCTGAAGAAACTCAAGACCAAGCTCCACGACCACTTCATCGTGACGGCCATCAAGGGCATCGTGCCCGACGAGAACCTCGTGTGTTCGGAATACTTCAGGGTGGTCTACAACGTGCCCGACGAGAACCTGGCTGTTCTGGGTGGGCCGAGCCATGCCGAGGAGGTAGCCCTGTCGCGCCTCACCTATCTCACGGTGGGCTGTGCCGACATCGAGAAGGCGCAGGCTCTGTCCGAAACGCTCGCGTCGGGCTATGTCAAGACCAAAACCTCGTTTGACGTCATCGGCATCGAGTACGCCTCCGTGCTCAAGAACGTCTATGCCATAGCCGCCGGCATCTGTAACGGCCTCAAGTACGGCGACAACTTCCAGAGTGTGCTCATGGCCAACGCCGTGCAGGAGACTAACCGCTTCCTGCGTGCCGTCTATCCCATTGACCGGCAAGTCTACGACTCGGTCTATCTGGGCGACCTGCTCGTGACGGGCTATTCGAACTTCTCGCGCAACCGCGTGTTCGGCACCATGATAGGCAAGGGCTACAGCGTGAAGTCGGCGCAGATCGAAATGGAGATGATAGCCGAGGGCTACTACGCCACCAAGTGCATGAAGGACATCAACCGCCTGTACCACGTGAACATGCCCATACTCGATGCCGTCTACAACATTCTCTATGAGCGCATCTCGCCCGCCATCGAAATCAAGCTGCTCACCGACTCCTTCCGCTAATCCCCCTGCCGCATGCCGAACAGCGCAACCACCCCCTATACGCCGCAGCCTGGACGCTACACGGGCTGCATGCACTATGCCCGCTGCGGGCGCAGCGGTGTGCTGCTGCCCCGGATCAGCCTGGGCTTCTGGCATCATTTCGGCCAGGCTGACGACTTCGCGCGCAGCCGCGCTTTGGCCTGCCATGCCTTTGACCACGGCGTGACCCACTTTGACTTGGCCAACAACTACGGTCCGCCGCCCGGAAGTGCCGAGGAAACGTTGGGCCGCCTGATGGCCACCGACTTGGCTCCCTACCGCGACGAACTCTTCATCAGCACCAAGGCGGGCTACGAAATGTGGCCGGGCCCCTACGGCAACTGGGGGTCGCGCAAGAGCCTCATGGCCAGCCTCGACCAGAGCCTGCGCCGCATGAAGCTCGACTACGTGGACCTCTTCTACAGCCACCGCTACGACCCCGAAACACCCCTTGAGGAGACCCTTCAGGCACTGATCGATGTGGTGCGTCAGGGCAAGGCCCTCTATGTCGGCCTGTCGCGCTGGCCGCTCGAAGCCACGAAGCGAGCTGTAGCCTACCTGGCCGCCCGCGACTGTCCGCCGCTGGCCTACCAGGGCCGCCTGAACATGTTCGACCAGGCTCCCGTCGACGACGGCATCCTGTCATATTGCCGTGAGGCGGGCATGGGGTTCGTGGGCTTCTCGCCCTTGGCCCAAGGACTGCTCACCGACCGCTACCTGCAGGGCATACCCGCCGACAGCCGCATGGCGCAGCAGCGTTTTCTGAAGAGCGACGCGCTCACTCCGCAGCGGCTCGAACAACTGCACGCGCTCAACCGAACGGCCCGGGCGCAGGGACGCACCCTGGCTCAGATGGCCCTGCGGTGGGTCTTGCAGCAGGAAGGCGTGACCACCGTGCTGGTCGGAGCCGGCAGCGTGGAGCAACTCGACCAGAACCTGCAGGCACTGCGCCAAGCCTGATCTCCGGAGTTCCCCATGCCGCCCCGATATCCCTGACAGAAGGCCCCGACAGAAGGCCCCGACACCAACTTTTGGTACATAAAATTGCAGGAAAGTGCGTAGATTCGAAAGAAAAGCGTACTTTTGCACCCGATTTGTCCCTCAGTGGAGGCGAAACCACCCTCCGCGTGTGATGGCGAATTAAGTTTTTAGGGTTTTACCCGCAGGCGGTCGGCAGTCTCTAACGGCCGGTCTTCCTCCGGGAAAGGCTTAATTTAGAGTAACACATTTATTATTTACACAAAAGACAAATGAAGCAGATTGCAATCAGCGGCGTTGTCCGCACTGCCCTTGGCAAGAAAGCAACCAAGGAAATCCGCAAGAACGGTTTGGTTCCGTGCGTGCTGTACGGAGAGTTGAAGGACGAGAACGGTGCTCCCGTAGCCACCCACTTCAACGTGTCCGAAAAGGAGATCAACAAACTGATTTACACGCCCCACATCTACTTGGTTGACATCAACATCGACGGCGTTGACCACAAGGCCATCATCAAGGAAGTACAGTTTCACCCCGTCAAGGATAACGTGCTCCACGTAGACTTCTACGAAGTACACGCCGAGAAGCCCATCGTTATGGGAGTGCCCGTGGTTGCCCAGGGTCTGGCCGACGGTGTGCGCGCCGGTGGCCGCCTCATGATGATGGTGCGCAAGCTCCAGGTACGCGCCCTCTACGACACCATCCCCGAAAAGCTCTTCGTCGACGTGACCAAGCTCCAGCTCGGCAAGAGCATCAAGGCCGGTGAACTCAGCTTCGAAGGTCTCGAAATGGTAACTCCCAAGGAGGTTATCGTTTGCACCGTGAAGATGACCCGTGCCGCTATGGGTGCCGCCGCTGCCGCCGCCAAGGAAGGCAAGTAAGGCGTCACAAGTACCTTCTTAGGTTAATAAGGCTATGAAGCCGTTTCCTTCGGGTTATGAGAGATAAGGTTATGAGGTTATAAAGTTACTGTTAGAGTGGATGATGATTCTGCCGCTTAAAGCGTTACTTTATAACCTCATAACCTTTTCTCTTATAACCCTATAAATATAATCCCCCGTTTCCCCATGAACTACCTGATTGTCGGTTTGGGCAACATCGGCGACGAATATGCCCGCACCCGCCACAATGTCGGGTTCCGTGTCGTCGATGCGCTGGCAGAGGAAGGGAAGGTCGCCTTCGAAGACCGTCGCTACGGCTTCGTGGCCACCCTGAAGGTGAAGAACCAGACACTCATCCTGCTCAAACCCTCCACCTATATGAACCTCTCCGGCAATGCCGTGCGCTACTGGATGAAGGAGAAGAACATACCTCTCGAACGCCTGCTCGTAGTCGTCGACGATCTGGCCCTGCCTTTTGGCAAGCTGAGGTTGAAGCCCGGCGGCAGCGAGGCAGGCCACAACGGACTGAAGCACATCACCTCCGTGCTCGGCACCCAGCAGTACGCACGCCTGCGCTTCGGCATAGGCAGCGACTTCCAGCGCGGAGGGCAGATAGACTACGTGCTGGGTGAGTTCGGCGAGGAGGAGCTGCGCCAGATGGACGAGCGCGTCAAGCTCGCCGGCGAAGCCGTGAAGACCTTTTGTCTGGCAGGCTTGAGCGTAGCCATGAACCAGTATAACAACAAGTGACTCCCATGGAAGCCCGTTTAGACAAGTGGCTCTGGGCTGCCCGCATCTACAAGACCCGCACGCTGGCGGCCGATGCCTGCAAGAACGGACGCGTGAGCATCAACGGCGCAGCCGCCAAGCCCGCCCGCACCGTGAAGGAAGGCGACGAAGTGAGCGTACGCAAGTCCCCCGTAACCTACACCTTCCGGGTGAAGCAGCCCATCGAGAAGCGCGTGGGAGCCAAAGTCCTCCCCGAAGTGTTCGACAACATCACGCCCCCGGCACAGTACGAGTTGCTCGAAATGAGTCGCATCAGCGGATTCGTTAACCGCGCGCGGGGCACAGGCCGTCCTACCAAGAAGGACCGTCGCGCCCTCGATGAATTTGCAGCCGAAGACTATCTGTTCGATGAAGATTTTTTGACCGATGAAGAATAACCCCAACACCTGGGCACCCCACGTCATACTGGTGGATGCCGACTACCTTGACGGTCTGGCCTTTGACCTCACCGTCAACTTTGAGCGGATGCTCGAACGCCGCCTGCCCAAGGCCGATCTCTGTCATTGGATCAACTGCGTGGCCCTCGACGGCGGACTGGAGCGCGGCGACAACACCGTCCAGGTCCACTTCCTCCACACCAAGGCGAAGCCCTGCCTCGACTACTTCCGGCTCACGTGTTTCCACGACGAGAACCACAAGCTCGCGTTCGAGGCCGATCTCAACGATACCCCCTTTGTCGACCCTGTGGGCCGCTTCACCCTCTTCACCTTCCCCGTCGAGGACATCGTGAGCCGGCAGGACTTCTTCCTCCAGTCCTTCACCATGCTCTCCCAGGCCCAGAGCATCGAGAACCTCATGGTCGTGGGCGACATGCTCGAATACGGCGACCAGCTCAGGCAGCTCTGTGCCCAGCCCCACGCCCCGCGCGTCACCCTCTACACCATGGAGCCCTGCGTAGGGCGCGGCTTCGACCAGCAGATACTGGCCTATTCTCTCATGTCGGCACTCGGCATACGGGGCGAAGAGCTCAACCCCTGACCGTCCCCCCACTCCGTAGAGAAGAGCCCAGACCGCGCGCGTCGCGAAGCCAGCGCAGCCCCGTTTCCCAAATAAAGCGTATATTTGCAGTCGTTACAACCACTTCCCCCATGCAACAAGACACGTTACAACGCATCAAGCAACGCTACGGCATAGTGGGCCACTGCGAGGCGCTGGACCGCGCCCTGGAGATAGCCCTGAAGATAGCCCCTGTCGACCTCTCGGTGCTCGTTACGGGCGAGAACGGAGTGGGCAAGGAGTCCTTCCCGCGCATCATCCACGACCACAGCCAGCGGCGAGGCAAGAAGTATTTCGCCGTCAACTGCGGCGCTATACCCGAAGGCACCATCGACTCCGAGCTCTTCGGCCACGAGAAGGGAGCCTTCACCGGAGCTGTCGACCAGCGCGAAGGCTACTTTGCCGCAGCCAACGGCGGCACCCTCTTTCTTGACGAAGTCGGCGAGCTGCCCCTCCCGACCCAGGCCCGCCTGCTGCGCGTTCTCGAAACGGGCGAATACATCCGCGTCGGGTCGAGCGAGGTGCGCAAGACCGACGTGCGCATCGTTGCCGCCACCAACGTCAACATGGCCAAGGCCATAGCTGGCGGCAAGTTCCGTGAAGACCTCTACTACCGCCTCAACACCGTCAGCATCGCTGTGCCCGCCTTGCGCGACCGCGGCGGCGATGCCGCCCTCCTCTTCCGCAAGTTCGCCCTCGACATGAGCGAAAAGTACCACATGCCCCCCGTGCGCCTCGACGAGGCCGCCCAGCGCATGCTGGTGGCCTATTCCTGGCCCGGCAACGTGCGCCAGCTCAAGAATCTGGCCGAGAACATGAGCGTCACCGCTGAGGAGCGCGAAATCACCCCCGAGGTTCTGTCGCGCTACCTGCCCGCCGAGTCGCCCCACACCCAGCTTGTGGCCGTCGGCCCTGCGAAAGAGGGCCACAGCTTCGACAACGAGCGCGAAATCCTCTACCAGATACTCTTCGACCTGCGGCGCGACGTGACAGAGCTGAAGCGCATCATCCACCAACGCCAAGACGACACCCCGCTCCGTTCCGCCCGTCAGCCAGACAGTGCCGGCCTCGTACTCGGCGGCAGCCATGTCGCGCCCAAGCTCAACAAGGACGACACCGCCGAAGTCCCCTATTGGGAGGCTGAGGAAGTCAGCGACGACGAAACCGCTCCGCCCCCTCCCCGTGAGTCACGGCCCTTCGGCACGCCGTCCGCCGCCCCGTCCCCGGGCCTTTCGCTCGAAGAGGTAGAGCGTACCATGATCCAGCAGTCGCTCGCCGCCAACAACGGGCGGCGCAAGGCTGCCGCCGACCAGCTCGGCATATCGGAGCGCACCCTTTACCGCAAGATCAAGGAGTACGGGCTGGAGTAACCCCCCCGCCGTTCCTCCACCGCGTCACCTCCCCCAACATACGATCCCCCAGCTCCCCTCCAGCCACGCCACCATGAAGCGAATCCTCCCCCAGCTCCTGCTGTTCCTCCTGTGTCTGCTCGCTGCGTCCTGCAGCGTCAAATACCAGTTTACCGGCACCAGCATCAACTACGACCTCATCAAGACCATCCAGATCGACAAAGTCGTGAACCGCGCCCCCTACGGCTGGGCCCCCATGGAAGCCATGTTCAACAACCAGCTTCAGGACCAGTACGCCAACCAGACTCGCCTGCAGTTAGTCAAGCGCGGCGGCGACCTCCACATCGCCGGCGAAATCACCGCCTACGACCAGTTCAACAAGGCCATTTCGGCCGACGGCTTCTCGTCGCAGGTCCAGCTGCGCATGACCGTCAACATCCGCTTTGAGAACAGCCGTACCCGCGAGAGCTGGGAGAAACAGTTCTCTGCCACCACGCAATACGACTCCAGCCAGCAGCTCACCGCCGTCCAGGAGACCTTAGTGACAGAAATGGTCAAGGACCTCTGCGACCAAATCTTCAACGCCACCGTGGCCGACTGGTAACCCCTCTTCTCCTTTCCTCTCATCCACCCACAACCGCCCACCATGGAAATAGCCGAACTGATCACCCATCCCGACAGGCTGAACAAGGACACCCTCCATGCCCTTCGTGAGCTGGTGGCCCAATACCCCTACTACCAGTCCGCCCGCCTCCTGTTCCTGAAGAATCTGTTCCTGCTCCACGACCCCCTCTTTGGCGAGGAACTGCGCAAGGCCGCCCTCTTCCTGCCCGACCGCAGGGTACTCTTCAACATGGTCGAAGGCGGCAACTACGCCATCCAGCCCACGCCCCTGCGCCGCGAGCCCGTCGCGCCGCCCGCCGGAGCCGACCGCACCGCCTCGCTCATCGACGACTTCCTGCGCGCTGCCCCCGATGACCCCGCCCTGCGCCCCACAGGCCGCAAGCTCACCGCCGCCGACGCCACCACCGACTACGCCGCCTTTCTGCTCCAGATGGAGGATGCCCAGCCCGCCGAGCCGCAGCAGCCCGTTCGGCGCAGCGACACCCTCATCGACGACTTCATCGAGAACCGTCCCGAGCGCATCCAACTCCAGGAGACACCCCAGTTTACACCTGAACTTCCCCCCGACGGCGACACCGCCGCCGATACGGGCGAAGAAGGCTACCTCACCCTCACGCTCGCCAAAATCTACATCCGCCAGCAGCGATATGAGAAAGCTCTCGAAATAATGCGCAAGGTAAACTTGACCAATCCAAAAAAAAGTGCTTATTTTGCAGACCAAATCCGCTTCTTGCAGAAACTCATCATCAACAAAAATCATCAAAAACAATAACTGACATGTATTCTGTACTCGTAATTCTGGCCGTCATCACCGCCATCCTGCTCACCTTCGTCGTGCTCATCCAGGAGTCCAAAGGCGGCGGCCTCGCCTCCAACTTCGCCGCGTCTAACCAGATCATGGGCGTGCGCAAGACGACCGACGTAGTCGAAAAGGCCACCTGGACGCTCGCCGGTGCCCTCGTCGTCTTTGCCGTAGCCACCATCTTCTTCGCGCCCCGCAGCGCTGACAGCGACACCGTCGTAACCACTGCTGCACCTGCCGCACCTGCTGCACCTGCCGCACCCGCTGCACCTGCCGCACCCGCCAACTGACCCCCGCCGGGTTGTCAGGCCGCTGCCGATCTCCACACGCAACCGAGGCCCCCGAAGGCCAGCGTTATTGCAGTCTATAGTTGAGAGTTTGTAGTTTATAAGAGGAGACAAGTCGCTAAGCATTTTGCGCCCCCTGCGCTTCACAGCGACTCCCGTAAACTATAAACCCTCAACTATAAACTTTTTATCACCCTCCCCCCCCTCCATGTTCCAGTTCACCCTCCTGCTCTTCGTCTACCTCCATTTCGCCTACGCCCAGGGCGACGTTCTGGTCTACCTCTGCAGCCAGTTCTGCGGCCGGCCCGTGACATGCAGCGCGCCCCTCCTGGCCCTGCTGCCCACCCTGCTGGCCGCGCTGGCCCTGCGCGCCGTGCGCCGCCTCCTCGCCCCGCGCCGCATCGCGAAGACCATAGCCAGCGTCAGCGTTGCCTGGTTCAGTGCCGCCGTGCCCAGCCTCCCCTTCGCCTCGCTCCGCTGGCAGTGCGGCCTCCTCGCCGCCGCCCTCCTCATGGTGTGGGCCGGCTGGCAGATTGACCGCTACTACCAGCGGCGCCACGGACCCGCGCGCAGCCCGTGGCAGAAGTTCCTGCCCCGCGCCCTCCAGCTCCTCCTTCTCCTCCTCTACATCGGGCTCGGCACCGCCGTCCCCGACACCGTCCACTACGAGCTGCGCACCGCCGCCGCCCTGCGCAGTCCTCAGCCCGAGCGCGCCTACCGTGTCGGCGAAGTTGAGCTGGCGGCCACCCCGCGCCTCTTCGCCCTGCGCAGCTTCCTCCTCGCGACCACCCAGCCCCGCGGACTGGGCGACCACCTCTTCCAGCAGCCCATACCTCCCGGAGGCAGCGGATTGCTCCTCCTGCCCACCGACCGCCGCCAAGCCCTGATCCTGCCCCCCGACAGTCTCACCCGTCTTCTGGGCCTCGCGCCGCAGCCCGCCGAATCCCCCATCAGCTACCTCCGCCGTTGCGCCGAAGCCGCCACTCGGGGCCAGTCGTGTGAGCGTCCGCCCCAGCTCCCCGTCGACTACTACCTCTGCGGCCTGCTGCTCGACCGCCAGCTCGACCAATTCGCCGCCGAAGTCACGCGTTACTACCCCCAGTCCGTGCGCCAGTCGCGCCTGCCGCGCTACTACGCCCAAGCCTTAGTGTGGTACGCCCGCGTGCGCACGCACCCTACAGTCATCTACCGCGATGCCGCCATTGAAGCCAACCTGCGCGACTACCTCGACCTCTCGCGCACCCTCTCCCCCGGCCCCCAGCGCGTCAACCTCCTGCGCCGTTCCTACGGCGAAACCTATTGGTGGTGGTACGAATACGGCAGCAGCGGTACAGCCCAGCAGCCTTGAACTCGCCACCACCAGTTATTGACCATGAAAAAACGTTGGAGAAAAGAAAGTCAGAAGACCCTTGCCCTGTCGGCCCTGCTGGTAGTCGTGGCCGTGTCTGTGCTGTGGCTCAGCCGCCGGTTTGCGCCCATCGGCCGCACACCGTCGCTCACGCCCCAGGAACGGGCCGCCCTCTCAGACCTCGACAGCCGGCTGCACGCCCCCTCTGCGACAGTAGATGACGAAAAGGGGGCAGGGCCGGCGGTGCATCTTTTCGCCTTCGACCCCAACCAGGCCGATTCGCTCACCCTCTTGGAGCTGGGACTGAAGCCCTGGCAGGTGCGTAATATGATGAAATACCGCCGCAAGGGTGGTCGTTGGCGTTCGACCGAACACTTCGGCCGGCTGTATGGCCTCACGTGCGCGGAGTTCGAACGACTGCGCCCTTATGTGCGCATAGCGGACGCGGACGGGCCGCGCCGCCCTGCGGATAGACGCAGTGGAGAACGGGACGGCGCGGAGGAGACACCCCGCTACCAGCCCGCAGAGAAATATCCGGAGGGCACGGTGATTGCGCTGAACGACGCTGACACCACGCAGCTGAAGCACATTCCCGGCATCGGCAGCTGGCGGGCGCGCCGCATTGTGGACTACCGCACGCGCTTGGGCGGCTATGTCAGCGTGTCGCAGATTGAGGAGCTGGACGACATGCCTCCCGGCCTGTCGCGTTGGTTTACCGTGGGCGAGGTCTCGCCCCGTACAATCCGGATAAACCGCGCTTCGTTCAGAGAGCTGGTGCGCCATCCCTATCTCAGTTACGAGCAGACCAAAGTCATTGCCAATCATATCCGCAAGTATGGGCCGCTGACTTCCTGGCGCGACTTGCAGCTTTACAAGGAGTTTGCGCCCGCTGACTTCGAGCGGCTCTCTCCTTACTTCCGTTTCGACTGAGCCTCGCCCTCCTCAGTGCACCATCGTCTCCAATGAGCTTGACAACCGCCGGCTTGAAGTGCTCGGACTGGGAGGGCGGGCAAAAGCCCGCTTTTATTCATTGTTTGCCACCAGCCAGACCTTTGTTTGCCCTTCCAGCCGTTAGTGCTACCATCTCATAAGCCCCTCATCACTCAAACCTAAAACACTGGCCTTTTCTTGCCTAATTCCTGCGCTTGTACTACTTTTGCCGACACGGTTGCCGGCGAACACGCATTCATTCGCTGCTACACCCCCCTGACAGACAGAATGCCACGTTTCACTTTCTAACCCTATTCCGCGCAAATTCCCCCGCAGCATCTTTTCGCCTGCGGCCCGGATGACCACCTACGAAACAGACAGTACCCGACGAACGCACCGCCTCCGCACGCCAGCACTATGGGCAGCGGCAGGCAATTCAGAGCTATAACGGCGAGGCACACAGCCTCTCCCTATTTCACTCCGTGCGCGTTCCGTTTCCCATAGACTTGATTTAGAACATACATATTACTGAGCTTTTGCTCTTGTTCTCTATTCTCGAATACCTCCAAATTTATATTCGCATGAGGACAAGCAGTATGAAGGTTCACGCCCTATGGCGTGAGCCATTCTGCGCTTGTTATGCGAAAGGGCCACTTGGCGGTAGCCCGAGAATAGGCAAGCACACGGATGGTTGCACGCCTTTTCTTTATCCTATTTCATGAAAAAATTATTCTCACTTCTCACTCTCTTCTTTTGCATTAACGCGACGTGGGCAGCAAGAACGATGTACACGGTGCTCGACACAGAGACTGGTACGCTGACGTTTATGTATGATGAAACCGTGCCTACAAGCACGGAGACCCAACTGGTGTATGATGGTTATTACTTTTACGGTAAAAAATGGCTCGACAAAGCGTCCAGCATTAAGACAGTTGTATTCGACACTTCATTCGCCGATGCACAAACAGGTTCATGCCATGGATGGTTTCTTGATTGTAGCGCATTGACAGAAATCCAGAGTGTTGAGAATCTCAATACTTCAGCGGTGACGGATATGGCCTCTATGTTCGCTGGTTGCTCCAGCCTCACCTCGATTGACCTGTCAGGATTCAACACCGTCAAGGTGACGGATATGGCCTCTATGTTCAGTGGATGCTCCAGCCTCACCTCGCTCGACCTGTCAAATTTCAATACAGCCAATGTGACGAACATGTGCTATATGTTCTATGGTTGCTCAAGCCTCATCTCGCTCGACCTGTCGGGTTTCAACACTGCCAAGGTGACGTATATGGGCTCTATGTTCCAAAACTGCTCCGAACTCACCTCGCTCAATCTGTCAGGCTTCAGCAACGACAATGTGGCGGATATGAGCTATATGTTCGATAGTTGCTCAAAACTCACCTCGCTCAACCTGTCAGGCTTCCATACCGACAAGGTTACGGACATGCACCAAATGTTCCGTGGTTGCGCAGGCCTCGCCTCGCTTGACTTGTCTGGTTTCAACACCACCTGTGTGACGACGATGGGAACTATGTTTTATGGTTGCTCCAGCCTCACCTCGCTCGACCTGTCAAACTTTAAAACCGACAATGTGACGAATATGGGGCTCATGTTCTATGGTTGCTCAGGCCTCACTTCGCTCGACCTGTCAAACTTCAATACCGCCAATGTGGGGTCTATGAGACAAATGTTCCGTGGTTGCGCAAGCCTCACCTCGCTCGATTTGTCAGGTTTCAGCAACGACAATGTGACGGATATGGGTGCGATGTTCTATGATTGCTCCAGCCTCACCTCGCTCAATCTGTCAAATTTCAATACCGTCAATGTGACGAATATGAGCTATATGTTCTATGGTTGCTCAGGCCTTGCCTCGCTCAACCTGTCAGGCTTCAGTACTGCCAATGTGACGACGATGGAAGGCATGTTCTATGGTTGCTCAAGTCTCACCTCGCTCGACCTGTCAAACTTCAATACCGCCAATGTGACGACGATGGAAGGTATGTTTATATGCACAGGCCTCACCTCGCTCGACCTGTCAAACTTCGATACCGCCAATGTGACGAGTATGTACGGTATGTTCTATGGTTGTTCAAGTCTCTCCTCGCTCGGCCTGGCCAACTTCAAAACCGACAATGTGAAGGATATGGGCTATATGTTCTATGGTTGCTCAGGCCTTGCCTCGCTCGGCCTGTCAAACTTCAATACTGCCAATGTGACGACGATGGAAAGCATGTTCTATGGTTGCTCAAGTCTCGTTACCATATATGCCTCTGACTTGTTCACCATTGCGGGCGTTACCTCATCAAGCTTAATGTTTGCCGACTGTACTTCCCTTGTTGGAGCTATTCCGTATGATCCCAACAAGACAGATGCCAGCTATGCCAACTATACAACCGGATATTTCACAGTCAAAGACCCTGCAACCACAGACCATGACTTTACCGGCGAAATCCTCTTCGACAATGTCAAAAAGATTTATTATAAGGTATGTCAGGAAGATGGTTGCGGCTTAACAAAGTATTTCGCCGATGCGGCAGGAACCATCGAAGCTGTTCCCAATGAGGATGAGACGGCTTTCAGCGTGGCAACATACGACTTGCTGGATGCCACAACGTACGACAACCAAGCGGTGTTCACCGCTACAGACTTCACCTACGGCCGCACCTTCAGCGGGATGGCATGGACTACCTGGTACGTGCCCTTCGACCTGACGCTGACCGCTGAGCTTTGCGAAAAATATGCCTTCTCACGCATCAACAACGTGCATCAGTATGACTTGGACGACAACGGCGTGGCTGAAAAAACCGTGGTGGAGAGCTTCCGCCAGCAGCCCGGCGTGACGCTGAAGGCCAACTATCCTTACTTGGTGAAGCCACTTAGCGGTATTGACTGTGACATGGTGCTGGATTTGACCGATGTCACTCTCGCACAGGCCGAAACGAACAGCATCGACTGCCAGAGCGTGGATTTCACCTATACTTTCACGGGTACCTACACCGAAATGGGCGAGAGCGGCGTAGCGCTGTACGACCCGTATACGCTATGTGCAGACGAAACATGGCAGCATTTCAACAGTCTGGAACCTATGCGTCACTACCTGACTGTCACGCCACGCCATTCGGCATTGCCAGCAGCTTCTGTGAGCAGCATTGTGCTTTTAGTCATTGGCGATGAGAATGTGACGGGCATTGTGAACGTCTACGGCGATGAGCGCAAGGCGGCAGAGACCTACGATCTCAGCGGACGCCGTCTGCCGGCAGGAAGTTCGCAGAAAGGTTGGGTTATCAAGGACGGAAAACTGATTTGCAATCCATAATCTGGACAAGCAATATATAAAGCCCGAAATGAAGTGCTACAAAGTGCATTCTGAGTAGGTGCAGTGTCTGTCAGGAGTGGACGAAACGGACGTGAATTTCGGAGGAGGCTATCCTGACGATCCCGAAGAAGAATACTGTTGATGGCATAACTATTATATTTCCCCGCGCTCGACGGGAACAACAAGGGCCTATACACCCCGACGGTGGGTGTATAGGCCCTTTTGCCATATAGTGCTCTTGGGTGGATTGTACGGGGTGAGGTTCTGTCGCCCCAGATGAGCTTGACAACGGGCGGGTCTTTACCATGCCCGCCCAGAGTGCTACGCCTTGTTCATCTGTACGATGGTAGTGGCGGGCTGTTCGCGGTTGCGCCGTTCGGTGGCTTCGACTACAGCCTGAGCCAGGGACAGGAAGGCGGCGGAGGTGAGGGTGTCGGTGGCTACGGCGGCGGGTTCGCCGGCATCGCCGCTCTCGCAGATGCCCTGTACGAGAGGAATCTGGCCCAGCAGGGGCACGTGCATCTCCTCGGCCAGGCGCTTCACGCCTTCGCGGCCGAAGAGGTAGTAGCGGCTGTCGGGCAGTTCGGCGGGCGTGAACCAGGCCATGTTTTCGACCAGTCCGAGTATGGGCACGTTGACCTTCTCGTTGCGGTACATGTCGATGCCCTTGCGTGCATCGGCCAGGGCTACGGCCTGGGGGGTAGAGACGATGACGGCACCGGTGATGGCGAGGTTCTGGAGGAGGGTGAGGTGGATGTCGGAGGTGCCGGGCGGCGTGTCGAGCACGAGGTAGTCGAGCTCGCCCCAGTCGGTGTCGGCGATGAGCTGCTTGAGGGCGTTGGAGGCCATGCCGCCGCGCCAGAGGGTGGCGGTGTCGGGGTTGACAAAGAAGCCGATGGAGAGTATCTTCACGCCGTATTTGTAGGCGGGGATGAGCAACTGGCGTCCGTCGCGCTGTTCGGCAAAGATGCGTTCGGCTTCGAGATGGAACATCTTGGGGACGGAGGGACCGAAGATGTCGGCATCGAGGAGGCCCACGGTGTGGCCCATGCGGGCCAGGGAGACGGCGAGGTTGGCGGCGACAGTGCTCTTGCCTACGCCTCCCTTGCCGGAGCTGACGGCGATGACGTTGCGCACCTGTGGCAGCATCTTGCCAGGCTCAGGGCGGGCGGCCTGGAGGGTGCGGGTGTGGACGGTGACTTGGACCGCCTTGTCGACATAGGTGTGGATGGCTGCTTCGGCAGCCTTGACCACGGATTTGAGGAAGGGGTCGGTGGACTTTTCAAACAGGAGGGTGAAGCTGACGCTCTGGCCGTCGATGCGCAGGTCGTCGTCGACCATGCCGGCTTCGACGAGGTTCTGGCCGCTGCCGGGGTAGCGTACGGTGGCCAGCGCATCGGTGATGAGTTTGGGATAGAGTTGCATGGGGGGTGGTGTTAGACGGTGTAGTCGACTACGACGCGGGCACTGCGCACGGCGTGGCAGTGTTGCGAGATTTCCTGATGGGCGGGATGCTGCCGGTAGCGCTGTAGGGCGTCGGCGTCGTCGACTGTGAGTGTGAGCACGGCATCGTAGGCCATGGGGCTGTGGCTGGTGTTGATGCCTACTTCGAGGTGGCGGATTTCGGGCACCACGCCGACGAGGGCTTCGAGGTGCTGCTTCATCCACAGGGCGTGGTCGGCTGCGCTCTGGTCGAGTGCGCCGTCAATGAATTTCCACATGACAATATGTTTCAACATAGGGTTTCTATTAGGGGGTTAGACAATTCAGAATGCTGGGGGGGAGGTCAGCGGCTGGTGGAGAGGCCCGAGCGTTTCGAGCGGTTGTAGCTGCGGTATTCGTCGAGGGGTATGTCGACTTCGGGCTCCGTGAGCGGGCCTTCAGCGGGCAGGCGGAACTTGAGGTACTTGATGGTGAGGCCGCGGGCAATCCACTGTTGCTCGTAGTAGGTCTGTATGCCGAGAATCTGGCGCACTTCGTCATCGGCCGTGGCTTCGAGTGTGTGGTAGAGGTTGTCGGTGCTGAAGGCTACGGGGAGGCGGTTGGCCTGGACCATGCAGGTGGTGTAGGTGAAGAGGAAGTGGCTGTCGGTCTTCAGGTGGATGAGTCCGTCGGGCTGGAGGAAACGGCGGTAGCGGGCGAGGAAGTAGGTCGAGGTGAGCCGCTTGGTGGTTTTCTTCATCTGGGGGTCGGAAAAGGTGAGCCAGATTTCGGCCACCTCGCCGGGGGCAAAGAAGCGGTCGATGAACTCGATGTGGGTGCGCAGAAAGGCTACGTTGGTCATGCCTTGGCGGAGGGATTCGGTGGCACCGGTCCACATGCGTGCTCCCTTGATGTCGACTCCGATGAAGTTCTTGTCGGGGAAGAGGCGGGCCAGCCCTACGGTGTATTCGCCACGGCCGCAGCCCAGTTCGAGCACAATGGGGTGGTCGTTGTGGAAGAAGCGTTCGTTCCACTGGCCCCGCAGGGGGAAGGGGGATGGGTCGGTGGCTACGCCGGGGGCCTGGAACACGTGGGGGTAGTGTTCCATGTCGGCGAATTTAGACAGTTTGTTCTTGCTCATGCTGTAGGAGTCGGTTGGTATCGGTTTCGATGCGTTTGAGTTCTTTGTCGCAGTCGTCGGCCAGCTTGAGTGCGGCCTTGAGTGTGGTGACGAGCTGGTCGAGCGGAAGACTATGGTTCTCGATCTGGGTGACCATGTCTTCGAGTCGCTGCATCTTCGCTTCGTAGGTCGGGGTCTTGGAGGACATGGAATAAGTTTAAAGTTTATATTTATAGTTTATAGTTTAAAGTTTATAGCTTATAGCTTATATGGTCACTATGAAGCGCAGTAATCATCCGCTCAGTGACTTTACATATAAACTCTTAAACTCTCAACTATTAACTATCATCACGCACCGTGCTGTGACGCGCGCCGTCGGCAAACTGCGTGACGATGTCGTCGCCGGGTCGGAGCTGGGAGGCGTGGCGCACGATGTGGCCTTGCTTCAGGGTGAGGGTATAGCCCAGGTTCAGTATGCGTTCGGGGGAGGCTGATTGGGCACGCTGCCTGAGCAGTTGGAGCCGGACGCGCGCTGTGTCGGTACGGGCGTGTGCGCCCTGTTCCAACCGTTGGCGGAGAAGGACGAGCCGGTGGTGCTGGGTGTGGATTACGAGCTGGCTCGCGACGTTGAGCTGCGTGCGCTGTCGGAGCAGGCGGCTCTGTTGGGCGTGCAGCTGTCGGGCGGCCGAGAGTTGCAGGCGGTGGAGCAGGGAGGCGTGGTGCTGGCCGTGGGTGTGGAGCAGGGTCTGGGCTGCCGCTTGCAGGCGGCGGACGAGCTGTTGCAGGCGCGCCGCCTCGTTTTCGCGGCTCTCCACCAAGAAGGCTGCCACGGCGGTGGGGGTCTTGAAGCAGGTGTGGGCCACGAGGTCAACGAGTGTCTCGTCGCGTTCGTGGCCGATGCCTGAGAGCACGGGCAGGGGGAACTGGGCCACGTTGGCTGCCAGCAGATAGGTGTTGAAACCGTTGAGGTCGGCGGTCGAGCCGCCTCCGCGGATGATGACCACGACCTGCCAGAGGGGGGCTTCGGCCGCGATGAGGTCGAGTGCGCGGATGACGCTCTGTTCCACCTGGTCGCCCTGCATCGTGGCGGGGAAGAGCTTGACGGCGAATTGCCAGCCGCTCTGTTGCAGCTGTTTGCAGAAGTCGCCGTAGCCGGCGGCTGTGGCACTGGATATGACGGCTACCCGGCTGATGACGGGGGGCAGGGGCAGGTCCTTGTTGAGGTGGATGACTCCGTCGCTTTCGAGCTGCCGGATGATAGCCTGCCGTCGGGCGGCCAGGTCGCCCAAGGTGTAGGTGGGGTCGATGCCGGTGATGTTGAGCGAGTAACCGTAGAGTTCGTGGAAGGTGATTTCGACCTCCATGAGCACTTTCAGCCCAGCCTTCAGGCACTGTCCCGTGGCGCGCTCGAAGGCTGCGGCCAGCTGCGGGTAGTGGCTGCGCCAGATGTTTCCGCGCGCCTTGGCCACGATGGTTTCGCTCGTCTCGTCCTTCTGTATGAGTTCGACATAGCAGTGTCCGTTTGAGGCCACGCGCAGCTCATTGATTTCGGCTGCCAGCCAATAGGTTTGGGGCAGGGTGTGGCGCAGCACGGCGCGCACCATGCTGTTCAGCTCGAAGAGGCTCAGGGGACTGCCGGGCTGGGCGGCACGGCTCACGGAACGGTAGGAAGGGGGTGTGGACGGCATGGGGCGTTTCTCGTGTCAGAAGGATCTCTGTGTGGGTGTCCCCAGCAGTTTTTCAGCCTTGGGCAACCAGGGTATGCCGTAGCCAAAGATGTTGTCGGGGTGGGCGGCGTTGTCGGCACTCTGTTGCAGGGCACGGATAATGGCTGTGGGGCGTGCGTAGGGAAATTCCTGTATGAGGCAGGCTGCCGCGCCGCACAGAATGGGACAGGCGAAGGAGGTGCCGTCGGCTGTGTCGGGCTTACCGTCGGCGTTGTAGACGGCACAGTCTTCGCCCATGGCCATGAGGTCGGGCTTGATGCGTCCGTCGGCTGAATGGCCGACCGAGGAGAAGAGTGTGTTGCAGCGGTTCGTATCGACGGCTCCGACAGCCAGGATGTCGCGGGCATCGGCCGGGCAGCCTATCTTCTTCCAAGCTCCGCGCCCTGAGTTGCCGGCACTGTTGAGGAGCAGGATGCCGCGGCTGGCGGCCAGCGATGCGCTGCGGCTGTTGAGGGCCGTCTGTCCGTCGAGTTCCCAATAGCGGTGGTCCATCGTCTTGTGGTCGAAGAGCTGGTAGCCCAACGAACTGGTGACGATGTCGCAGCCGAGGCTGTCGGCGTATTCCAGTGCCGCGCACCAGTTGTCCTCTTCGACGAGCTGTTCAGTGTCGCCGTCTTCGCTTTGCAGCAGGTAGAAAGTGGCATCGGGGGCTGTGCCGACCAGGGAGTAGGGTTCGTTGGCGGCTATGCACGACAGTACCTGTGTGCCGTGAGTCTGGTCATTGTAGACGCTCTGGTCGGGCTGTACATAGTTGCGGGTTCCTTTTATGTCGGCTTTGGACAGACCGGGAATGAGGTTGGCATTACAGAAGCCGGCGTCGATGACAGCAATGGTGACGCCCTGGCCCCGATAGCCCTTGGCGTGCAGCTTGTGGACTCCCAGCATGGCGACCTGGGTGGTTGCATGGCCATAGTAGTTCTCAAGCGTGTCGCGCCGGGGTGAAAGTTTGTTCTGACGGTAGGGTGAGCGTATGTCCCGACGCAGGAGCGTGGCCCAGTCGGCAGGCTCCGGGGCGATCCAAACCAGGCGGTCGGCCTTCACGAAAGGCAGCTTGCGCACCTGGGCCATGAGCGTGGTGTCGGTCATTTCGACTACCGCCGTGTTGTTCCACTTGCTCCAGTTGCACACTTTCAGTCCCAGCTGCCGCAGTGCATCGAGGTAGCGGGGGGTGACGGGCAGGTCGTATTCGTCGACAGGCAGCGCATAGCGCTTACGGCGCGCGATGGATTGAGGCGAAAGGAACTTTTTGGGATGCTTCACGCTGAAACCGTTGCCTTCCTTGTCGGTAAAATATACGCGGTAGCGGTAGGCTGGCGGAGTGTTTGTCGGATAGAGGTCGTCGGGCTCGCTTTCAGTCGTCTGTGCCGGCAGTTGCATGGTGAAGAGGCAAGCCAGCCATAGTGTGATGATTCGGTTCATGGCCAATTCGTAATGTATATTAATGAATTGTCAATTGACATGGTTCATGGCTGCTTCGAGCCGTGCTTCCAACGTGTCGGGCAGGGCGGGGAAGAAGTCGATGCCGGTGAGTCGCTCTACCTCGTCGACCGTGTGCTGGTAAAACTTGAGCGGTCGGCTTCCCGCTTCGTTCCTGAACACAAAGGCGTAGGCTTGGGGTTCGGCACCGCCGGCCACTAACAGCACTTTGAAGAAGCAGTCGGGGACAGCCACCTTGTGGTTGCCTATGCGCGGAGGGTTCTTCCGTGTGTACATAGGTCCGGCCACGATGTAGACCGTACCGTACCGGGTGGCCCAGGTGCGCTCCAGTTCCTCCAGATCCTTCCAGTCGCCCCGGTTCAGGTTGCGGTTCTGGGGACAGATGTTGGTCATGTAGAAGCTCTCCTGCATGGCTTTCCGACTCCACTTCATGTCGCCGGCTGGGGCCATGTGTCCGCGGTCGTAGCCCGAGTTGGTGTAGTCCTGCGGATAGGCTTTGGCCCCTCTGACTTCGGGGTCGGGGGCAAACGAATCGGCACGCGGCTCTTCGCCCGCCACCTTTTCGGCGGTCAGTTGCCAGGCTACCCATTGCGGTGTCTTGAAGTCGGCATCGTAGCTGAGGGTGAAGCCCGTGTGGCGGATGAGCTGTCCGCCCCTGCTGCTCACGTAGTGCGGTATTTCGAGTCCTTCGGCAGCCTGCTGCCACGAACCGTTGCTTTCGGTGGGGGTTGCGGCTTGGCTGTTTGCACGGGGCGTGTGGAAGGTCCGTGTGGCCGTGGTTTCAGTCTGCGCCTCGCCTTCCGATCGGCGCGCCTCGGTCACAGCCAGCACTAACGCGAGAGCCAGCAAGGCAGTTATGCCATATTTCTTCATGGCATCAGCGGGTCAGGGCCACTTCGATTTGCTGCTTCAGCACCTCGCTTCCCGGATAGCCGCCTTCGTTCAGGTTGTCGTAAGCTGTCTTGCCGTCCTTGCCCAGCAGCAGGTAAGAGGGGATGCCGGGAATGCCCAGAGAGCGGCACATGTCGCCCCATTGCTGTTCGGTCAGGCGGTAATGGTCGCCTTCGATCTTCTCGATCATTTGCTTCCATGTGTCGGTGGGCGAACTCTCGCCAGTCACATAGACGAACACGCAGCCCTTCTTGGCGAGTTCGGGCTTGATTTCGTCAATCAGCGTCATGGCCCGGCGGCAGGGACCGCACCAGGTGGCCCAGAAGTCAATGAGCACCACTTTGCCTTTGTATTGCTTGGCCAGTTCCTGTACGATTTGCGCACCGGGAATGTCGGCCGGCAGGGTCTTGATGAAAGATTTTGTAACGGCTTGTGTCGTTACTTCGGTGGTTGGCGCCGTGGCGGGGAGGTTAGCCGATTTCTTCGCACAGCCGAATGTGCAGGCTGTGGCAGCCAGTGTGAGCACGAATAATGTCTTCTTCATCATTTGTTTTGTTTGGGTGTTACACAGTGGAGCGGAAGCTCCGTTCGTAGTTCTTGAGTTGTCACTCTTGAACTTTATCCGAGGGCAAAGATAGTGCAAGTGAGAGCAAGAAAGCCAAGTTTACTTGAGCTTTTTGCCGAACGCAGCCTATCTTCTGCAAAGATAGTGCAAGTGAGAGCAAGAAAGCCAAGTTTACTTGAGCTTTTTGCCGAATGCAGCCTATCTTATCCAAAGATAGTTGTTTTATTGGGCTGCATGGCACAGTCTGGTGTTTTCGGCGGAAAAAGTGGCGGGCACACAGCGTTATGGAAACAAATGCTTACATTTGCACAGTCGCAGCACTCGCGGCACGAATGGCGGGTGGCTGCGGTAAATCTGATAAATCTCATAAGTCTATGCACACATTCCTTCATGTATCTGACCTCGGTCCGCTCGACGTGGCTTTGCGCGAAGCGGCTGAAATCAAACAAGAACGCTATAAATACGAGCATCTGGGCCGTCATCGCACCGCACTGCTCATTTTCTTCAACAATTCGCTCCGTACCCGCCTCTCCACCCAGAAGGCGGCCCGCAATTTGGGGCTCGATGTGGTGGTGCTCGATGTGAACCAAGGTGCCTGGAAACTGGAAACGGAGCGTGGCGTGGTGATGGACGGCGACAAGAGCGAGCACTTGTTGGAGGCGATTCCGGTAATGGCTTCCTACTGCGACCTGATTGGCGTGCGCACCTTTGCCGGACTGGTTGACCGTGAGGCCGATTATGCCGAAAACATTCTGACGCAGTTCATCCGTTACAGCGGGCGGCCTGTTTTTTCGATGGAGAGTGCCACGGCACACCCGTTGCAGGCCTTTGCTGACCTGATTACTATCAAGGAGCACAGCGAGAAGCCGCGTCCTAAGGTGGTGCTGACCTGGGCACCCCACCCGCGTGCTTTGCCGCAGGCTGTGCCCAACAGCTTTGCGGAGTGGATGCGTGCAGCCGATGTGGACCTGGTTGTCACACACCCCGAGGGCTATGAGCTTGATCCGCTCTTTGTGGGCGATGCCCGTGTGGAATATGACCAGATGAAGGCGTTTGAGGGTGCTGACTTCGTGTATGCCAAGAACTGGAGCTGTCCGGGCGTGACGAATGCTGCTGACTATGGCAGGATTCTCTCCACCGACCGCGAGTGGACTGTCAGTGACCGCCAGATGGCTGTCACTGACCATGCTCACTTTATGCACTGCCTGCCTGTGCGTCGTAACATGATAGTTACCGATGAGGTGATTGAGTCGCCTCGCTCGTTGGTGATTCCCGAGGCGGCGAACCGTGAAATCTCGGCTACGGTGGTGCTGAAGCGGATGCTGGAGGCACTGTAGTTTTTTGAGAGAGAGGAGAATAAGCGGACGATTGGCTTTTGCTGCTTAACTCCTATATGGGCTTGCTTCTTACTCCATATATATATAAAGGGGTGCGTCGGTAGGACGCACCCCTTTACTTATAGGTGTCAGTCAGCATCAGCTGATTACATGCTTTGGTGGAACGAGCGGGAGATAACCTCCAGCTGGTGTTCGCGAGAGAGCTTCACGAAGTTCACGGCGTAGCCGCTCACACGGATGGTCAGCTGCGGGTACTTCTCGGGATGCTCCATGGCATCTTCCAGCATTTCGCGGTTCAGCACATTCACATTCAGGTGGTGGGCACCCTTGGTGAAGTAGCCGTCCATCATGGTCACAAGGTTCTCCACGCGTTCTTCAGGCGTGGGACCCAAGCTCTTGGGTACAATGCTGAAGGTGTTTGAAATGCCGTCCTGAGAGTCGCGGTAGCGCAGCTTGGCAACCGAAGCCAACGAAGCGATGGCACCGCTCTTGTCGCGGCCATGCATCGGGTTGGCACCCGGAGCGAAAGCCACACCGGCAGCGCGTCCGTCGGGAGTGGCACCCGTCTTCTTGCCGTACATCACGTTGGAAGTGATGGTAAGCAGCGAGAGGGTGGGGCGGGCGTTCTTGTAGACAGGCAGCTTCTTGAGTTCTTCCATGAAGAAGTACACGAGGTCTACACCGAGGTGGTCCACACGGTCATCGTTGTTGCCGAAGCAGGGGAACTCGCCTTGGATGTCGAAGCTTTCGGTCAGGCCGATGTCGTTGCGCTTGGCCGTTACGGTGGCATACTTGATGGCCGACAGCGAGTCGATAGCGATAGACAGGCCGGCAGCGCCGTAGGCCAGGTTGATGCGCGGGTTCGTGTCGACGAAAGCCATCTGTGCCTTCTCGTAGTAGTACTTGTCGTGCATGTAGTGGATGATGTTCATGGCATCATTGTACACGCGGGCAATCTGCGTGAGCACCAGCTTGTAGTTGTGCATCACCTCTTCGAAGTTGAGCTTGTCGTTAGTCAGCACGGGAATGCCTTCGACCATCACGGTACCCGTCTTTTCGCAACGTCCGCCGTTGATGGCGAGCAGCAGGGCCTTGGCCAGGTTGCAGCGTGCGCCGAAGAACTGGATTTGGCGGCCGATGTCCTGATAAGAAACGCAGCAGGCGATTCCGTAGTCGTCGGAGCCGCGCACTTCACGCATCAGGGTGTCGTTTTCGTACTGGATCGAGGAAGTGTCAACGCTGACCTTGGCGCAGAAGTTCTTGAAGCCTTCGGGCAGTTCGGGACTCCAGAGCACGGTGAGGTTGGGCTCGGGCGAAGGACCGAGGTTGTAGAGCGTCTGCAAGAAGCGGAACGAGGTCTTCGTAACCTTGGTGCGGCCATCGTTGAAGCGTCCGCCAATCGATTCGGTCACCCAGGTGGGGTCGCCGGCGAAGATTTCGTTGTATGCCTCCATGCGCAGGTGGCGAACCATGCGGAGCTTCATGACAAACTGGTCGATGAGTTCCTGAGCGTAGGTCTCGTCGATGAGGTTGTGCTTCAGGTCGTGCTCGATGTAGATGTCGAGGAACGACGAAACGTTGCCGAGCGACATGGCTGCACCGTCCTGTTCCTTCACGGCAGCGAGGTAGGCCATGTAGACCCACTGTACAGCTTCGAGTGCGTTCTGTGCGGGACGGCTCAGGTCGAGACCGTAGTATTCGCCCAGCACCTTGATTTCGGCCAGTGCCTTGATTTGTTCGGCCACCTCTTCGCGCAGGCGGATCTGTGCGTCGGTCATCGGACCGTTCAGGTGCTTCAGGTCTTCCTTCTTGGCTTCGATGATGCGGTCGATGCCGTAGAGAGCCAGACGGCGGTAGTCGCCGATGATGCGTCCGCGGGCATAGTTGTCGGGCAGACCGGTCAGGAAGCCGAGCGAGCGGAAGCGGCGGATTTCCTCTGTGTATACGTCAAACACACCGTCATTGTGCGTCTTGCGGTAGTGCGTAAAGATGTCCTTCACTTTGGGACTCACCTCGGTGCCTTGCTGGGCGCAGGCCTTTTCGACCACCTTGATACCGCCGAAGGGCTTGATAGAGCGGCGGAGCAGTTCGTCGGTCTGCAAGCCTACGATCAGTTCGTTTTCCTTATCGATGTAGCCAGCCTTGTGTGAGCTGATCGTTGATACGGTGTTGGGGTCGAGTGAGCGTACACCGCCGTTGGCACGTTCCTCTTCGAGAGCCTGCAGGCAGATGTTCCACAGTTTGCGGGTGCGGTCTGTGGGACCTACGAGGAATGAGGCGTCGCCTTCGTACGGGGTGAGGTTGCGGTGAACAAAGTCGGTCACGTTGATTTGTTCCTTCCAGGGTCCTTCAATAAAGTTCATTGGTTCAAAAATTAAAGGAGTGAATAATGTGGTTTTGACTGCGAGGTGCCGTTTCCGGCCTGATGCTGGCCTATGGCGGAACTGTACTGCCGACATGGGCCGTTGGCGAATAAGGTAGGCCGGTGAGAAACGCTATTCAAAAAGACCAGCGAGCCAAAGTCCATTCTTGTGTTTTGCTTTGCAAAGGTAGGACATTAGTTTCACTCATGCAACAAATGCCAATGTATTCTTTTAACTAATTTGTAATAAGTACAAACTTTGCAGACTTGGGTTGACAGAATAGGGAAAAATACTGTGTGCGGGGGTCGTGGTCTGCCAGCCGGGCGGCCGTAACTTCGGTATAGAAGGCTGCCATTTCGGACAGATGGCTGTGGCGGGAGAGTCACTCGCCCAGCACGATTACCTTGACATAGTCCTTCAGGTGGAAGGGGCCTTTGGTGTAGCCACCTTGTGAGTCGCTGATCAGGAGCAGGGTGCGGCGCCCATCGTTCAGGGTGCGGCCCAGACACATGCCCTCATAGTTGGCGAAGTTCAGTTTGAGCGGCTGCGCGGCCGTTTTCCAGCTTGCCAACAGCTTTTTGACGAGGAAATGGTTGGGGTCGAGCTTCTGGAAGGAGATGCTGCTGTCAATTTGGTGTCCCTGGGTGGGGTCAACCAAGAACAGCTTGCAATGCACTTCGCTGCTCAGCCCGCCGGCGGTCACATTGGCTTCGCGTTCCAGCACGAGCAGCTTGCCGTCAGGCAGGGCGGTCAGTGCGGTCACACCGAAAGCATAAATTTTGCCAAAGTCATCGGTGCGTCCGGGTGCCATGCGATAGGCATACTGGGCCACGGGCTGCAGGTTGTCGTCGAAGGCTTGCAGGCGCAACAGGTTATTGAAGCCGGGGTAGAGCGGGCCGGCAGCATCGCCGTCAGCCTTCAGCGTACTTTCGGTGGTAGTCCAGAAACGGTGTGTCTCGGGGCAATAGGTCAAAGCCTCGAAGCCGTAGTTTGGCACAATCTTGTCCAGCGCAAAGACAGCAGGCACATTCAGCTGGCGGCCTGTAGGCTGTCCGTCGAGGGCATATTCCAGTATCTGCTGGTCGCCTTCTCCGCTGATGAAGAGTGTGCCGGCAGGCGCAAACCAGGCAATGCCTTCGCAGTCGCGCTTGCAAATGCCCTGAGCATTCACGTGGGGTTTGGCATTGCCCCTGAATCCTTCCAGATATACGTTGGTCACTTCGCCCGTTTGGGGATGTTGGTCGATGCGGAACAGGAAGAAACCGTCGGACGGCTCTTTGTCGCTGACCACGGCATAGCGGTTTTCGTCCAAATGCGTGATGCCGCTGTACTGGGCACTGCCAATGTTCCACTTGGAGAGCGATTGCTGCTTCAGTTCCATGGCAGTCTGTGCGCTCAGCCCCATCGGGGTGAGGCAGGAGAGCAGGAGAGGGATAAGTTGCAACTTTTTCATGACAGGAGGCGCTGGGCGCATGGGATTTGGTTTGAGGATGGCAGAAGTGGGGGGACAGGAACGGTGTGGTGCAGCCGCTGCCGCTCAGGACAGCGTGCTCATTCGTCCAGCAGCATATCCATCACCATGGGCTGTGCGGCCATAAACATGGCGGCCAGTCCGCCTGGTGTGACGATGCTGGGCGGCTGCAGGTCGGTGAGCCGCACTTTGCCCTGCTCCACTCTGTACCAGCCATTGTTCTCGGGAATGTCCAGGTCGCAGTCCACACCGATGTGCAGCTGGAAGCCGGGATTAGAGGCTGCGATGCTTCCCAAAAAGCGGGGAGCGTTGATGACGCGTGCCATGGCGTAAGGCGTGGTGTTCTTGAGCGAACCCGGTGTGCCAAAACGGCGGAACACCTGGTCTACTCCGCAGGTGCGGCACAGATAGTCGACAAAGGCAGCCCGTGCTGCCGGCTCACTGATGGCCAGCGTGCGCACATACACCCGTCCGTTGGGTTCTTTGACGGCCAGACAGAAGCCCACCATGCGGCGTTTGCGGCGGGCCATCAGCACGTAGCCGTCTTCCAGGTCGGCCGCTTCGAGTGCGGCAAAGAAGTCCGATTCGGAAGGGTGGACCATGAAGGGCAGTTCGGCGGTCAGCCGGTGGTAGAAGACATACAGCTCCTGGGGCCACTCATCGGGGCGGCTCACTTCAATCTTGTCGAAGTGGCCGTCGTTTGACACATCGAGCGGCAGCTCCTGACGGTAGGTTGAAGTCCAGTAGTTGCCGTGTTCCGGCCGTTCGTAGAACCGGCGCATCTCCTCATTGGAGGGAATGAGGAAGCTGAGTGTTGCGCCTTGTCTGAACAGGCGGCGGTGGGCTTCGTGCAGGAGGTTTGAGGCGTAGCCTCGATGCCGGTGGGCTGGCAGGGTGGCCAGTCCGGACACGTAGCCGGCGTGTTGTACATTGCCGTAGAAGGTCAGCCGGTAGGGAAGCAGCTGCATGGCGGCCACCACCTGGCCGCTCTGGCGCACGGTGAGATTGTTCTCATCGGTGTATTTGTCGGCAAAGTAGATGTCGGTGAAGGCCTCGGAGTCGTCGAAACACTCGCGCCACAACTGCCGGGTCTGGTTCTTTATTTCTTCGGGGGTGAGGAGCATGGTGGTCTGTTAAAGTGAGAGGGAGGGGGATGGGGCCGGGGCAGCACCCATGGGATGCTTGGTCATCACGGTGTATTTGTGAAGCAGCGTGTAGGGGTGGTATGACAGCTTGGACTGGCGCAAGCCGTCGATGCCCAGGTCTTCCTCCCTGTTTATATAGGTATAGGTTGAAGGGATGCTGCGTGCAAAGTCGCGGCAGAGTGTGGCATAGATGCCTTCATAGGCGGCATCGGCCTTCTCGGCACACACATCGAAGGTGTCGTAGTTGACGGGAGCACCGTAGGTGAAGGCGGCCAGTCTGTTGCCTATCCGGATGATGCCCCCTTGTCCGTCGAGTGCGTCCCAGTGGTCAAACACCGTTTGCATGGATTGCAGCTCGGCCTGCCACGTGTAGCTGTTGCGGCCGGCAGCGGTGTGCTTTGCGCTGTTCCACTGCTGCGCCAGCTCTATACACTCGCCGAAGTGTGAGGGCTGTAGCGGTTCGAAGCGGTAGTCCGGGTACAGGCGGGCAAAGCGGTTGGCAAAGTTGCGCTTGGCCTGCATCTTCTTGCCGGCCAGCGTGGCCAATGATTCGCGCAGGTAGATATAGTCCGAAAAGTCGCGGTCCGCCTTGGCATAGAAGTAGCCCGGCATGGCTTCTTCGAGGCAGGCCACCGGGGTGTCACACACACCGAGCATCAGGAAGGGATGACCCAGAGCCTTGGCGTCGGCCTGCAACTCGGCCACGATGTCCCGCCAGTCGCCGTTGCCCACAGGGGCCATGTAGGCGTTGTGGCCATCGGCCTTGAAGCGGAACAGCAGCCAGTGCTTGTAGACCGCCACTTCCGTGTCGTACAGGAAACGCCAGCTGAGCAGGTTCATGAAGTTGAGGTCGCAGTTGCGGCACGCTGAGTCGTGAACCAGTTGCCTGACGGCCTCTTTGTCGGACAACCCGAGCGGATGAAAGGGAATAGGCATGGCAGTGGGGGGATGGTGTGTGTAGAGAAGTCTGGCAGCATGGTGCGATGCGGCTGCTACAGCCCGAATCGGTATATCCTTTCGCCGTCAGGCGTGCCGATGGTGAGGTGCAGCGAGTCGGTGCCGGAGCGCAACTCATCTTGCAGGGGCAGCAGGGGCAGCGACAAGAAGGTCTGTCGGGTGTAGTGGGCCGGGTCGCTGTTCCTGTTGTGCAGCAGCAGCACGTGGAGGGTTTGGCTGCCGTCGGCATTCTCCACCAGTCCGCGGCGGTGAAAGCCAAACAGGTGTGTGCCCTGGGCTGTTCCCGTAAAGCTGAGCTGCAGGTTGATGTAGCGCACGGTTTGCCAGCAGGCCACTACGCTGACCGCATCGGTCGTGAGCTTGGAGTCACGGTATTCCACAACGGGGGGTGCCAGCAGCTGTGAGCAGCTGCGCAGTTGGGCGGTCGTGCCTTCCTGCGCCATCAGGGCCAGCACGCGGTACAGCGTGTCAGCTCTGAGCCCGTTTACGGTCTGGGTCAGCGAGAGGCTGCTGCCGTCGTCCAGTATCAGCCGGCCGGCACAGCCCGTGGGGTCGGTGGGCAGGTCAGCCAGTGTCTGCTGGTAGTCAGGCAGGGGCGTAGGGTCATCGGAGCAGGCCGCCATGACACACAGCGCAGCGAGAAGTGCAGCCAGCTTTTTCATTCCTTGGTTACAGTCTTCCGTTTGTTGATGGCCGGATTGGCATACATGGTCAGCATGGAGCGTCGCAGGAAGTCTTCGTCCTTGTTGGGCAGGTCGATCAGGTCCAGACGCGATTGCAGATACTGCTCGAAGCGTTGCTTGTCGTCAGGAGTGTAGCAGTGGGTAAAGTCTTGCGTGCCCTGGAGCAGGTCGACGGCCACATAATTGATGGGATAAATCGTGTAGGAGGTATGGATGGCGCGGTCAATGTGATGTGCCAGAGTTGTGAAGAACTCTCCCTTGGGCAGGCCAGCCAGTTCGTCGATCCAGGTGTTGACGGTCGATGCCATGCAGTACTGCACACGGCCCTTGTAGCCGAAGATGCCCGTCTGCATGTTGGTAAGGTCATCCTGCTTGCTCTTCTTGAAGTCCGGATTGTCGCGCTTTTGCTGAAACTCCTTGGCTTTCAGGAAGTCGCAGGGGTCATATTCGTAGGAGATGGCTATCGGCACGATGTTCAGCGCCTTCAGCCGGTCAATGACACTGCCGCTGCCGCCCATGGCCATCATCTTCAGCACCGACTCCTGCGTGCGGTCGTCCGAGTCCTTGGCCCGTCCTTCGCGCTGAGCTATCCAGATGTTCTCGTGCTTTTCGTTGATGGCAAAGTGCATGTATTCGCTCATCTGCTTGCTTGAGGCCAGCAGTTCGCGCATACTGACCGAACGCTTCACGATGAACGACTTGTTGATGCGCACCAACGTCTTGATCCAGGGATGGATGAGCAGGTTGTCGCCAATGGCAATTTCGACGGTGGTGCGGAAGCCGTTGTCAATCAGCAGCACGTCGAGCAGGCCGGCATCGAGCACGATGTCGCGGTGGTTCGATATGAAGGTGTAGCTGTCGGCACGGCGGGATTCGCGAATGGCGGTGCAGTTGAGTGAGGCACCGTCCGAGCACTTCTGGAGCAGCTGCTTGATGAGGGGGTAGAATATCTTTTTCTGGAGTTCGAGCGAATCCTTGCAGGCATAAATCTGCTGTTTCAGGACCTCGAAGGGCACATCCTTGAAGAACGACATCATGATGCCGCAAAACTGCGGGTCGGCCAGCAGGGAGTCGAAAGCTGCCGGAAGTTCTTCGGGGAGGAAGGGGCGAATGTCGTCAAAGTCGTGAATGTTCATAACATGATAGTTTAAAGTTGAAGAGTCCAAAGCTTATTAGGTCACTATGGAGCGCAGTCGTCGGCCGCTCAGTAACCATCCATATAAACTTTAAACTATAAACTTTCAACCCAATCTTATGGCACAGGGTAGTTGGAGAGGTTGGTTATTGCAGTTTGCCTTCAATGATTTCGCTCAGCACGTCCTTCATGTCGAGTGAGGCTGCGCGGACCTGTTGCGGTATGAAGCTGGTGGCAGTCATGCCCGGTGTGGTGTTGATTTCGAGCACATTGACCTGCTCGTTGCCCTTTTCGCCGGTCAGGATATAGTCGATGCGGATAATGCCGTAGCATCCCAGCAGTTCGTAGATGCGGCGGGTGGTGGCACTCACTCTTTCAGCCGTTTCGGGGGCGATGCGTGCCGGTGTGATTTCGTCAACCTTGCCGTTGTACTTGGCGTCGTAGTCGAAGAACTCCTGCGAGGTGACCACTTCGGTGATGGGCAGGGTGGTGATGTCGCCATTAGCGCGCTTGTAGCATCCGCAGGTGATTTCCGTGCCGCTCATCATGCGTTCGATCATCACCTCGTCGCTTTCGGTCATGGCCTTCTCGATAGCGGCGCGCAGTGCGTCGGCCCGCTTCACCTTGGTCACGCCAAAGCTCGAGCCGCCGGCGTTGGGCTTTACGAAGCAGGGAAGGCCCAGTCGGGCCACCACTTCCTCTTCGGCCGGGATGGGCTGGCCGCGCCGTATCAGGATGGAGTCCGACAGATGAAGGTCGGGGTAGTTGCGCAGGAAGTTGTTCAGCGCAAACTTGTTGAAGGTGAGTGATTCGACCAGCACGCCGCCGGTGGAGTAGGGCAGTCCGATCAGGTCGAAGTAGCCCTGCATGATGCCGTCTTCGCCCGGTGTGCCGTGAATGGTGATGTAGGCAAAGTCAAATTCGTGGCGGCCGTCGGTAGCGGTAAACGAGAAGTCGTTGCGGTCAATGTGGCACAGCTCGTTGCCGTAATGCACCTTCCAGTTGCCCGATTTGACTTCAACCACATAGCAGTTGTATTTCTCAGTGTCCATAAAGGAGAGTATGCCCTCTGCCGAGCGCAGGGACACATCGTGTTCGGAGGAGTCGCCTCCGGCAACAATGGCTATGGTCCGTTTCATATTGAAGGATAGTTTTGGATAGTTTTCAGGGGGAGAGAGGGGGGAGGAGCCGTTCTTCTGTGACTATGGCCGTCGGCTGGCGGGGAATCATGTCAGGCCTCTTGCTCCTTGTACGTAGGTGGTCCATTTGTCGATCAGGGCGGCCATGTCGGGTGGCAGTTCGGCCGAGAAGTCCATTTCGCGCCCCGTCTGGGGATGCTTGAAACCCAGTGTGCGCGCGTGCAGGGCCTGTCGGGGACACAGGGCGAAGCAGTTGTGTACGAAGCTGTTGTAGCTGCTGCTGTGCTTGCCGCGCAGTATCTGGTCGCCGCCGTAGCGGGCATCGTTGAACAGGGGGTGGCCCAGGTGTTTCATGTGGGCACGTATCTGGTGGGTCCGTCCGGTTTCGAGCACGCACTCCACCAGTGTCACATAGCCGAAGCGGCGCAACACCTGATAGTGTGTCACCGCGTGCTTGCCAATGCCCGACTGCGGGTCGAACACCGCCATTTGCATGCGGTCGCGCGGGTCTCGGCCGATGTTGCCCTCTATGCGTCCCGTGTCGTCGGGCACGTTGCCCCATACCAGTGCGTTGTAGCGGCGTCGGGTGGTCTTGTTGAAGAACTGCACGCCCAGCTTGCTCTTGGCATCGGGTGTCTTGGCCACTACGAGCAAGCCTGAGGTGTCCTTGTCTATGCGGTGAACCAGTCCCACGGCAGGGTCGTTGGGGTCGTAGTCGGGCTGGTCGCGCAGGTGCCAGGCTATGGCATTGACCAGTGTGCCCGTATAGTTGCCGCAGCCGGGGTGGACCACTAAGCCGGCAGGCTTGTTCAGCACGATCAGTTCGCTGTCCTCATACACGATGTCGAGCGGAATGTCCTCGGGTTCAATGAGGTTCTCATAGCGTGGGCGGTCGAGCAGCAGCGTCACCACATCGAGGGGCTTGACGCGGTAGTTGCTCTTCACCGGCATACCGTTGACATGCACGAATCCGGCTTTGGCTGCCAGCTGGATGCGGTGGCGCGAGGTGTCCTTCAGGTGGTCCATCAGGAACTTGTCGATGCGCAGCAGCTGCTGCCCCTTGTCGGCCACCACGCGGTAGTGTTCATAGAGTTCGGCCGGCACCTCGTCGGCGTCGTCCTCGTTCAGTTCGGCCAGCGCCTCATCGTCGGCCAGCGTTTCGGCCAGTTCGTTCGGAGCTTGGTTCATGGGCGGGTAGGGAGTGCATGTGGACATGTTCGGTCGTGGTGCAGTTTTGTTAGAAAAGTTCGTCTTCGAGCGATTCGTCGGTGGATGTAGGCTCCGGATGGGTGTGGTCTTCGCCTTCGCCGCCTTCCACGATTTCATCATCGCCCGAGCTGTTCAACACAAAGTCCAGACTGTCGTTGCCGTTGTATTCATCCTCCATACCGCCTGCTCCGACCACCAGCGTGATGGGCGTGTCGACCGAAACCTTCGTGCCGGCCGGCACATTCTTGCCGTGTACCTTGATGCCGTACACCCACTCGGCGTCGCCCGTCACATACTCTGTGGCTCCCAGCTTGAAGCCCAGAATACGCAGCTTGTCTTCGGCTTCGCGCCGCGAACAGTTGTCGGCCACATCGGGCAGGGCTATCTGTCGCGACCCGTTGGCATTGATAGTGAGCAGCACCGTGCGGCCTGGCTTGACCTTAGTGCCCGGCTTGAGTGACTGTTCGAGCACGGCGAAGGGGGCGGCACTGTGTACAAAACCCGTGTCTGAAACTTCGGCTTTCAGCCCCAACGCTTCCAGCTTCTTGCGGGCCACGTTCTCATCGACACCACACACGTTGGGCACTTCGATTTCCTCTCCGTGGTGGGTGTATATACCAATAAAGATCCAGGCGGCAGCACCCAGCACGAGGCTGAGCAGCACCATGCCCAGGCAGTTGCCCACCAGCGGGCGGCTGGTCAGTTTTTTGAACAGTTCGGATATGGACATAGTTGCAACAGGGGTGTTGTTGGGTTTGTTTGTCGTTTATGTGTTGCAAATGTAGACAAAATCTGCGACACAGCTCTTTTTTATCAAATAGTTTAAGGTTTATAGTCTCAAGTTTCGTCTGTCAGGCGGTTGTGAGAGCGGGGGAGGGGAATGCCCCAAATTCAGTTTATATAACCTCCCTTCAGTTCTTTCAAGGGCTTGGCTGAAGGGAGCGCGCTCGGTCAATGGGCATCTATGCGGGGATGTTGGAAATCCGGCAAATTTCTTGAACAATACGAATGAGGGCTGACACCTCGCGAAAGGTATCAGCCCTCATTGCGCTTGTGCATACAAGTTTTTCTGGGTATGTTTCAGACCGGGAGTGCGTTATCTCCACGACTCTTCCTCAGCCTTCATGCTTGCGATGTCACTGAGCGGATATGGCTTGAAGCTGTCCCAGTTGACAGCCTGTCCGGCAGCCCTTGCCCTATTCCTCTTGTGGATGGTGAACTTCATCACGGTGGTCATATCTCCATCGTATGCGTCAACGGGATATACGCCCATGGCAGGATTGCCGTAGCCTTCGACCTCGTTGTTGAGAAGTTCCTTGTTGTAGCGTGCGAGCACTGCCCATGATGTAGCTATGCTGGGGTCGCAGTTAGAATACATATTAACTTTTACAGTGTATTGTCCATCTTCAACAAGAACTTCAGGGATGAAGATGTTCTCGTTGTTGAGTCCATCGATTTGACATCCTGCATTGGAGTCCTTGTCAAGACCAAACTCTACTTCGCCTTCAGAAGTCTCTACGATACCACCACGTCGATAGTAGCAGAGGTGATCTCCTGATGGGGTGTAGAGATGAAGGTCGATGTCCTTCTCGTTGTTGAAGCTGAGGTTGATTTCAAGGTCTCCGCTCTTTGTCTCTACGAAAGAGATGGGGAACTCAGTGACTTTGGTGTATTCGCCCGATTTTGTTCTTGCGCTGACAAGAATGGTGACGTTGGTGTCGAAGATAACACTGTAGAGAATGGGGATGAAATAGCCGGTTTCTGTCTTTACGGCACTGTTTGACTGTCCGTTGCTATCGATAACAGGAGTTACAGCCCAATAACCGATGATGTTCTTTATACCAATGAAGAACTGGGTGTATTCCTGTTCTGTGGTGATGGTGACGATATTCGAGCCGCCGGCGATAGCCTGTCCGTTCATCGTGATTCCCTCAATGGGGTCGGCGATGGTTGGTGTCGGCATCGGAGATTCAACATAGGTTGCATTCGCGATGGTGAAATACTGTTCTTCGAGGATGTTTGATGGTCCCGATTCAGGATCATCAGTTTCTGTACATGCAGCGAATCCGGCTGCGAGGAGTACGAAAAGAAGGCTTTGCACTAAATTTTTCATGATGTTTGTTTTGTTAGGTTTGTTGTATGATTACGTTGTCTGTTTTTTTTATTTATTTATTCGTTTTACCAGTCGCTATCTTGTCGGGGGAGTATAGTCTGTAGGTGCAGATTATCCCGCAACCGACGGAACAGTATGCCCTGTCATGGCGCATCGCAGAGTAACACCAGTAGGGCCATGCCTTTGGATCTATTCCGCGTCCCATTGTCAGCGTCAGGACAGGACGGCCAGCATGCCTGCGCGAGAATTCCATGAACCGGCATGGGCCTTTATCGCCGCGTGTGCGCCCTCTATACCTATTTACTCAACTTTAGCATTTGGAAGATTGATAAAGCCCACACTTGAAAACCGACCACTTACGCATACTCAGCGTGGTTGTTTTTGGAGTCCATAAAACCGAGCTTCCTACTTGTCAACAGGAATTTTTCCTGCTTCATCGTTAGTGAATCTATATATATGCCCTTAACAACAGCAACTTACCAATGCTAAAGTCGAGCTATTTATAAATATCTTTTTGTTTCGTTTGCAAAGGTAGGGGCTGTCGCTCTGACATGCCGTGTCGAATCAGCACAGGCGTATTCTCATATCAGCAAATCGTATTCTCATAATAGCAAATCGACTCTCATATCAGCAAAGTATACGCCTACAGGCTATGATTCAGCAGCAAAGTCAGAGATTTTTCGAAACTTTGCATCCGAAAATTTGAACAAAAAGCATATTTTTTTGATGGCTACACTCATATTCTCTTGTCTCCCGATGTTTGTCTGCGGTTCCTGGGCTGTCATGATAGCATGCAGCCTGTACTTTGATGGCCGCAACAGAGGACGCATGATGCTCATGCTTTTTATGGCGATGGCCACATTGCTTTATGCTGGACACTGTGCCTTTCTCAACCGTTTCTATAGCGACATGCCTCTGTTCGACAGTCTTTACTCGTTTGCCAATCTTGCCGTGTACCCCATGTTTTACATCTACATCGTCAGTTTGACCTCGCCCGAGAGTCAGCTCCGTCGTACGTGGATGTATCTTATTCCGTCTGCTGTGACAGGCACCATTGTTTCGGCCATATACACCCTGATGTCGCCCCACGACCTTGACACCTTCGTACGTCATATTTCTTACAGAGAAGACTTCGGCAGTGGCACGGGACTCTGCCAAGTGATGGGCTACGTTAGGTTGGTGGCAAAGGTGGTATTTGCTATTCAAGTGGTGGTGGTTCTTGTTGCTGGGTCGCGGAAGATTTCTGCTTATAACAAATCCATTGAAGCGTATTACGCCGATACCGAAGGAAAGAAGCTGACCGTATTCCGGTGGTTCATGTATCTGTTTACTGCTTGTTCCTTCGCTTCCATCCTATTCAACTTCCTCGGTCGCTACCGCTTCGGTGACTCGGCATGGATGATGGCCATACCATCACTTACTTTTTCTACCTTGTTGTTTGGCCTGGGCTTCGTTGGTTTCAGGCAATCGCCTACTATCGAGAATTTAGAGCAGGAAGAAGCAGCGGATGACACCATGTCGGAGGATGCTGCCATCTGTGATTCAGAGAAAACACTCGCCCAGCGTATAGAAGAGGTCGTAACGGAGCAGAATCTCTATCTTCGCCACAACCTTAAAGCTTCCTATGGTTTTGAGCAAGCGAATTTTGTTAATGATTCTTTATGCGATAGAA
>CALZRA010000003.1 GCA_945828345.1 uncultured Bacteroidales bacterium
GGGCTATGCGCTCGTTGCCCCTTCGGGGCGTGGCCTTGAACGCTGGTATTCCAAGACTGTTGATCTTCGGGGCGTGCCTTGAACGATTGTTATCAATCCGATTCAAATTCGGAGCGTGCCTTGAACGCTGGTTAACCAGCGGGATTTGATAAGGTGAAGCCAGTACAGCCCTACAGGGTGCATTCGAGACGGAAAGCACCTTCGGCCTGTACGTCATGACACGGCAGGCCCAGCTCGGCACATGCCTGCTTCCACTGGTGTCGTTGGAAGGCCGTCAGCGTAGGGTCGAGCACCACACGGGCTGCCTGTACCTGTGGCAGTACCGACTCGGGTCGTCCACAGCCCTGAGATGCTATCAATACATCTACCTCGACAGGCTGCGCGCTTGTGCCACCCTCCGCTATGGGTGTGTTTAGCAGCAGCAGGCGCATTCTGCCCAAGGCAAAAACCTGGCCATAGTGCACCACGTGAGCCGCGTCGAAGCGCGAATCCCGCAGCCAGACAGGTTCGGTCAGGTGGAGTGGCTTGAACCACTGCCTTTCCAACTGTGCGAGCCGCGGCTGCACGCTGTCGGGCGGTTGGGGCGAATAGAAGTACGACTCTTCGGCTGACACCACCAAATGGAGCAGGCTGGTGCGTGGCAGACGGTAAACGGCCACCTGCGGCGGCAGGCGGTTCGGGCGGCGGTGGTAGGCTTCGCTGCACAGCCCCGCCGCCACGCATGCCGTGAGCGCGAGCACCAGCCGCCTGCGGCGTTGCTGCCATTCAGGCAGCAACAGCAGGCAGCCTGACGGCACGGCAATCCCCAAGCACAACAGGCTGAAGGCGTGGGCATATACCTCCACAGTGGCCCCGGGCCATGCGCCTAACTGTTGCAAGCTGGCCGTGAGCGCGTGGGCCACAGCCTGCATGAAGGGAACCACTACGGCACGCACGGCGTCGAAAGGCAGGGCAAAGAAGCACAAGGCGCCGCACAGCAACAGGTAAGCCCCTGGCACGGCGACGAAGTTGGCCAACAGGGCGTAGGGGCTGAACTGGTGGAAATAGTAGGCCACCAAAGGCGCGGTGCCCACCTGCGCGCTCAGCGACACCGTGACGAAGGGCCAGACCACGCGGCGCAACACCTTCCAGACAGGTTCGAACACTTGCGCGCCGCGCCCTGCATGGTGCCACGAGGGAAAAAAGAGCGGCAGCGGGAAGCGGCCCCAGAAGTAGGTTTGCCCCAGCACGATAGAGGCCACGGCCGTGACCGAAAGCTGGAAGCCTACATCCAGCAGTGCCAGCGGACTGTAGGCCAACAGCACAATGACGGCCAACGACAGGTGGTTGAGCGAACCGCCGGAATGGCGGCTGGCCATTTGTCCCAACTGCAAGACCGTGAGCATACAGGCGGCACGTTGCAGCGAAAGCGGTGCGCCGGTGAGCACTACAAACAGCCACAGCGCAGCCACCACGACCAACGAGACCGCCAACCGGTGGGAGCGGCGGCGCAGCCGTCTCACCACCAACAGCTGGCATACGCCGAACAGGATGCTCAGGTGCAGGCCTGACAGAGCCAGCACGTGGCTGGTGCCGCTGGCGGCAAACAGTGTCCGCGTTTCGTCAGCCAACTGTGACTTGTCGCCCAGCGTGAGGGCGGCCAGCAGGCCCGCTTCGTGGGGCGGAAAGCAGCGGGCGTAGCTGTCGGTCATCTGACGGCGTAGTCGATGCAGGCGGTCGGAGAGTGAGAGCTGCTCCTCAGGGACTGGCACGCAGCTGTAGCAGCCCGCTCCGACCCAGGCTGTGCCGCAGATTCCCTGTGTGGTGAGGTAGGAGCGGTAGTCGAAGTCGCCAGGGTTGCCGGGCCAGCCGCCGTGCTCCATGCGCGCACAGAAGGCCACTAAGTCGCCTGGCTGCACGTTTAGGGAGACTCCACCCTTTAGTACGACCCGCACGCGCTTGCCGTTCCATGTCGCTTCGCCGGTCACCAAGCGCAGGTCCAGTGTCACATCATTCCCGCTTTGCTTGAAAACCTTTTCGGCCCTTCCCGTCCACACCTTTTCGTCGGCGGGCCATTCCACTTCAGTCTGTCCCGACTCGGCAGTCGCCAGTGCTGCACCAGTCATCATGACACAGAGCATGGCCCACAGCGCGCCCGCCGTGCCGCCGCACCCGATCTTTCTTCGCAGCCGACGGACGCATAGCAGCATGCCCCAGCTTGCCCACAGTCCGACCGAAATCCAAAACAGGAGTTGCACGGAACATACCGCGCGGCACAGCCAGCCGGCGGCGATGCCGGTGGCAAGCAGCAAGGCCCACAACAGCAGCGGAGCCTGGTGGAAAGGGTTGGGAGGAAGCGGCGGGGCTTCGAGCTTGTAGAATGGCATGGTTGGGAAGGTAATAACAGTAAGGCGCAGGGGGATTGGGGGCTGCGCCGAAGTGTGACCGAAAAACAAAGGCCGCCGCTTCGAAGCGCACAAGACGGGCGCGACTCGAAGCGGCGGTCAAAAGTATTTTACCTGCGCCCTCAAGAGGAGCGTGGGCTTATCGGTGTGCGCGTACCACAACCTTCAGCGTGTGGCCAGCGCAGGCGGCTACGTATACACCGGCAGGCAACTGGGAGGTGTTGAGGCTTTCGCGGCCTGTGGCCACGAGCTGGCCGGCGGCGTTGTAGAGGCGGATTGTGCCTTGCGGGCAGCTGATCCATTGGCCGCTGAATGTGAGCTTTTGGCCCAGTGTGGCCTGCGGGGCTTCATCGATGCCGGTGAGCTGCTGCTCGAAATAGAGGGCGGGCACGTCGTTGCCGTTGAGCCAGGGGGCATCGGCGGTTTGTCCGTAGGCGAAGCCTATGCGCTGGCAGAAGGCTTGCGTGAGGTCGGAAACGGCGAGCGTGGCACCTTCGGCACCATCGTGACCCGCATAAACCTCGCCCTCAAAGAGCGGCTCAAGGGTAGACACGGCGTAGTTGTCGCTCAGCCAGCCGTCGCGTTCGGTTTCGGTGTCGTTGTAGTCGGTCATGCCCACAATGCGATGGGCTGTCTCGAAGCTGACGGCCGAGGCCCAGTTGGGTCGTTCGAGGTCGGGGTCGAAGTGGATGGCTTCGAGGTTGACCACGTTGCCCTTGACGGACTTGCCTTCGCCCTGCTTCCAGCTGAGCGAACCGATGACGCCGCCCACGCAGGCTCCGTTCCAGCTGTCGCCGCCAGTGGCCGTGAGCGAGCCTTCGACATAGTTGTTGGAGATGTTGGTGTGGTTGTCGGCTCCCACTACGCCGCCCAGCGTGTGGACGGCGGTGAGGCCGGCCTGCACGTGGCACTGCTGTACGCCACACTCGGTGGTGGTGCCTGATTCGTAGCATTCGCCCGAGATGCCGCCGACCTTTTCAAGGGCGGTGAGGCTGCCTGTGAAGAGACTGCCTTTGACGCTCGACGAGGTGCGGAGTGAGCTGACCAAGCCGCCGACGGGCGAAGCGTCGGGCAGGCTGACGAGGGCATCGTTCACCGAGCAGCGCGTGAGGCGGGAGAAGACTGACATGTCGCCTACCAACGAGCCGAAGGCTCCCGTGAACTGCTTGCTGTCGGCCTGGGCTTTCAGGCCGAACACGTGTACCTGGTCGATGTAGACGTGTTGCGAAGCCGACGAGGCCAGGAGTCCGGCTGAGGCATAGCCCTTCGGTTCCATGACAGGGTTGACCAGCACGAGGTTGCGCACCATGGGTTCGACTTCGGCTCCCTCTCCTGAAGGCTCGGTGCCTGTGAGTGTGCCCAGCAGGCTGCAATGTTCGCCAGCCAAGTGGAGGTTGCTGATGGTCTGGTTGTTACCATCGAAGGATCCGGTGAACACGGTGGAGCCGGCATTGAGCGTGAGGCGCGCGGCATCGATGGGACAGGCCACGCGGTAGGAGGCAGCCGGTTCGCGCGTCACCTGCTGAAGGTCGCCCGCGGTGCTGATGAGGTAGGGGTCATCGGGGGTGCCTGTGCCGCCAGCTTCGAAGCGCGTGAGCGGCAGGTTGTACACTTCGGCGCGCTGCTGGTCGTCGGGGGTGGTGTAGACCATGACAATCACGGGGTCGGTGAGCTGGTTGCCCGTCCACACGCGCGACAGGCTTTCGTTGCTGTCGGCTTCAGGCTTGACGCAGAACACCTGCTGGCCCTGCTCGTTGAGCACGAGCAGTTCGGCACGCGACTTCGACGATTCGCCTGTGTAGCGGTAGACGATGAACATGTACTCATGGGCATCGTCGGTGTTGATGAAGTAGGGGTTGAGCACGGGGGCCGTGACGTTGGGGTAAGCAATGGCCACGTTGTCGCCCAGGTCGAGGAGCACCTTGCGGTCGAGCGTGCCGTCGGCATTGATCCAGTGCATCACTTCGCAGAGGCGGCCGGCTTCGTTCTCTTCGGCCTGCGCCAGATTCACGACATACTGGTAGCGGCCCAGCCCGAGGTCAATGCGGTCGAGCGTGGTGGTGAGCGAGTTTTCGAGATAGGTGGCAGGCAGTTCGAGAGCCTTGGCGTAGTTGTCCATATTGACGAAATGGAACAGGTATTCGCCGTAGATGTTGCTGGTGATGAAGCACTTCTGGACGGGGCATCCGCTCACGTCGCTGAGGTCGAGCACGCTTTCAGCATTTTCGAATATAGTGGCCTGCAGCGAACCGTCGGCGGCATATTCGCGGAAGGTGTCGGCATGGCTGTCGGTCGAGAGCTGGTAGGCTTCGCTCACCACAATGAAGCTGGGACGGCCTTCGGCATCGAAGCGGAAGTCGTTCATGTAGTCGAGCATACCGGTGCCGTAGAGCACGAAAGGCACATCGCTGTCGGTCGAGAGTTCAACGGGAACGAGCGTGGTGCTGCCCTGCTTGAGTGTCTGGCTGTAGCCCGTGAGCGGCATGCTGTAGGTGCGCAAGAAGAAGTGGTTGTCGGGGGTGACAGTCCAGTCTTCGTAGTCGTCGGGGTTGGCGAAGTAGGGCTTTTCGTAGCCGGTAGCGGCGAGATAGAGTGAATCGCCGTGGGCCTTGACGAGAATGGGCAGACCGTCGTTGTAGGATGATTCGCTTTCGGGCAGGTCTAAGTGGCCAATCTCAACGGGGCTCTTGCTGTAGCCGGCCTTTTTCAGAATGGTGAAACGCTGGCCGCGCACTGCGTCCTCGGCGGCATCGGCCGAGGCCGGCGTGAAGCTGCCGTCGGTGTTGGCATAACCGTCCTGGTCGAAGATCAGGTAGAACGATTCGTAGCTGCCTTCCGAGGCGTTCTGTGCGTGAACCATCATGCCGTTGGTTTGCCACAGGGCTTCGCTCTTTCCTTCTTGCGGGGTAATGGAGTAGACGTAGGTGCGTACGTTGTTGACGTATCGTGCGGTGTTGGCGTTGACCATGACCATCAGCTCATAGTTGTTGTCGCTGTTGAAGAAGCTCTTGGTGAGCTGTGCGGCGAGGTCGACGGCCACAATGCGCGTTTCGCCTTCGAGCAGCGGCAGGTCGGCTTCGACGCGTCCCACGGGCTGGCATTGTTCGTCGTAGACCGTCACTTCGAAGCCTGTGATGGTCTTGTCTTCATAACCTGTGTTGCTGAGGATTTCGGTCCGCAGCTGCATGGTGTAGTACCAGTAGCTTCCGCTGGGTGTTTGCAGCCAGCCGAAGTCGTTGAAGTCCTTCATTTCGGCTGCGGCTTCGGGTGCACGCAGCGGTGCGGTCTGCATGGTTGCTGCGAGTGTGGACCATCCGTCGCGTTTCATGTTTTGCGACAGGCTGCGGTGTTGCAGGGCGGTGATGCGTTCGAAGCGTGAGGTCGAAGCCCACTTTTGTCGCGGATTCTGCTGCGGTGTGTTGTCGGCAGCCGAGGCGTTGAAGCTGGCAGCCAGCAGGCAACCTGCGAGCAATGATTTCAAATGTAGTGATTTAGTCATGTAGTTAAGTTTGAGTATGGAGGAAGCTGTTGAGAGGCTGACACGGGGAATCATTGAAAGGTTGGGGCGTTTCAAAGTTTGTCAGAATAACCATTGGGCGGAGGGGGCACCATGCCAGTCTGTCTGCCCGTCAACTTCTCAGCTGTATAGGTAGGGCCGCTGGGCGGGTGCGTCACCGTTTTTCCCGACAGACTAATTGAAAAGGAGGCAACCTTCAGGGGTTGCCTCCTTGGTCAGGGATAGGGGTTCGCAGTGAACCTTTTGTGTCGGTTAGAGCTGGGGACCTGCTGCTACGAGAGCCTTGCCGGCTTCGTTGCCCTGGTACTTCACGAAGTTCTTGATGAAGCGGGCTGCGAGGTCCTTTGCCTTCTCTTCCCACTGGGCAGCTTCGGCGTAGGTGTCGCGGGGGTCGAGGATGTTGGGGTCAACGCCCGGGAGCTGGGTGGGTACGACGAAGTTGAAGAAGGGGATAACCTTGGTCGGAGCCTTGTCGATAGAGCCGTCGAGGATGGCATCGATGATACCGCGGGTGTCGCGGATGGAGATGCGCTTGCCGGTACCGTTCCAGCCAGTGTTCACGAGGTATGCCTTGGCATCGTTGGCTTCCATCTTCTTCACGAGTTCCTGGGCGTACTTGGTGGGGTGCAGTTCCAGGAATGCCTGGCCGAAGCAAGCCGAGAAGGTGGGAGTGGGCTCGGTGATGCCGCGTTCCGTACCTGCGAGCTTGGCAGTGAAGCCGGAGAGGAAGTAGTACTGTGCCTGGTCGGAGCTGAGGATAGAAACGGGGGGCAGCACACCGAAGGCATCGGCCGAGAGGAAGATGACCTGCTTGGCAGCGGGACCCTTGCTGACGGGCTTCACGATGTTCTGGATGTGGTCGATGGGGTAGCTCACGCGGGTGTTCTCGGTGACGCTCTTGTCGGCGAAGTCGATCTTGCCGTCGGCAGCTACGGTCACGTTCTCCAGGAGGGCGTTGCGCTTGATTGCACCGTAGATGTCGGGTTCGCTTTCCTTGTCGAGGTTGATGACCTTGGCGTAGCAGCCGCCTTCATAGTTGAAGACGCCGTTGTCGTCCCATCCGTGTTCGTCATCGCCGATGAGCTTGCGCTTGGGGTCGGTCGAAAGGGTGGTCTTGCCGGTGCCGGAGAGGCCGAAGAAGATGGCAGTGCTGGTTTCGTCCATGTTGGTGTTGGCCGAGCAGTGCATGGAAGCGATGCCCTTGAGGGGGTTGTAGTAGTTCATCATGGAGAACATACCCTTCTTCATTTCACCACCATACCAGGTGTTGATGATAACCTGCTCGCGGCTGGTGATGTTAAAGACAACTGCGGTTTCGGAGTTGAGTCCGAGTTCCTTGTAGTTCTCAACCTTGGCCTTCGAAGCGTTGTAGACGATGAAGTCGGGTTCGAACTCGGCGAGCTCTTCTTCTGAGGGACGGATGAACATGTTGGTCACGAAGTGGGCCTGCCAGGCTACTTCCATGATGAAGCGAACGGCCATGCGGGTTTCCTTGTTGGCACCGCAGAAGCCGTCGACCACGAAGAGGCGCTTGCCTGAGAGCTCCTTCTGGGCCAGTTCCTTGACAGCGGCCCAAGCTTCCTGCGAAGCGGGCTTGTTGTCGTTCTTATATTCATCGCTCGTCCACCAAACGGTGTCCTTCGAGTTCTCGTCCATGACGATGAACTTGTCTTTGGGCGAACGACCCGTGTAGATGCCGGTCATTACGTTGACTGCGCCGAGTTCGGTGTTCTGACCAACCTCAAAGCCTTCGAGTCCGGCTTTGGTTTCCTCTTCGAAGAGCTGTTCGTAAGAGGGGTTGTGTACGATCTCGGTGACGCCGGTAATGCCGTACTTGCTTAAATCTAATGTTGCCATAATGTGTATAGAATTTAAAATGGGTTTTTGAACGTTTGGAGTTTAGAGTTAATAGGGTTCGCGGGTAGGATGCCCGCACTCCCTATGTTCGCCGCAAAAATACGAAAAAGTTGGTGCTGTCAAAGCGTTTTAACGCATTTTATTCGCATTCCGCCAGTGCAGCACTACGGCTCCGACAAAGAGAAGCATCATTAGGGCCTGTGCGGCATAGGCTATGCGGTTGGTGTGGTCGATGCTGGCGGGGCGGAACTCCATGGTCACTTGGTGTTTGCCGGCAGGAACTTTCAGGGCGCGCAGCACGTAGTTGGCGCGTCCCAGTGTGGCGGGCTGTCCGTCGATGGTGACGCTCCAGTCGGGGTAGTAGATTTCGGAGAATACGACCACGCCGCCTTGCTGGCTCTCGATGTCGTAGCTCAGCTGGTTGGGGGCATAGGCGGTGAGCTTCACCGTGCCCTGACCGAGCGGCGAGCCGTCGAGCTGGGCTCTGAAGCGGGCGTCGGCGACAGCGGCGTGCTTGGTGTCGAGCTGCTGGAGGGCTGCCATTTCGGCGTCGGCTGTGGGCACGAAGTCGAGCCGCTCCACGAACCACCCGTTGCCGTTGGCATAGGGGTTGAGCACGGCCTGGGCGCGCGCTCCGGAACCGAAGATGAAGTACTTGGTGTTGAGCATGTTGAGGGCGGGGGCCAGACTGTCGCCGGGCACTTGGCTGAGGTCGCCCTCAGCGGCATTGATAGCTCCGACAAACTGCTGGAGCTCGCTGCCGAGCTTGCGGTCGATGAGGTCCTGGTAGCGGTGGAGCTTGGCTGCGTGGTAGCCGCCGATGCTGTGGTGGTAGTAGGAGGTGGCGTTGGTGGTTTCGTTGAAGGGATTGCCGGCACCGAGGTTGGCCACGCGGTAGTAGGTCGTGTCCTTCAGGATCTGCTCGTCGGCCGGGGTCTTGGCGAAGCCTTCCTGTTGCAGCTGGGGCGTGGTGAAGCTGTCTTCGTTGAGGTAGCGGCGGTCAATCTGCCACAGGTCGATGAGACACATGAGGCCCAGGAGGGAACAGGCCATCCACCCCTTCATCTTACCTTCGGCATAGGCCCAGAGCAGGAGGGCGCCGAGCAGGATGATAAAGAGTGAGCGCAGGGCGTCGGCCGAGAGGATGGCGTGGTGCATGGAGGAGAGGGCTGTCTCGTAGCGCAGCACGAGTTCGGCGGGGAAACCAGCTTGGCGCATGAGGGCGAAGGTATCGGCATCAGATGCCGAGATGCAGCTGCCCGCAGTCTGGGGGAAGAGCCACAGCAGCAGGCACAGACCCGCTGTAGCGAGGGCAGCTACGGGCAGGCCGATACGCTTTTCGAGCGGGGCCTGCTTCCAGTCGGTGAGCCTGAAGAGCTGCTTGTTGGCCATGATGCTGCGCAGGCACAGAACGGCCAGCAGGGGCATGGTGAACTCGGCCACTACCAACGCGGAGCTGACGGTGCGGAACTTAGCGTAGAGCGGCAGGTGGTCGATGAAGAAGTCGGTGAGCGCGGGCATGTTCTTGCCCCATGCAAAGAGCAGGCTGACCATGGTGGCCAGGAGCATGGCCCACTTGACGGGGCCTTTCACATAGAACAGGCCGAGCACGAAGAGGAAGCACACGAAGGCGCCCACATAGACAGGGCCTACGGTGAAGGGCTGGTTGCCCCAATATTGCTGTATGCCGGGAGGGTAGGCTTGCAGGCCGCTCTGCTGAAATGCCTGCTGGGTCTGTCCGGCGCATTCATAGAAGTCATCGTAACCCTTGAGGCTTTCCACGCCTTCGCGGTCGAGAATCGAGGTGGAACCTCCGCCTTTGTAGTCAGGAATGAGCAGCGTGAGGGTTTCGTCGACACCGTAGCTCCAGGCGGTGATGTAGTCGCGGTCGAGTCCGTCGGTGGCTTTGGCCTGGGCTTTATGACTGCCGGCGGGCGCGCTCAGTTCGGCCTTGCCGCGCAGCGAGGCTTTCGAGTATTCATAGGTGTGGTAGAGGTTGGGCAGGTTGGCAGCCACGCCGAGCAGTCCGGCAAAGGCCAGCATGAGGGTGGCCTTGAGCCAGCCGAGCAGACGGCGGTGGAGCAGGGCATCCACGCCATAGGCAAGCGCCAGGAAGAGCATCGGAAACAGGAAGTAGTAGCTCATCTGGAAGTGGTTGCTCATGATCTGGAAGGCGGTGAAGATAGCCGTCACCGTTCCGCCCCACAGCAGCTTGCCCCGGTAACACAGAATGAGTCCGCCCACCGTAGGGGGAATGAAGGCGAGCGTCAGTACCTTCCAGATGTGGCCTGCGGCGATGATGATGAGAAAATAGGATGAGAAGGCCCACAGGATGGAGCCGAGTGCGGCCAGATAGGTCTTGAAGTTGAAGGCGCGCAGGAGGATGTAGAAGCCCAGCAGGTAGAGGAAGAGGTAGCTGATGGGCGGAAACCATGAGGAGGTCCACAGGCCGTAGGCTTTCGAGGCGTTCGAAAGGGTTTGGGTTGCGCTGTAGGAGGGTGACATCTGGTAGGTGGGCATACCGCTGAACAGCGCGTTCGACCACCGCGTGGGTTCGCCGTCGTGGGTGGCCATATACTCTTTTTGTTCTTGTCCCTGACCCATAGCGGCCACACTGTCGTGTCCACCGAGCACCAGACCCTCGCTCAGAGGGGTCAGGAAGTAGAAGGTACTAATGAGCAAGAAGATGCACACGACGAGCGCGTCGGGACACGCCTTCTCGATGAGTTTCTTGAAATCCATTTTTTGGGGTTTGTTGTTTGGTTGTTTGCTTGGAGGAGTAGGGGGCAAGGTTGAAAATCCGATGTTTGGGGGTAAAAGTTGAGGAGTTTAGAAGTTTGGAAGGCTGTGATCACTGAGCGAATGATTACTGCGCTTGGCAGTGGCCGTATAAACTTTTCAACTAAATGCTTTTCAACTTTCATACCATCACCTTCCGCACCACTGGCCATACGTAGGGAACGGTGAGTGACAGGCACACAGTTCCGCCGACGGCGCGCAGCAGCAGGGAAGGTTGCGCCGAAACCCACAGCGTGGCGGCCAGAATGGCGAAGAGCCACAGGCAGCGTCCGCGTGTGCCGCTACTCAGGCTGAAGGCGTAATGGCGGCGGTAGCAGTAGCTGATGAGCAACAGGTCGAACAGGTTGGCAACCGACAGGCCGACACCGGCTCCGGTGAGTCCGCCCCAGTAGTAGCCGCCGATGACGCTCAGGCAGAACACGGCATCGTAGGCCAGCTCCATGACCATGTATCGCACCGAGTTTCCCCGCGCCAGTGGCAGGTAGGCTATGGGGGTGTAGATGGCTTTGAAGAACATGTAGGGCGCGGCGCAGAGCACCATGGTGTGGATAACCAGAAAGTCACTCGTGTAGAGCAGCCGTATGATGAGGGGCAGGAATAGGCTGAACACCATGAGGAAGGGCACCATGAGCACCACCAAAGTGTTGATTTGGCGGTTGATGGTGACGTTCATTTCGCGCACATCAGTGGCCGGAATAGCCGAGAGCCTCGGAAAATAGTCGGCATCGAGTGCCACAAACACCAAGCGGGCGTAGCTCACGGTAAGGGTGAAGCCGGCAGCGTAGTAGCCGATGGTGGCCAGTCCCTCATGGCTGCGCACCAGCGCGGCGCGTATCAGCATTTCGGCAGCGGCGGTCATCACGCCCGCCAGAATGTAGGCCGTGCCCATGCGCAACATGGGCAGGCCGGCACGCAGGGTGCGGCGGTTCAGGGGGCCTACGCGGTAGGCGTGGTTTTGGGTGGCCTCGCGCAGGTTGAAGCCAAACAGGCCCGCTGCGCCGCACACGAGTACGGGCACTACGCCGCTGATGCCCATGGAAGCATAGAGCCACACGCTCACCGCCAGCGTGAACAGCGCGCTCCACAGCGTGGCGCGGGCCAGCCGCTTGAGTTGCCGCATGGCCTTGAGCAGCGCGATTTCACCGCCGGCCAGCGTGGCCAATGCCACGGCGGGCGACAGCAGGCAGAAGTCAGCGGCGCGTTGGGTGCTGCCACAGGCCATCAGCGAGATGAGGGGCGAGAGGGCGAGGCAAACGAGCAGGCCAAACAGCGCCGTGATGGCCACCCAGGTGCGCACCGTTCGCACTTGCTCGCTCAGAGCCTCCGCATCGGTGTGTGAGCACCCGGCCGAGAGGTGTTTCACGGCACTCAGCCCCAGACCGAAGTTGGTGGCTCCGCCCAACAGCTCTAATGAGCGGGCATAGAGGTCGGCCAGCCCCATACCTGCTGCGCCGATGAGGGCTGCTGCCACCTTGTTGCGCACCACGGCAATGAGAATGTAGAGTGCCTGCACACTGCCTAACAGGCCGGTGGACTTGAAGAGTTGGCGATAGGTGGGCATGTCGGTTGCGTCGTTGGGAGGGAGATGCCGTGGCCAGTGTCAGAGGGCCAGTTTGTAGACATTCGTTTCGCGCTGCACGAAGCCCGCCCTCCGATAGAGCCGGTTGGCTGCCTCGCGGGCCGGGCGCGAAGTCAGGTTCAGACTGGCGGCACCCAGCCGTCGGCCTTCCTGCTCCAAGAAAGCCAGCATTTGGCGGGCATAGCCCCGGCAGCGGCAGCGGGAGTCGACCACCACGTCCTCCACCCAGGCCTTCGTGCCGGTGAGCAGCGTGTCGACGGCCAGGGTGGCCATGCCGCTCACCGTGCCACACTCATCGTAGAGCAGATAGAGGTGGATGTTGGGGGCCGACACCACGTGGGCGAGTCGTTCGGCACTGATGCTCTTGGTCTTCGACGAGAGCTGGGCCAGCAGCCGCGAAATGTGTGGTTCGATGTCGGCGGCGCGCTCGGGGGTGTCAAACTCCTCGATGCGTGCCCGGTTCAGCTCATCGAGCAGTTCCTTCACCGTGTGCGCCTGTCCGGGCAGCACCAGTTCGGGAGCTATCTCGGCCAGCGGCTGCAACACGAAGCGGCGTTGGGTCATGGCGGGGTGCGGCAGTGTCAGTCCGGGCTGTTGCAGCTGCACATCGTCGTAGGCCAGCAGGTCGATGTCGATCGTGCGGTCGGAGTAGCCTGTGGTGTCGCTTTTCGCCGGGCGGCCCAGTTCGCGCTCCATCTGCTGTGTGGCGGCCAGCACTTCGTCGATGCCGAGTTCGGTTTCGACGTGAGCGGCGGCATTCAGAAAGAGATTTTCCGACTCGAAGCCCACGGGGAGGGTCTCTATGGCGCCCGAGGTGGCCACTACGTTGCCCACGCGCTGGGCGAGGAGTTCGAGGGCACTATGAAGGTACTGCTGGCGGTCGCCCAGGTTTGAGCCGAGGGCAAGGTAAAGGTTGTGTTTCATGACGTTTGGGTTACTAATCGATAATGAGCATGACATCGCCGAAAGGTCCGAAGCGGTAGTTCTGCTTCAGGGCCTCCTCGTAGGCGTTCATGGTCTGCTCGTAGCCGCCAAAGGCTGCGGTGAGCATGAGCAGGGTGGAGTAGGGCGTGTGGAAGTTCGACAGCATGGCATCGGCCACGTGGAACTGGTAGGGCGGGAAGATGAACTTGTTGGTCCAGCCCTCATATTCCTTGATGCGGAAGTCGGTGCTGCAGGCCACTTCGAGCGCGCGCTGTACGGTGGTTCCGACGGCCAGCACCTTGCGGCCTTCGTCCTTGGCCTGGTTCACGAGGCGGCAACATTCGGCCTCGACAAACATTTGCTCCGAGTCCATCTTGTGTTTGGTGAGGTCTTCCACATCGGTGGCCCTGAAGTTGCCCAGACCGCAGTGGAGGGTGATGAAGGCGGGGTCTATGCCCTTGATTTCCATGCGCTTCATCATCTCGCGCGAGAAGTGCATACCGGCGGTGGGAGCTGTCACGGCACCCTCGTGGCGGGCAAAGATACACTGAAAGCGCTCCATGTCCTCGGGTTCGCTTTCGCGGCCAATGAATCGGGGTATGGGAGCTTCGCCCAGGGCGTAGAGCGACTTCTTGAACTCATCGTGGTCGCCGTCGTAAAGGAAGCGCAGCGTACGGCCGCGGCTGGTGGTGTTGTCAATGACTTCGGCCACAATCGAGTTGTCCTCGCCGAAGTAGAGCTTGTTGCCGATGCGTATTTTGCGGGCGGGATCGACCAGCACGTCCCACAGGCGCAGTTCCTGGTTGAGCTCGCGCAGCAGGAACACCTCGATGCGTGCCCCGGTCTTTTCCTTGTTGCCATAGAGGCGGGCGGGAAAGACCTTGGTGTCGTTGAACACGAAGACGTCGTGCTCGTCGAAGAACGACAGGAGGTCCTTGAACATGAGGTGTTCGAGGTCGCCGGTCTTTCGGTGCAGCACCATCATGCGCGACTCGTCGCGGTGGGGTGCGGGGTATTTGGCAATGCTCTCTTCGGGGAGCTTGAATTTGAACTGTGAGAGTTTCATGTGCTTATGAATTAGGAAGGTCGGTTTCGATGGTTTGCTGTGAGAGCCACTGTTCGAAGCTGTCAAGGGTGAAGCAGTCGTGTTCCGAGTAGTTGCCCACGCGGGTGCGGCGCAGCGCGGTGAGGTGTGCGCCGCTGTGGAGGGCCAGTCCGATGTCGCGGGCCAGGGCGCGAATGTAGGTGCCTTTCGAGCAGACCACGCGCAGGGTGATTTCGCGGGCGGGCAGGTTGCAGTCGAGCAGTTCGATCTCGTCGATGCGCAGGGGCTTGGCCTTGAGTTCCACCTCGTGGCCCTTTCCGCTGCGTGCCAGGTCGTAGGCTCTTGAGCCGTTCACCTTGCATGCCGAGTAGACCGGTGGAACCTGCATGATTTCGCCTACGAAGCGGCTGAGCGTTTCGCGCACCAACGGTTCGGTGATGTGCTCGGTGGGATAGGTGTGGTCGACGGGGTGCTCCAGGTCGAAGCTGGGCGTGGTGGCTCCCAGTGCCAGGGTAGCCACATACTCTTTCACCCCTGCTTGCAGCTGGTCGATCTGTTTGGTGGCGCGTCCCGTACACACCACCATTACGCCGGTGGCCAACGGGTCGAGGGTGCCGGCATGGCCCACTTTGATTTTGCGGCCTTGCATGGCTCGGGTGAGCAGCCAGCGCACCTTGGCCACTAACTGGAAGGAGGTCATGCCGTAGGGCTTGTCGAACGAGAGTACCTGTCCGGTAAGGAAGTTCATGCGAGCTTGTGTGTTGCGGGTTAGGAGGAAAGAAAGACTAAAGCAGCAGGGTAATGATGCCCACGACGGCACAGTAGTAGGCAAAGTAGATGAGCTTGCCTTTCTTCACGATGCCTATCATCCACTTGCAGGCCAGGATGCCCGAGAAGAGCGCGGCGTTGAAGCCTATGAGCATTGTGGTAGACGAGATGCCGGCAAAGGCTGCATCGAATCCCTGGTGGGCAGCCTTTATGAGGTCGAGCAGGGCCTCACCCAGGATGGGCGGAATGACCATCAGGAAGGAGAACTGCGCCATGCTGCTCTTTTTGTTGCCCAGCATCAGTCCGGTGGCGATGGTCGAGCCCGAGCGGCTCAGGCCGGGGAGTACGGCCAATGCCTGTGCCACTCCTATAATAAAGGCGTGGCCCGGCGAGATGTGTTCGCGCTGGCGGGGCTTGGCGTAGTAGGAGAAGGCGAGCAGGGCCGCCGTGAGCAGCAGGCAGCAGCCCACCACGGTCAGTCCACTGCCGAAGATGCCCTCCACCTCCTTCTTGAAGAAGACGCCCACGATGCCTATGGGCACCATCGACACGAGGATGTTCAGCACATACTGCTGGTCGGGGTTCAGCCGGGCCAGTCCTTTGCCCGTGCCCAGAGGGCGGAAAGTGCCTTTGAAGATGCTGGCAATTTCGTCACCCAGCACGACGAGGGTACTCAGTACGGTGGCTACGTGGACCAGCACGGTAAACATCAGGTTCTCTTCGGCTTCGATACCGAGCAGCTGTGAGCCGAGTGCCAGGTGGCCGCTGCTGCTCACGGGCAGGTATTCGGTGAGACCTTGCAGCAGGCCGAGTAACAATGCTTCCAGATTGCTCATAGCTCTTTATGCGTTAGTTTGCGGGTTATCGGTGTCGGTCGGCTGGTCGGCCGGCTTCTCGGTGCGCGGGCGGCGCAGTATGCCGTAGATCATAAACAGGTAGCCAAACAGGCATACGGCGGGGGCCACCTTGATGTGGCGTGCGTCGAAGATGGCGGGGTTGAAGGTCTGCTCGTCGGAGCCGGAGCCCGACATCAGCACCATGCCCAGGATGACTACTGCCATGCCCACGGCCAGCAGCAGGTAGTTCACGCGGTCGAAGGCGAAGACTTTCTTGTTGTTTGAAGACATGATTCTTTGGTTTATGGATGTAAGATGTTGTTTCGTGTTGTTGCCGGCCTCACTTCAGGTGCACTTCGGCCGTGCTGCAGTGCAGCAGCCGGTTCACCGAGAAGTAGGCGCACGCCATGGTCAGTCCGAGTCCGCACACCAGCACTGTGCCGAGCGTGGCGGCCCACACTTCGGGCGTGACCAACTGGTTGAGGTAGATATCGCCCGTTCCGGCTTCGAATTGCAGGTAATAGAGCGCGCCGCCCAGCAGTAGTCCGGCTATCAGCGCGGCGGCCAGGCCGATGCGGAAGGCTTGCCAGATGAAGGGGCGGCGTATGAAGCCCCAGCTTGCCCCCACGAGTTTCATGGTGGCGATGCTGTAGCGGCGGGCGTAGACACTCATGCGCATGGTGTTGTTTATGAGCGAGAAGGACACCAAGGCCAGCAGCAGGGCCACGACCAGCAGCACCAGTCCCACCGAGGGAATGGTGCGGTCCAGACTTTCCATTACGTCGCGGGGATAGGTCACGTCCATCACGCCGGGCAGGGCCTTGATTTGCTTTTCGTAGCGGGCCAGGCTGTCCAAGTTGGCATAGCCGGCCTGGAGGTATACTTCAAATTCGGCAGGAATGGGGCTGTCGCCCAGAAATTCGCCCAAGTCATCTTGGAGGGCTTCGTTTATCTCGCGCGTGCCGCGCTCCTTTGATATGTAGTCTACTTTGCGGGCGTAGGGTGCTTTGTGCAGTACCGCCTGCGTTTGTAACAGTTCTGTGTGTTTGATGCTGTCATTCAGCAACACTTCGACGGTCAGCCCTTCGCGCAGCTGCTTGCTGAAGTTGTTGCCGATGCCCACAAAGAGTACGACCAGCCCCAGCAGGAGCAGTACCAGCGTGGTGCTGATGCAGGTGGTCACGGTGCCGAAGCGTCCCGCTTTGCGTTGTTTCTTTCTGTTCTTTGCCATGGTTTGATTGCGAATAGGGCGCAGTAACGCTAAATTCGCACAAAAGTACAACGAAGGGCGTGGGATTTCCAAGTGCAGGCTTGTTTTTAACACTTTTGTGGCCCTCGCTTGGGCCATTCGGGGCGTGTTGCCGGCTTATTGGGGCTTGAGGTAGGCGCTGACGGGGTAGTGGTCGGACAGGTCGATGGAGTTTTCCACCATGGCGGCAAAGGGCTTCCAGTGGCTGGAGCAGAAGATATTGTCGATGCGCACGTAGATGGCGTCTTTGTGGAAGCTGCGCCCGATGCCGTTGCCTGTGGCGCGGTAAGCGTCGGTCAGCCTGGAGCACACCTGCCGGTGGGCGTAGGAGATGGGTGTGTCGTTGAAGTCACCCATCACAATGAGGCGGCGGCCCTCCATGCGGTCGATGAATTGTGCCAGCGAGTCGCCTTGGTGCGCCCGCTCGTGGCAGGCGTCGGCAATCTTTCTCAGGAATCCGAGCTTGCCCTTCACCGAGTCGGTATGGTGGTGTAGCAGTTCCACGTAGTTCGAGCGGTCGGCGGAGTTCAGGCCCATCGATTCGAGATGGGTGTTTACCACTACGATGGTGTCTTCGCCGGGCAGCAGCAGCCAGAAGGCGGCGGCTCCGTTGGTCCGGCTGCGGAAGAGCACCTCGCTCTTTGCAATCGGGAAGCGCGACAGCAGTCCCAGCACGCTGCCTCCCAGTTCCTCCTTGCGGTAGTGGTAGCCGTGGCGGCGTGCGCTGAGTTGCAGGCTGTCGGCCTGCTTGCCGCCTACGCCGAAGGCTTCCTGCAGGCAGACGATGTCGGGCTTCTTGGCATAGAGGTAGACCATGGCGGGGTAGTCGCCTTTCGCGTCGGGCTTCTGTCCGCTGAAGCCGAACACGTTGTAGGTCATCACCTTCAGGCATCCTTTGGGCGGGGGTGAGGCCAGGTTGACGGGACAGTAGTCGCGCAGCGAACCGCAGCAGCCCAGCAGCCCCACGACCGCAATCCAGACTAACTTGGGCTTGAACAGCAGGCACAGCACGCCCATTCCCACCACGGCGGCCACGCCGAAGGGGAAGCACAGTCCCAGCACGCCCAACACCGACCACCACTGGTCGGGGTGGGCATAGCCGCTGGCCGCGCAGGCCCACATGGCCAGCACGGCTATCCAGGAGAGTGTGGCAAGAATCTTTGAGAACACGGTTTGCAGCGGGGGGAGCTTGAGGGTTATGCCTGTGCGCGTCGGTGTCAGGCCGCCTACTTGCGGCTCAGCCTGAAGAGTTCGCGCTTTTCGTCGGAGGTCAGGCTGTCATAGCCTGACTGCCTGATCTTGTCCAGTATTTCGTCCATGCGGGCTTCGTCGGCCTTTTTCTGCATGTTGTAGTCATAGTCCGTTTCGCGTGTGGCGGTGTGCCGGGCGTTGCCGGGCTGTTCGCGCCTCATGGTGGCGGGCATTCCCAACCAGCTCCTGATCCGTTGCATCAGCGAGGGCCTCCGTGCGGGTTCGTCCCAGCGGGGCCATGCGCCGAAGGAGGCCGCGCGGTTGCGCTGCTTGCGCCAGTAGCGCAGGAGCAGCCAGCCGAAGAGCATGCCGCCCAGGTGGGCAAAGTGGGCCACGTTGTCGTTCGAGCCGTAGGCCGAGATGAGTTCGATGGCCGCATAGCCTGCCACGAAGTACTTGGCTTTCATCGGGATAGGGGGCAGCAGCAGCATGATGCGTTCGTTCGGGTAGAGCATGCCGAAGGCCAGCAGGATGCCGTAACAGGCACCCGAGGCACCGATAGTGGTCCACAGGTTCAGGAAGTCACTCATCGGAATGAGCGAGGTGCCGGTGTTCACCATGTCAAACTCGTGCAGCCCTTCGACAAAGTACTGTCCTGTTTGCCACACCTCCTGACACAGGCCGGCACCGATACCGCAGATGAGGTAATAGGTAAGGTAGCGGCGGTTTCCCAGTGTGCGTTCTATCAGTCCGCCGAACATCCACAGCGAGAACATGTTGAAGAACAGGTGGGTCAGGCTGCCGTGGAGGAACATATAGGTAAAGAGCTGCCAGACCCTGAAGTCGTTGGCCAGCACGAAGTGTAGGCCCAACGCGTCGGTCAGGTCTATGTGCAGGGTGCCGAGCAGCGTTTGCAGCAGGTAGCATACGACATTGGCAATCAGCAGATTGCGGGTGATGGGGGGAAGTGATGACATCGCTTCGTTAGTTAGGGGTTGGGGTGAATGGGGTAGGCGGCACAAGGCCGCGCTTGTCTACAGTTGTCTATAGGTCTCTATAGCCAATCTACAGCTTTCAATAGCCTTCTATAGCTTTCAATGGTTATCTTTGCCGCAGTTTTGTGGCCGTTCTCAGCAGTTGGTGTAGTGGAAGACGGTGGCTCCCAGGGCCGATTCGGCCTTCAGCAGCGTGCCCACCGGCATGCGCGGCTCGGGCACTCCGCTGCCCAGCTCCACGTCCGAGAGTTCCACGTAGGCTTCTTCCCACAGGCCCTGGTCGATGAAGCTCTGCAGCGTTTGCTGCCCGCCTTCCACGAGCAGCGACTGTACGCCTTGGCGGTACAGGGCGTCGAGCATGGTGCGAATGTCGGCATAAGCCTGGAAGCCGCCGGGCAGTTCGCCTTCGGCCACGCGTCCCAGCACCACGCGCAGCGGGTCGCTCCCCGTCCAGTGTCTGACGGTCAGCGTGGGGCGGTCTTTGGCCAGCGTGCCGTGACCCACCAGGATGGCCTGGTGCAGGGCGCGCAGCCGGTGCACGCGCATCAGCGAGCAAGGGGTCGACAGGGCGGCCGGTTCGGTGTCGGGCGTGTCGCGCCAGCGGTCAATGAAGCCCTCGGCCGAGCGTGCCCATTTCAGGGTGATGTAGGGGCGGTGGAGCGTCTGGGCGGTGAAGAAGCGGCGGTTCAGCTGCTTGCATTCGTCTTCGAGCACCCCCACCGTCACGTCGATGCCCGCTTCGCGCATCATGGCTATGCCCTTGCCTTGTACCTTGGCGAAAGGGTCGATGCAGCCCACGACGACGTGGCGGATGCCCGTTTTCACGATCAGCGCGGCGCAGGGCGGTGTGCGCCCGAAGTGGGCACACGGCTCCAGGCTCACGTAGAGCGTGCTTTCGGGCAGCAGGGCGCGGTCGGCCGGCTTCACCGATCCGATGGCGTTCACCTCGGCGTGCGCCTTGCCGCATTGGGTGTGAAAGCCCTCGCCGATGATGCGTGAGCCGTAAACGATCACCGAGCCTACCATTGGGTTCGGGGCGGCGTGCAGCCGGCCGCAGCGGGCCAGTTGCAGGCAGCGGCGCATGTAGCGTTCGTGGACTGATTCCATAGCTGAAACGTGCTTGTAGCTCTTATCTCCTGGCCGTCAGAGGGTGCAGGTCCTGCTGCCTTGCCTCTCTCCGGGCCATGACGTGACTATACGATGATGAATACCTTTTACTCTCAACTTCGAGCCGCCCTCTCCCCCCGCTATGGCGAGGCCGAGGCGCGGGCCATTGCCTTCTTGGTGATGGAAAAAGCCTTCGGTGTGGGGCGTACCGACGTTTATGCCGACAAAGTTAGGGATTTTTCGGAAGATGAGCGTCTGCGCTTTCGCAATATATGTGAACGCCTCGAAAAAGGCGAGCCGGTGCAGTACGTGCTGGGCAGTGCCGAGTTTGCCGGGCATGACTTCGCCGTGTCGCCCGCCGTGCTCATACCGCGTCCCGAAACCGAGGAACTCGTGGCGCAGGCCGTCGGCACGTTGCGCCAGATGCGTGCGGCCGGCATCACCGCCCCGCGGGTGCTCGATGCCGGCACAGGGTCGGGCTGCATTGCCGTAAGTGTCGCGCTGGCCTGCCCTTGGGCCGAAGTCGAGGCCTGCGACCTGTCAGAACCAGCCTTGCAGGTGGCCCGCGCCAATGCGGCGGCCATGCAGGCTCCGGTGCGCTTCTTCCGCTGCGACCTGCTGGCTCCCTGGCCTGCCGGGTCGCGTTACCACCTCATAGTGAGCAACCCGCCCTACATCTGCCAGAGCGAGCAGCGCGACATGCAGCCCCACGTGCTCGACCACGAGCCCCACACCGCCCTCTTCGTGCCCGATGCCGACCCGCTGCGCTTCTACCGTGCCCTGGCCCTCCAGGCAGCGGGCGGATCGCTCTGTCCCGGCGGCCGGCTGGCCGTCGAGATCAACCGGGCCTACGGTGCCGAGACAGCCGCCCTGTTAAGCCGCAGCGGCCTCTGTCGCGTGCAGGTGTTGCCCGACAGTTTCGGCAACGACCGCATGGTGCTGGCCGATGCCCCGGAGCAGGCCCTTGGGGGGTGATGATGGCATTTCAAGTTCGTTCGGGCTTGGGACCAAGCGTCCGTGGCACTTAAAGAAGGGGCTACAGCGCTTAGACCGGCCCAGCATATAGGGGAATCAAGCGTTCATGGCACGGGCTGAAAGCCCAACAGCGTTTAGCTCAGCTCCAACGGATAGGGAAACAAGCGTTCAAGGCACGGGCTGAAAGCCCAACAGCACTTAGCCCAGGGCAACGCCCTGGGGAGGTTGACCGCCTCAAATGCGCCCTGCAAGGGCAAAAGCGTTAGAATACACCATGATGTACATACGCTTTGCCCTTGCAGGGCGTACATTATCGCCTCATTCTCCCCAGGGCGTTGCCCTGGGCTAAGCGCTGTTGCCCCTTCGGGGCGTGCCATGAACGCTTGATTCCCTATCCGTTGGAGCTGGCTGTGCGCTGTTGCCCCTTCTTTAAGTGCCTTGAACGCTTGTTTCTCTATCTGCTGCTCAGGGCTATGCGCTTGTCGGGTTTTCAGCCCCGCTCCAGCACTACGTAAAAAAACAACTCGGCACTTAGGATTTCCTAAGTGCCGAGTTGTAAAACCTAAGTGCCGAGTTGTTTGGACGGGGTCGCCGCCTGTCGGTTTGGGAATACTGGATTTACAAACAACAGGTCTGCTGGTTGACAGAAATGCCGATAATGCAGTCTGATGACCATTGTCGAATAGAGCGGATTTTACACTGATAAGTGCAGAAAAGTGTATCGTTTCTACACTTTTCTGCACTTATCAGTGTGAATCGACATTTGTCCTTTGTGGGGGCAAGCCCCGAAAACAGAAGTTTTGGACTTCGTTTCCCCGCCGCACAAACAAATGAGGGGCAAACCTTTGTGATTGAAGGAAAAGCCTTACCTTTGCGAAGTCATAGTACAGCCTCGCCTCGTGGCCGTACCGTGTCCGCCTGCCCGCTCGGGGCAGCAAACACTCCTATAATATATATAGACAGATACAGAAATGACCGACAGAAAAGTTCGCGTGCGCTTCGCACCCAGCCCCACCGGGCCCCTGCACATCGGCGGCGTGCGTACCGCCCTCTACAACTACCTCTTCGCCCGCCAGCACGGCGGCGACATGGTGTTCCGCATCGAAGACACCGACTCCACCCGCTTTGTGCCCGGAGCCGAAGACTATATCATCGAATCGTTCAAGTGGTTAGGCATTGAGTTCGACGAGGGCGTGAGCTACGGCGGCCAGCACGGCCCCTACCGCCAGAGCGAGCGCCGCGACATCTACCGCCGCTACGTCAAGCAGCTGCTCGACGACGGCAAGGCCTACATCGCCTTCGACACCCCCGAGCAGCTCAATGCCAAGCGCGAGAGCGTGGCCAACTTCCAGTACGATGCCCACACCCGCATGGAGATGTGCAACTCGCTCGTGCTGGGCGATGAAGAAACGCGTCGCCGCATCGAAGCCGGAGAGAAGTATGTGGTGCGCTTCAAGGTCGAACCCGGCGAGGAGGTCCACGTCAGCGACATCATCCGCGGCGATGTGTGCATCATGTCCGACATCCTCGATGACAAGGTGCTCTACAAGAGTGCTGACGACCTGCCCACCTACCACTTGGCCAACATCGTCGACGACCACCTCATGGAGATCAGCCACGTCATCCGCGGCGAGGAATGGCTCCCCTCCGCCCCGCTCCACGTCCTCCTCTACCGCGCTTTTGGCTGGGCCGACACCATGCCCGCCTTTGCCCACCTGCCGCTGCTGCTCAAGCCCGATGGCAAGGGCAAGCTCTCCAAGCGCGACGGCGACCGCCTCGGCTTCCCCGTCTTCCCCTTGGAGTGGCACGACCCCAAGAGCGGCGACATCTCGTCGGGCTACCGCGAAAGCGGTTACCTGCCCCAGGCCGTCATCAACTTCCTCGCCCTCTTGGGATGGAACCCCGGCACCGACCAGGAGCTGCTGTCGATGCAGGAACTCATCGAACAGTTCGACCTGTCGAAGTGCTCGAAGAGCGGAGCCAAGTTTGACTACGTGAAAGGCCAGTGGTTCAACCGCGAATACCTCCAGCGGACCGACAACGCCCTCCTCGCACCCTCCTTCGACGCCATCCTGCGCGCCAACGGTATCGAGGTCCCCATGGAGCGCGTGGAGGCCGTGGTGGGTATGATGAAGATGAAAAAGATAAACTTCATCAAGGAACTCTGGCCCCTGTGCGACTTCTTCTTCATCCGCCCCGCCTACCAGGCCGACGACAAGTTCACGCGCAAGAACTGGAAGGAGGACACCGCCGCCGAGATGCGCGAGCTGGCCGCCCTCCTGGAGCCGCTCACCGACTTCTCGGTAGAGAGCCAGAAAGCCGTGGTCGACGCCTGGGCTGCCGAAGGCGGCAAGAAGCCCTGGAACCCCTGGCGCGTCTGTCTTGTCGGCACGGGCAAGGGCCCCGACATGTACGAGCTGGCCGCCTTTCTGGGCAAGGAAGAAACCCTCGCACGTATGCAGTCCGCCATTGAGGCTCTCGGATAGTGCCCTCCTCCTCCATCAGAATACCCCTCTCTCTTAACCATCCAGGCAAGTGTATTCCCTTATCATCTACCTCATGCTGCTGGGCTGCCACATCGCCTCCCTGTTCAGCCCGAAGGTGCGCACCATGATGCGCGGCCACGCCGACACGTGGCGCAAGTTGCGCAAGCTCTCAGGCCGCGACCGCTACGTGTGGTTCCACGCCGCCTCGCTGGGAGAGTTCGAACAGGGCCGCCCCCTCATGGAGCGGCTGCGCAGGCAGCATCCCGAAAAGAAAATCCTGCTCACCTTCTTCTCGCCTTCAGGCTACGAGGTGCGCAAGAACTACGACGGGGCCGACCTCATCTGCTACCTGCCCATCGACACCCCGCTCAACGCCCGCCGCTTCGTCAAGCTGGTGCGCCCCGAAGCCGCCTACTTCATCAAGTATGAGTTCTGGCGCAACTACCTCGACACCCTCTACCGACGCGGCATCCCCACCTACAGCGTGTCGAGCATTTTCAGGCCCGGACAGGTGTTCTTCAGGTGGTACGGCCGCCGCTACGCCCGCGTGCTCCACCACCTCACCCACCTCTATGTGCAGAACGAGTCATCGCGCCAGCTCCTGCGCCAGATAGGTGTCACCCAGGTCACCGTGGTGGGCGACACGCGCTTTGACCGCGTCATCGACATACGCAATGCCGCCAAGCCCCTGCCCCTGGTCGAACGTTTCGCCGGCTGCTGGAAGGTGCTCGTCGCAGGCAGTACCTGGCAGCCCGACGAAGACCTCATCATCCCCTACTTCAACGCCCACGACACCCTCAAGCTCGTGCTGGCGCCCCACGTAGTCTCGGAGGAGCACCTGCGGCAGATAGAGTCCAAGCTCAGGCGGCCCGCCGTGCGCTACTCTGCCGCCACCCCGAAGAGCGTGGCCGAGGCCGACTGCCTCATCATCGACTGCTACGGCCTCCTGTCGAGCATCTACCGCTACGCTACCATGGCCTATGTGGGCGGCGGTTTCGGCGTGGGCATACACAACGTGCCCGAAGCAGCCGTCTACGGCGTGCCCGTCATCATCGGACCCAACAACCAGAAGTTCCGCGAGGCCCGCGCCCTCATCGAGTGTGGCGGTTGCCGCGAAGTCCGGGATGCCGCTGACTTTGAGCGCGAAATGAACACCTTCCTCACCGACCGCGAGGAGCTGCGCCGGGCCGGAAAGGCTGCCGGCGACTATATCCGCGGTGGCGCCGGAGCCACCGCCATGATCATGGGCGACTGAGTCTCCCCACCCCCCTTGCGGCCCAACTAACCCCACGATACCATTGAAAGTCCTGCTTGTCAACACATCCGACCACACCGGAGGAGCCGCCATTGCCGCCCTGCGCCTGCTCAAGGCCCTGCGTCAGGAAGGAGTCGAGGCCACCCTGCTGTGTCGCGACCGCACCCTCCCGGCCGCCCGGGCCGACATCGTGAACCTCCGTCCCACACCCTGGCGCAAGCTCAAGTTCGCCCTCGAACGGCTCGAAATCTTCGTGCGCAACGGCTTCAGCCGCGAAGGGCTCTTTGCCGTCGACACCGCGCGCTTCGGTAACGACATCACCCGCCTGCCCGAGTTCGCCGAGGCCGATGTCATCCACCTCCACTGGACCAACCAGGCCATGCTCTCTCTCCGCAACCTGCAGCAGATACTGCGCAGCGGGAAATGCGTGGTCTGGACCATGCACGACATGTGGCCCTTCACCGGCGTGTGCCACCAGGCCAACAGCTGCGCCCGCTGGCTCGAAGGCTGCGGCAGCTGCCCCCAGTTGGCCAGACCCTCTGTCTCAGACCTCTCGGCCCGCACCTTCGCCCGCAAGCGTGCCGCCTATGCCGCCCGCCCCTTCACCGTGGTCGGATGCAGCCAGTGGCTCAGCGGTCTGGCCGCCCGGTCGCCGCTGCTCGAAGGCAAGCAGGTAGTGAGCATCCCCAACCCCATCGACACCCGCTTCTACTGTCCCGCCGGTACCGACGGACAGCCCACCCGGGCCGAACTGCGCCGCCGCCTCGGCCTCCCTGCCGACAAGCGGCTGCTGCTCTTCACCGCCTTCAAGCTCACCGACCCCGGCAAGGGCATCGACTACCTCATGGAGAGCCTCACCCTGCTCTGCGGCGAACACCCCGAGCTGCGTTCCACCCTGGCCCTCGTGCTCGCCGGCCACGGCGGCGAGAGCCTGCGCAGTGCCTTCCCCATCGAAGCCTGCCCGCTGGGCTACATCACCGACGACGCGCAGATGCGCAGCGTCTACCAGGCCGTAGACCTCCTGCTCATGCCCACTCTCATGGACAACCTCCCCAACACGATAGCCGAGGCCATGGCCTGCGGCGTGCCCTGTGTGAGCTTCAGCGTGGGTGGCACGCCCCAAATGGTCGATTCGGGCATCAACGGCTACCTTGCCGCCTGCCGTGACAGCCTCGATTTCGCCCAGGGCATCGTGCGCACCCTCGGCTCGCAGAGCTATGCAGCCCTCTGTCGCAACGCGCGCGCCAAGGCCGTCAACGCCTATTCCGAAAAGAGCGTGGCAGAGCGTTACATCCAGCTCTACAGCGCACAATAAATCTATCCACCCTTTCATACTCCCAAAAACAACTCTTCAATGCCTCCGCTAAAAATTACCGTCGCAACCGTCACCTACAACGCAGGCCGGCTCGTAGAACGCACTATCCACAGTGTCGAACAGCAGACCTACGCCCAGGTGGAACACGTGATTGTCGACGGAAACTCGCAGGACGAAACCTTGGAGCACATCCACCACTATCAGGAACGTAACTCCGTGGCCGGCGTGCCACACGAGATTGCCTGCATCAGCGAGCCGGACCACGGGCTTTATGATGCCATGAACAAAGCCATCGACATGGCCACGGGCCAGTACATCGTATTTCTCAACGCCGGCGACTGCCTCCACAGCACCGACACCCTCCAGCAGGTGGCCCGGGCTGCCGAGTCGGGCCAGCAGCTCCCCGCCGTCATCTATGGCGATACCAACCTGGTTGACCAGAAGGGACGCTTCGTGCGCCGACGCCGCCTCACCCCGCCCGAAAAACTCAGCTGGCGGTCGTTCAAGGCCGGCATGCTCGTGTGCCACCAGGCCTTCTACGTGCGCACGGACCTGGCACGCAAGCACCACTACAACTGCCGCTACCGCTTCTCGGCCGACTTCGACTGGTGTGTACGCATCATGCGCGATGCCGAGCGCAGGAGGCTCGAATTCGCCAATCTCCACACCGTGGTGGCCGACTACCTCAACGAAGGCATGACCCAGCGCAACCACAAGGCATCGCTGCGCGAACGCTTTCGCATCATGAGCCGCCACTACGGCTTGCTGCCCACCCTCACCCTGCACGCCTGGTTCGTACTCCGGGCTTTCACCAAGAAATAGCTGAGCCATGAATACCGACTGGTACACCTGGGCTGCGGCCCGCTGCGCGCGGCAGGAGTTCAGCCGCCGCGACATCTCCACCAAGTTGATGAACAAGGGGGCCATGGCGGACGAGGCCCGCGAGGTGGTTGACCGCTTGGTCAGCGAGGGCTTCATCGACGATGCCCGCTACGCCCGCGCCTTTGTGGCCGACAAGTTCCGCTTCGAGCGTTGGGGCAGGGTCAAAATCAGTTACATGCTCCACCTCAAGGGCCTGCCCGACGACGTGGTAGACGAAGCCCTGCATCAGATCGACGACACACAATACGTTGAAACGCTGAAGGACTTACTGGAGGCCAAGTTCCGCACCCTACGGGCCGCCACCCCCTTTGCGTTACGTCAAAAGGTGGCGCGTACGGCCATCAGCCGCGGCTTCGAGCCTGATTTGGTGTTCCAGGTAATGAACCTGTTATAAGGCGGTTTCCCCGCGGCGTGCCGGCAGCGCACAGCCCGTTGCTTGACAGATGCTCCGGCATGACAGGTGCGCTCCGATAGCTCTCATCAAAAAACGCCAACTGCCAGATGTCAAATCTGCAGTTGGCGTTCGTGCGTATGAATAAACCTATTGAAAAGTAGTGTCTTGTCAGTCAGCCGTGAGTTCGACTACGTGGCTCTGCGCCGCTTCCTGGCCGAACACCTCCAGGCCCACCTTCATCAGGTAGTCGCCGCTGAACGACATTCCGTGGGCCTTCAGCGTAGGTTTCGCGCCGGGCATGAGGTTGATTTCCTCTACGCGGTAAGTGCGGTCGGGGTCAAGTCCCTGCGGTTTCACACGGTGCAGTTTCTCTTTGAAGCGCGGATGAATGTCGTAGGCAAAGAGGAGGGCCTTGGCCGCGTCTTTGCTGACATAGTTGAGAGCCATGTGATTGCTTTCGTAGGGCGAAACAAGGCGGTACTGCGTGCCGTCGAGAATCACCCCTTGCAGGCGTTTCCAGTTGGCCACGGCCTGACGGCAGTAGACCAGTTCGTCAGCCGTGAGGTCCTGCAGGCCGATGTCAAAGCCCAGCTTGCACATCGAAGCCACGTCGGTGCGGAACTTTACCGAAGTCTTTTTGTTCCAGCTCGTTACGTGAGCACACATGGCCTTGGCGGGGAAGAACTGAGAGAAGCCCCATTGTATGTAGAGCCGCTCGATGGGGTCAGTGTTGTCGCTGCACCAAAATTCGGTGAAGTACTTCAGGGCCTCGTAGTCGCAGCGGGCACCGCCGCCCGAGCAAAGCATCATCGGCACTTGCGGATAGTTCTCCTTCACGCGGCGCATCACGTTGTACACACCTCTGACGTGGTCAATGTAGAGCTGGCTCTGCTTTGTTTTGAGATAAGGCGAATAGGCATTGGTGATAGGGCTGTTGCAGTCCCACTTGAAGAAGGCCACCTCGGGGTTTTCTTTCATGATGTTTTCCACCACGCCGTAAACGTAGTCCTGCACCTTCGGGTTGCTCAGGTCGAGCACGAGCTGGTTGCGGTAGTAGTAGGTGGAACGGTTAGGCAGCTTGATGGCCCAGTCGGGATGTTTCTCGAAGAGTTCGCTTCGAGGGTTCACCATTTCGGGCTCGATCCAGATGCCGAACTTCACGCCAGCCTCCTTGGCAGCCTTGACCAGTGCGGGTATTCCTTCGGGCAGTTTCGAGCGCGTGACATCCCAGTCGCCCAGACCGGCGTGGTCGTCCTTGCGCGGATGCTTGTTGCCGAACCACCCGTCGTCGAGCAGGAACATGTCTACGCCGAGGTTCTTGGCATCCTTCATCAGGTCGGCCAGGATTTGCTGGTTGAAGTCGAAGCCTGTGTTCTCCCAGTTGTTGAGCAATGTCAGGCGTGAGCCCATGCCGTCCTTCAGGCTGTATCTTCGTGCCCACTCGTGCAGGGATCGACTGCCTTCGGCCGCGCCGTGCTGGCTCAGGGTGAAGATAAATTCGGGTGTCGTGAAGGTGCGTCCGGCTTCCAGCTCATAGTTTGAGGCATAAGGGTTGATGCCCGGAATCACGCGCAGGTTGCCCACGTTGTCCACCTCGAAGGTGAAGCGGAAGTTGCCTGTCCATCCCAGCGTGCCCATCAGCACCTCGCCCTGTTGCTCGTTTACGGGCTGGTCCAGTCCGACTTCGAAGAACGGGTGGGTCTGCATGGCCGCACGGCTGCCCAGCGTCGTGTCGATGACTTTCTTGCCGAACTGCAGCTGCTGGCTGCTCATCTGCGCTTCGCGTGCCCAGTCGCTGCTGAACTCCGTGAGGTAGTAGGCGTTGCGGTTGAAGTAGAGCATGGCCGAGGTGTAGGCCGAGAGCACCACGGGACGTTTCTCGTGGTGAACGATTTCCGTCCAGGTCTTGATGACGTTTTCTTTGGCGTAAGCCACATAGTGCAGCTTCACTTCGAGAGGGTATTGGTCGTCGCGCAGCAGCACGGTGATGTGTGTGCCGCCTTCAACGGCTTCGGCCTGGTGGGAAACGTAGTACAGCTTTGTGCAAGGGTTGCCGTCGTTGTGGAGCACCGTTAGTGCGGGTTCGAAGTAGTCCTCGCCGCCGCCTCCGGCATAGGCTTCCCAACCGCGTCGGCTGATGGCGCCATCGGAGCCGGCCATCACATACCAGTCGAACAGCTGCAAGTCGGCTTCGTGGCGGAGTTTCGGTCCGAGATACGTTTGGTAGAGTCGTCCGTTGTCGCCCACTTGCAGGAGCAGGTCGGTCTGTTCCGTACCGATGCGAATTACTTTCTTCTTGTTGTCCGCCTGTGCCCCGGCAAAGACGAGGAGCGTGAGGAGGAATAGCAAAGTCTTTTTCATGACATAAAATGATTGAGGTTAGAATTTGATGCTTGCGCTGAGTTCGAAGGTGAAGGGGCGGAGGTAGTTGCCGCTCATGGTGTAATTGTTGTATTTGGCAGCCTCTTCCTTGCCGAGCAGCTCCGTACCGTTGATGGTGCCGCTGGCCCCCTTCTGGTTGAGGAAGTTCACGACCGAAGCGCCGAGGGTGAGGTGCTTGTTGACCGTCCAGTTCACGCCGCCGAAGGTTTCCCAGCGACCCTTGAAGTAGAGTGCGTCCGTGAGGTTGGCATAGGTCTTTCCGAAGTAGCGGAAACTCAGCCAGAGCCGCAGGTCGGGAGTGATTTGGTAGCTCGGGTCTATTTCGGCCAGAATTTGGGGAATCTCCTTCACGATGTTGCCGTTGGCGTTGAGGTCGGGCACCCCTTCGAAGGGCGACTTGATGAAATAGTTGTCGTAAGTCGGCTTCTGGTAGGTGAAGAGGGCATGGAGGTGGAAACCTTTGAAGGGGTCCATCTCGGCCGAGGTCGTCCAGCCCAAGGTGTGAATGTTATAGATGAGAAGAGTTGTCTTCGATTGCGTCGTGCCCGGCTTCGTTACGTTCTGCTGGTCAATGTTGTTCGACTTGGAGATGTACGTGATCATCGAGGTCACGTCGAGCCAGTTGTTCTTGAAGAACACTCCGCCGCGCAGGAGGGGGATGGTGACCCGCTTGTACTGCTCTTCAGTGGGGCCTGTGCCGGCATAGTCGCTGATCTTCGGGAAGCGGGTGGCAACGGTGGCGTCGGCGGTAAGTCCGAAGCTGGAAGTCAGGTTGTAAGTAGCCTGTACGGTGGCGGCATAGTTGAGCTTGTCCTTCACCACGCGGTGCGGCTCAATGGTTACAGTCTGCAGGTTCCCCTCCCCGTCGGTGTAGGTGTGCGTGTCGCCGATATGGAAGCCGGCATAGCGTGCATAGGGAATCTGGTCGGCACACATGCGGTAGTATTCCAGTCGGCCGCCGTAGAGCAGGCGGAATTTGGGGGATATCTGCCAATTGTCGGTGAAGTACAGCGCGAGCTTGTTCTCGTAGCCCTTGGTGTATTCCGGACTCAGTTCGTTGAAGCCGTGATAGGTCGTGTTGCCAGTGGCCTCAGAGCGGGTCAGAATGTCGGGTGTCTTTGTAGCCGTGGCTGTCCATTGGAAGGAAGAGGAGTGGTAATCGAGGTGGTAGAACCATTCGTTCAGTCCGAGACGCATCCCGTGACTGCCCAGCTGCTTTTTGAGTTCCGTGGTGAGGAGCGCGTTCTGCACCTTGCCGAAGTGGAGCCAGGTGCGGCGGCCCTCCACGAGCCCCTCGTAGGCCGAGCCGTCTTCCAGGAGCAGGTTGTCGGCCGCGGTGGCCCGGCTGATGGTGCTGCCGCCGAAGTCCACGTAGTTCGCCTCGGGCGCGTTCATGTACTTGGCGTGGAGCGACCATTCCGTGCCGTCCGCGAAGCGGTAGTCGTAGAGCAGGGCCAGCTCGTGGGCCTTGTTGCCCGTGAAGTCACCGAAGCGTCCCGTCTTCATCTTCCCGTCGAGGATGTCCATGTAGGTAAAGGTACCTCCGGCCGGCGCGTAGCTCGACGTGCCGAGCTTGAAGCCCGCCAGTTCCTTCACGCTGCCGTCGCCCACGTAGATAAAGGGGGCCGCATTGACCATCGAGCCGAGCGCCTGGCTTTTCGAGAACTTATACTTCAGCGTCAGCTTGCCCTTGTCGAAGAGCCGGGTTAGTCCCGCGTGGTAGAGCTGCGTGCGGTCGCTGTAGTCCGTAAACTGCGGGTCGAAGCTGCCGGGGTCGAAGTTCTGGTACATGCTCGCCGTGTAGAGCCACTCGTCGCTGATGCTGCCCGAAACGTTCAGGTCGAAGTTCTGCCAGCCGAAGTGGTTCGTCTTGTAGTTCAGAACGCCGCGGAAGTCCTTTTGTCCCAGCTTGGAGAACGAATTGACCGAATAGGCCACGTTGCCCGTGAGGATGGCTGACTCCGAAGGTGTCATCAGGCCCACCTCTCCCAGGCTTGCATCACTGCGCCAGTGGGCCGCCAGCTTGTGCACCGCCGAAGAGTAGACCGCGGGCAGCCCGTTTTCGTATACATTCACGTCTTCCGAGGGCAAGCCAATCTGTATTTCGCGTGGCTTGTTCGCGTCAGAGGCGTTGAGCATCACGTTGCGCTCTTCACCTTTTTTCTTTTTCGTGAGCGTGTCGCTCAGTTCTACGGGAGCGGGCGTTATGGCCCAGGCTCCCAAGGCCACCATGGTACCGATGGCCGTAAGCATCATGTTTCTTTGGCTCATAGTGAACGGTATTAGATTTCGACGGCAAAACTACAACCTCACCTCCCCCCTTGTCAAGATGCAGTAGGCGGCAGGTAGGCGGCAGGTAGGCGGCATGAAGTTGAAAAATATTGGAATACAGACCAAAACAAGTTGTCTGAGTAGGCTGTCAGGTAGATTTATTGCTTATCTTTGCCCCGTTGTAAATTTGTTCCCCATGGCACGTATTCTCTTGTTTTTCCTCCTTTGTGTCGGCGCGGGCAGCCAGCCCTTGAAGTCCCAGCCCCTTTCCGAAGTGCGCAAACAGCTCGAAATGGCCCTTGAGCACCGCCTCCAGTTCAGCCAACAGAAGGAGCACCGCATCGACAGTCTGAAGGTGCAGCTCTCCGACCGAAATCCCGCAGAACGGCAGTTCGCATTGCTCACCGCCATCTACCGCGAATACTACATCTACCGCTTCGACTCGGCCATGCACTATGTCAACCAAGCCGCCTTGTTAGCCGAAAAAGAAGGCAGGGAATCATGGAAGTCGCAGACCTCCATCCAGCGTGCATACCTCCTCACTACGAGCGGCCATTTTCGCGAAGCCGAGCTCACTTTGCGCGAAGTGCCGCGCCAAAGTCTTCCGGCCGAACAGCTTGTGGGGTATTATGCGGCTTTCGAATGGTTGTACAGCATGTGGGCTGAATATTCCAACGACAACGTCTACGCTCCCGCTTATTATAAAAAGGAAATGGCCTATCAGGACTCCCTCATCCGAACACTCCCGCCCGGATCGCCCTACCACACCTACTGGCAAGCCGAGAACTGTTACCGGCAGGGGCGATATGCCGAGGCCGAATCTTACTACCGCAAGGCACTGGAGGGACAGCCTGTCAACGTGCGGCTTTACGCCATGTGTACCTACGGCATAGCCATGGTGAGCGAGCGCTTCAAACGGTGGGAAGAGTATGAACGCTACCTCATGCTGGCCGCCATCTCCGACCAATCGTGCCCGCTCAAGGAGAACCTCGCCCTGCAGCAACTCGCCTTCTTCATCTACCATCACCACAATGACGAAACCGCCCGGGCCAACCGCTACCTGAACATTGCGCTCGAAGATGCCGCCTTCTACAACAACCGCCTGCGCCTGCTGGAAATTTCGCGCAAGTTTCCCGAAATCACCCTGTCCTATCAGCAGGAGAACGAGCGGCAAAACGAGCTCTTGTGCTGGGCCTTGGCTTTCATCAGCCTGCTTCTGCTGACCCTGCTTGCAGCCGTCGTGCTGATTGTTCGCCAAATCCGTCAGGTGCGCGCAGCCCGCGAAGCCTCACAGCAACAAAACGAGCATCTGAACATACTGAACCGCGCCCTTTCTGAGACCAGTCTGCTGCGCGAGCAGTACGTGGCACTTTTCATGGAACTCTGCGCGGCTTACATCGCTAAGCTCAAGCAGTTCCAGACGCTCGTGAGCCGAAAGGTCAAGGCGGGACAGGCCGACGACTTGCTCAAACTGGCCAACGTGGCCCGTTTGGGCGAGAGCGATGCCAAGGAGTTTTTCCAGAGCTTCGATGCCTCCTTCCTCAAGCTTTACCCTGATTTTATAGGGCAGTTCAACCGCTTGCTTCGCGCCGATGCCCAGATTGTGCCGCGTCGTGGCGAACTCCTCAACACCGAGCTTCGTATCTTTGCCCTTCTGCGCATGGGCATCACTGACAGCTCCAAGATGGCCACACTCCTTTTCCTGTCCCCCCAGACTATCTACAACCACCGCAGCGCAGTGCGTGCCAAGGCCATCGACCGCGAACACTTTGAAACTCAGGTTGCTGCCCTCGGACAGCTTTTGGATGAGAACGGAACGACCTGAAATGCCCGCCTTGTCCGGACCGGGCTGAAGAGGCCGGCCCCTGTTGGATGGCAGGAGCGGAAAAACGCGTTTCGAAACGGCCGTTTCGTCCAGCCCCCATCCCCCCCAGGGGTGCGTGCAGCCGTGTTCGGGATTCAAACGTGTCATAAAGACTGCGCTCCCTGCGGCGTGCCGGTCAGGCATGCCGCAGGGAGCGCAGTCAGTGGGAGTGGGAGGGCTTAGTGTTGGTAGTTGGCCAAGCCCTGCTTCAGGAAGTCGACGAACTTGTCTACGTCTTCGTCAAACGAGTAGGAGCTGTTCAGCGGCTTGCCTTCGTTGTCGAGCAGCACGTAGAAGGGCTGCGCGTTCGCCCCGAACTTGGAGCGTTGCAGGTAGCTCCACTTGTCGCCCACGGTGCGGAGCGTCGTGGTCTGGCCGTTCTCCTCTACCTCGATGTTTTCGGCCAACGGGGTCTTTTCGTCTACGTAGAGCGAGATGAGCACGTAGTCCTTCGTCATGAGGTCGCGCACCTTGGCATCGTGCCATACGGCCAGTTCCATTTTGCGGCAGTTCACGCAGCCGTGGCCCGTGAAGTCTACGATGACCGGTTTGCCCGTCTGCCGGGCATAGGCCATGCCGGCTTCATAGTCGCGGAACTTGGCTTCGATCTTGACGGGGTCGAGGTTGAAGTCTTGCGTCGTCATGGGCGGTGCAAACGCACTCACGGCCTTGAGGGGCGCGCCCCACAGACCCGGAACCATGTAGACGGCGAAGCTGAGCGAGCACAGGGCCAAGAAGAAGCGCGGCACCGAGGTGTGGTGCTCGTCCTCGTCGTCGTGCGGGAACTTGATGCCGCCCAGGAGGTACACGCCCATTAAGGCGAAGATTACAATCCACAGGGCGAGGAAGGTCTCGCGGTCAAGCAGGTGCCAGCCGTAGGCCAGGTCGGCCACTGAGAAGAACTTCAGCGCGAAGGCCAGCTCCAAGAAGCCCAGCACGACCTTCACGGCGTTCAGCCAGCCGCCGCTCTTCGGCGCGCTCTTCAGCAGGGTGGGGAAGAGGGCAAACAGGGTGAAGGGAAGGGCCAGGGCGATGGCGAAGCCCAGCATACCGATGGTCGGGGCCAGCGAAGAGCCGCCCGAGGTGCTCACTTCGACCAGCAGGAAGCCGATGATGGGGCCCGTGCAGGAGAAGCTGACCAACGAGAGGGTGAAGGCCATGAGGAAGATGCTCAGCAGGCCTGTAGTCTTCTCGGCCTTGTTGTCGACCGCTGCGCCCCACGAAGACGGCAGCGTGATCTCGAAACCGCCGAAGAAGCTGGCGGCAAACACGACCAGCATGAGGAAGAACAGGATGTTGAACACCGCGTTGGTGGACAGGTCATTGAGCGCGCTGGCTCCGAACAGCGAGGTGATGGCCAAGCCCAAGGCCACATAGATCACCACGATCGAGACGCCGTAGGTCACGGCATCACGTATGCCCTTCTTGCGGTCGCCCGAACGCTTCAGGAAGAAGCTCACCGTCATGGGGATGATGGGCCAGACGCAGGGAGTGAACAGGGCAATCAAGCCGCCGAGGAAGCCGAGGAAGAAGATGTAGTACCAGGCCTTGCCCGTCATGTCGTCGGTTCCCAGCTGCTTGAGTTCGTCAATCACGGGAGTCCACCAGGCCTTGACGGCGGCCGGGTCGGCGGGGGCAGCGGCCATCTGCGGATCGGCTGCGGCTTCCGTGGCTGTCACTTCGGTCGCCACGGTGTCGGCGGCAACGGCAGGCTGTTCGGCGGCCGGAGCTTCGGAATCGGCAGTGGCAGCCGGCTGGGCGGCTTCGGCCTTCGTGGGGGCGGTGGCTGCGGGGCCGTCGCTTCCCTGCAACTTGGCGTCAACGCTGGTTGGCGGCAGGCAGTTCTCGTCGTTGCAGGCACCGAACTTCAGGTAACCTTTCAGTTCGTAGTCCTTCTCAAGCAGCTCTACCCTCTGCGTGAATACGGCCTTGTTCTCGAAGTAAGTGACGGGCATTTCGAAGATGGGGTCCTGCATGGTCTTTGCGCCGGGACCGGGCTTCAGGCCGCCTTTCAGCTTGGCTCCCTGAATGCGGTCCACGCCGAATGAGGCCGCTGTGGGCCCTCCGTCGGCGATGTTGGTCGAGTAGATGTGCCAGCCGGCGTCGGCTGTTCCGGTAAACACGATGTCGATGGTCGTAGCGTTGACACGCTTGTACGCCACACTGAAGCTCACTTGCGCCTGCACGGCCAGTGCGGCGGCGAGGAACAGCAGGAGGGTGGTGTAGACAATTCTTTTCATTGCTTGTAAGGATTGGACTTTGGTTGATGATTTGCGGGCGAAGCGGGCGGGCTGGAAGCCCGCCCTCCCAGTGGTGCGCCGCAAAAGTACGAATTTATTGCATTTCAGGGCTATTCCATACCCTATAATATATAAGGAGTGGTCTTGCAGGCCCATTGCGGGCTCACTTCGGGGGAGTACAAGGGGACGAGGGGCGGACTCGGAGCGGGCTGGAAGCACCGCGCTCCCAGTGGGGGGACTCGGGGCGGGCTGGAAGCACCGCCCTCCCAGTGGGGGGCAAAAAGTTTTCTGAATGTCGCTTTTTTGGTTCAGAATGTAGGTAAACGGGTGCAGACGGCCGCTCGACTTGCATATTTCGGGCGAAAGTGTGCAGCCCATCCGTTTCGATTTTGTAGTTTTGCGCGTCATTTTCTTAGTACGCACATTCATACAGCAAGCCATGCAACCTTTGCAACCTTTGCAACCCATCCGCTCCTTTGATGACCTCACCGCTCACCTGCGGCAAATGGGGCGTCGCATCCGTCTGGCCGTAGTCTGCGGTTCGGACAACAGTACCATCGCCGCCGTGACACGGGCCGTGAACGAAGGCTTTGCCGAAGTCGTGTTTGTAGGCGACTGCGAGCAGATACAGGCCCAGGCTCCGGTGGCCGCGCTGGCCGCGGGGTTGGTGGAATACGTGCCTGCCGAAAGCCACGAGCAGGCGGCCATGCTGGCGGTGCAGATGGTGCGCGACCGGCGGGCCGATGTGGTGATGAAGGGCCTGCTCCACACGGCGACCCTCCTGCGCGCTGTGCTCAACAAGGAGTGGGGCATACTGCCGCAAGGCAGGGTGCTCACCCACATTGCTATGGCCGAAATACCGGCCTACCGCAAGCTGCTCTTCTTCACCGATGCGGCGGTCATACCTTACCCCATCCACGAGCAGCGGCTGGCCCAGGTGGGCTATCTGGCCGAGACGTTGCACGCCTTCGGAGTGGAGCAACCCAAGATTGCGCTGCTGCATTGCGCCGAGACGGTGAGCGAAAAATTTCCGCACACCTTGGGCTATGGAGATATCTGCCGGCGCGCTGCAGCCGGCGAGTGGGGCAACCTGATTGTCGATGGGCCGCTCGACCTACGCACTGCCTGCGACCTGGAGGCCCTGCGCATCAAGGGCATCGACTCGCCCCTGCAAGGAGATGCCGACGCGTTGGTCGTGCCCGACATTGAGGTGGGCAACGCGCTCTACAAGTCTTTGCCCCTCTTCGCCTCGGCCAAGCTGGCCGGCACCCTGAAGGGCACGTTGGCACCCGTTGTACTCCCCTCACGGGGAGACACCGCCGAGGCCAAGTTCTACAGTCTGGCGTTGGCCACCATGGGATGCTGAAGCCTCTGCGCTCCGCGACCCGATACCTCTCTTTTAAAACACAAGTTCTCAGCTTGACCATCCTACATGAACACCATTGAAGAACCGGTCCTGACGCCCGACGACATGCCGGGCTACCGTATCCTCGTCATCAATCCCGGGTCCACCTCGACCAAGGTGGCTGTCTACGTCAACGACACGGCGCTGCACATCAGCACCATCCGTCACAAGCCCGAGGAGCTCCTGCCGTTCGAACAGATAGTCGACCAGCGCGACTTCCGCACCCGTATCGTGCTCGACTGGCTCGAAGAGAACCACATCCCCCTCCGTTTCGATGCCATCATCGGCCGTGGCGGCCTGGCCAAGCCCGTGGCCGGCGGCGTGTACCGCGTGAACCGCAAAATGTGTTACGACACCTACAATGCCATGCGTAAGCACGCCTGTAACCTGGGTTGCATCATCGCCTATGAGCTGGCCATGAAGCAGGCCAAGCCTTGCGAAGCCTACATTGCCGACCCGGGCGTGGTCGATGAGCTGGTGCCCGAGGCCCGCGTCAGCGGTTCGCCCCTCATGCCCCGTATCTGCATCTGGCACGCGCTCAACCAGCGCGCCATTGCCCGCCGGCACGCCAAGCGCGTCGGCAAGCGCTATGAAGACCTCAATCTCATCATCTGCCACCTGGGCGGCGGCATCTCGGTGGCGGCCCACGAGCACGGACGCGCCATAGACGCCAACAACGCCCTCGACGGCGAAGGCCCCTTCTCGCCCGAGCGTGCCGGCACCCTGCCTGCGGCCGACCTGATTCACCTCTGCTTCAGCGGGCGCTACACCGAGGAGCAGCTGAAGAAGCGCGTGGCGGGCCAGGCCGGGCTCATGGCCCACATGGGCACGACCGACATTCCCGAAATCCTGGCCCAGATCGAGGCGGGCGACCACCACGCCAAGCTGCTCATCGACGCCATGGTTTACCACACGGCCCGCTCCATCGCTGCCGAGGGTGCGGTGTTGAAAGGTAAGGTCGACGCCATCCTGCTCACGGGCGGCATCGCCTACTCCGAGTATATCACGCAGGGACTGCGCGAGCGCGTGGAATTTATTGCCCCGGTCCACATCTATCCCGGCGAGGACGAAATGAAGGCCCTGGCTCTCAATGCCCTGGCGGTGCTGCGCGGCGAGCGCGAAGCCAAGGAGTACGATTGAGGCTGTTGCGCCGCGTAACGAGATGCCGCCTTGAAGCGAGCGTGCCCCGTGCCGCCGTTTCAAGGCGGCATCTCGTGCCTCCGGCAAGCAGTGTCAGCGTTTCACCCCCTCAGGTCCGTCCTCACAGCCCCGGCGGCTTTCATTTTGTAACAAGCAAAGGAGGTTCAGTGTGTCTGATGCTGGCCGATGGCCATAATTTATGTAGAAAATGTTGGTGCTCTTGAAGATAGTACTTACCTTTGCGCCCTGACACTACCACGAAGCGATTCAACCAGCAAGCAAGTTTAACTAAATAACTCTATCACATGAAAAAATTATTACTCTCTCTTGCTGCAGCAGTCCTGCTTTGCGCACCCGCCAGTGCCCAGCTGCTGCAAAAGAAGGCTTCTGTCCTTGGGCAGAAGAAGGAAGTGCCCGCTTGGGTACAGAAGCAGTTGCGGAACGACCTGGTTCTGCAGCACGCTCCCATTGCTATGGAGAACCAGAAGCTCCTGTCGCGTGCTTCAAGCCAGCGTTCGCGCACAGAAATCAGCTACCAGGTGGATGGTACCGAGATGCAGAAATGCCAACTGTTGCCTCTCTTCAATCCGGGTACGCTGAAAAAAAGCGGCTTCACGGGATATGGCTACGGTGCCTTATTCTATGGCGACATGGTTTCGCGCTATACGGGCAACACCCTCAAGTCCATCAACTTTGCCGTATGGCCCGGCAACTACAGTGACGTCCTCGTATTCGTGATGGACGCTATGACTGGCGAATTGCTGTGGAGCACTACGCTGGACCAGCTGAAGTGTATCGACCCCAAAACGGGCGACCTCAACATGAACTCCGTGCCCTGTGACTATGTAGTGACAGGTGAGGAGAGCGCGCTCTACATCGGTTGGGTGGCCCAGTATTCGCCTTCGGCCGACGACCCCTATGCTGCTCAGTGTGAGGGCATCATGCCTTTCTACGAGGACAACACCCAGACGGGTGAAGGTGCCTACATCAACGTCGTGACTGCTGATGGCAAATTCGGACCGATTGACAGCGCCGGTATGCTGAAGGACGAGAAAGGCAACCTCGTCTATGCCGCCGCCGCACTGACCATCGACACCGAAGGTGAAAACGGCCTGAAGGACAACGACTCTTATCCTATTTCGATGAGTACCGTGCGCGGCAACATCAACACCGGCAAGGGCGGAAAGGCCAAAGTCGGCCTGGAGAACCTCGGTCTTGAACCCATCCAGTCGGTTGACTACACCCTCAGCCTGGGCGACAAGTCGGTGAACGGCTCCTACAAGTTCGATGAGCCTCTTACCTTCTACCGCGCCGGCGTAATGGAGGTTCCTGCCGTGCTGGCCGACGAGGCTGGCAGCGATGTCGCTACCTTGACCGTGAATAAGGTGAACGGCGTGGACGACGAGATGGCCGAGAACAACGACAACGTCATTCAGGGTTACGTATACTCACTCTCCGAGAACTACCGCCGTATGCCCGTTATCGAGGAGTTCACCTCGAACACCTGTGGTTGGTGTCCCTACGGCATCTGGGGCTTGCGGGATGCCATGAAGGCCTGCAGCGACAACGCCGTGGCCATCGCTATCCACACGACCTTCGAAGAAAAGCTGGGTGCCGACCCCTTGGCTGCCGACAGCTACCAGCAGGTGGTCAAAGCTTACGCCAAGTCCTTCCCCACTGCCATGATCAACCGTGAGGTGACTGAGCACGTGCGCTATGCCCCCGAACTGGCTCAGGCTATCTCCGACCAGATCTGTGAGGCCAACGTCACCCTCGAGGGTGCCATCACCGAGAGCATGACTTCGAGCTCTGTGACCGGTAAGGTGAAGGTTGACTTTGCCATCGATGCGCCGGCCGGCACGTACGGTCTGGCATACGTAGTGACTGAAGACGACGTGAAGGGTGTGCGCCAGCTCAACAACTTCGCTGCCACCTACTACAACTATTCTTCTCAGTACGACGACCAGACCATCATGCAGGGTCTGAGCTGGACGCAGGAAATGCTTGACTACGCCAAGACGGCTACGGCTGATGCACGGGGCTACTACTGGTCGACCGAACCGATGGACCACGTGGCCTGCTATCTGAGCAGCCCCATGGGCAACGGCGACGTGCTGCCCGCAGTAGAAAAGGGCAAGTCCGTTGAGGTAGAGTTCGAGTTTGACGTGCCTTCGCGCAAGTCACCCGCAATCGACACCGAAAACCTCCACCTTGCCGCCCTGCTCTTCGACCAGAACTCCGGTATCGTGGTAACTGCCGCCCAGATCAAGCTGAGCGACGAGAACACCAGCTCAGGTCCTTCAAGCATCGACGCAGTCGAGAATACTGCCAACGCACAGGTAGCTGTGGCCGACGGTGCATTCAATGTAACTGCCGACAATGCCACTGCCGAGGTTTACACCGTAGACGGCAAGCTCGTGTCGAGCTGCACCGTGAACGGTTCTGCCTCTCTGCCTACCTTCGGTAACGGTGTGTATGTAATCCGCGTCGTTTCGAACGGTAAGGTGATCACCAAGAAGGCTACATTCTAAACCCTCTTTTACATCTAAGAGAATCAAGCGCGCCAAGGCTTCTGTCTTGGCGCGCTTTTTAGCTGGCAGCGCCGGCAATGGGCGGGTTTGCGAATGTCAGGCGTTCAAGGCACGCCCCGGAGGTTGGGTGACGCAATGTCGAAGCCGGTGCAGCGAATGTCAGGCGTTCAAGGCGCGCCCCAGAGGTTGGGTGACGCAATGTCGAAGCCGCCTTTGCGAAATACATGCGTTTAAGGCGCGCCCCGAAGGGTGTGTGACGCAATGACAAAGCCGGTGCAGCGAATGTCAAGCGTTCAAGGCGCGCCCCGGAGGGGCAACGAGCACATAGCCCAGGGCAACGCCCTGGGTAGAATGAGGCGATAAAGTGCGCCCTGAAAGGGCAAAAGCGTTAGTATACAGGCGTTTTGTATATACGCTTTTGCCCTTTCAGGGCGCATTTGCGGCGGTCTACATACCCAGGGCGTTGCCCTGGGCTATGCGCTCGTTGCCCCTCCGGGGCGTACCTTGAACGCATGATATTCGCAGCACCGGCTTTGTCATTGCGTCACACACCCTCCGGGGCGTGCCTTGAACGCTTGATATTCGCTGCACCGGCTTTGTCATTGCGTCACCCAACCTCCGGGGCGTGCCTTGAACGCTTGATATTCGCAGCACCAGCTTTGTCATTGCGTATCCCAACCTTCGGAGCGTATGGCTTCTCATTGAAACACCAAAAAGGGATGCTCCCATGCGGACGCATCCCTTCGTTTGTTCATGTGCTTCATGTTGTTATTTCACCAGCACCTTCTTGCCTTGGCTCACGTAAATGCCGGCCGGCAGACGGTCGGGGCAGTTGGTCATGCGCACGCCCTGCAGGTTGTAGACAGGGGTGTTGGCCGAAGGCATCAAGCCCGCTTCGCTGATGCGGGTGGGTTGTTCACCCTCGAACTGGATCTGGTAGTACAGGTCGTTCGGTTCGGTGTGGGCAAAGTAGGCGTGAGTGGCCGGAAGCGACTGGTCGATGTCGTCCTCGCCCACGCGGCGCAAGCCTTCGACGGGCTGGAAGCCGTAGTAGCCCAACATAGGCATCTCGGCGGCATAATTGCCGTTGAAGTAGAATCCGTCGAAGCACACGCTACCCGGCTGCGTGGTGTGGATGTAGGTCGCGATACACAGTTGCACGGGGGTGTCGTTGGCAAACTTCACCATGCAGGGCTGGTTGGCGTCTACTTCACCGACCTTGACGAACTGGGCGATGTTGTTCTGCGTTCCGACAAAAGTCTGGGCCTCTTCGGCTCCGATTAGTTCGGGCGTGATGCCGAAGGGCAGGCAGAGGGTGTTCCATCCTTCGCTGAAGTTGCGGCTCACCACCAAGTTGTAGAGGCCGGCTTCGGCGTTCAGGTCAGTTTCGGCATTCACGTTCAGTGTGGGGGCGAACACCACGCGGATGGTCTGTCCGAGCGAAGCCTGCATGTCGATGTCGATGGTGGCTGTCATCTGTCCGTCGGTCACTTCGGCATCCAGATCCACGGGCACTTCGCCCAGCATCGGGCCTATCCACTGCATGGCATTGATGCCCGGCAGGTCGCCCGGCGTGATGACGATGCTTTGCGATGTAGTGAGCTTCAGGGGATTTTCGCCCGAGCGTTCCACATTCGTCAAGTAGATGTTGCCTATGGGCATCGCGTCTGCTCCCGTGCCGAGCATGAAGTTGTTCAGTGCCAGCGAGGTCGAGCCGTCCTTCTCGTCGATGAGTTGGATTTCGGTGGGCTGGGGCAGTGTGCATTCGCCGTTGATGGTCACGCTCAGGTCGTTGCAGTAGGGCGTCACGGTGGCTGTGCGGTTGTCGAACTGCACGGTGTAGGTGGTCGTCTCGCCCTCGTTGGTTACCACGATAGTGAGCAGGCCGCTCTCCTCGTCGTAGGTTTCCTGAGCCTGGGCCGAGCGTCCCTTCACGGTGTAGGTCACCTTTCCGGCCTCATAAGGCACGTTGAGCGCGTAGTCCGTGCGGCTCTCGTCAAAGCCTTCGAGTGTGACACCGTCCACCTGCAGGTCGCTCAGTGCGTGGTAGTAGACGAAGTCCACGTCGTCCACTTCAAGCACGTTGCCTGCCTTGATGTTGCTGCGGGTCCAGTAGTCCGCACTCGAAATGATGACGTTCACCTTCTCGGGCACCGTCTGCTCCTGTCCCTGCACGTAGTCCAGCGGTACGATGATTTCTTCCCAGTCGTTGTTGGCGGTGCTGCTGAAGCTGTAGTCGCAGCTGGCAATGAGGGTTCCCGAGGCCGTACCCGTTTCCTTGCCCATCACCACGCGGTCCACGTCGTCTTTGCTGACCGTGCCCGTGGCAGCAATATTCGAAGTGAAAGTGCCCTTCCAGAGGTAGGCAATGATGTGGGCATTTTCGCTGCCTTCAGTGCCCGTGGTACGCTTGTATCGTCCCTTGATGGCATCGGGGCGGCTGCTGAAGGCCATGCCGCCGTACACGCCGCCGTCACAGTTCTCTATCTTGGTCACAGCATATACCCAAGGTGTGCCGAAGTTGATGAAGGCGGGGGCATTGGAGCCGATGTTGAGTGCACCTACCCACTTGTTGGTGAGCACCGTCCAGGATTTTCCGTCCTGAGAGCCTTGGGTGACGAGCGTTTCCTCTTTGGTTGCTCCTGCAACCTTCTGGTTCACGCTCGATCCGTTCCAGTCTTCAGGCTCCGAGCCCGGACGCTGGCGTTCGCCGTCGGGTGAATTGCCGCCCAAAAGCTTCGAGGTACTTGACTGATAAGAGTTCCCGCAGGCATCTTTCCACCTGGCGAAGTCGCCATTAGGCAGATGCTGGGCGCTGGCTGAGAGCGCAGCGGCTCCCAGCCAGACCAATGTAAGCAGTTGTTTCATTCTTTGTGCGTTAGGTCTTGTTTAATTTGGAATATCCTACGTTATTTGAGAATCTTCTTTCCGTTTACGATGTAGAGGCCCTTGGGCAGTGCATCGGAGAGCTGGTCAGCCACGCGGATGCCCTGGAGCGTGTAGACGCCCTGTGCTTGTGTGGGACGGGAGGTGACGGCCTGGCTGACGCCCGTGTTGGTCGCGTTGCCCACCACTACCTGGATTACCTGTCCGAGCGAGGCCATCATGTCGATGTCGATCGTGGCGTAGAGGCGGGTGTCGGTCAGGATGCCTTCGAGGGCAATGGGTACTTCGCCCAGGTACTGGCCGAGCCAGTTCTCGGCAGGCACGTTGGGGATGTCGCCGGGTTCAATCACGATGTTCTGCGAAGTCTTGATTTCCTTGTAGCTGTCATGGTCCGTGACTTCGATTCCTGAGAGCTTGATGTTGCCGATGGGCATGGCCTCCTCGCCCATGACGAGCATGAAGTTGGTCAGCGTGAAGTCGATGAGGCCGTCTTCGCGCTCCACTACCGTGATGGCGGCGGGAATGGAGTCTGTGCTTTCGCCGTTGACAGTCACGATGAGCTGTTCGTTGTAATTCTGTGCCGCAATCGGGGCCAGTAACATGCACCAGGCAGCGGCGATGAGGAGTAAAGCTTTCTTCATAATGAATGTTTTTTGATGTGAGTGTGTAAAAGGTAAGTTTCAGAGAAGTGACCTCAGAACAGGTAGCTGAAGCCCAGGGTCCCGTAGATGGGGTAGAGGGCGAAGGTGACGCTGTTGAAGTCGGAGGGGAAGATGCCGTTGAGCCCCCATTGGAGGTTGAGGTTCACGGCCAGGTGTCTGTAGGCGCGGTATTCGCCGCCCGCCTGTATGCCCCAGTGAAAGCGGCGCAGGTCGCTGGCGAAGTCGTAGGTGGCGCGCGTCACTTCGGCCTTTTCGCCCGTAGGGTCCTGGTCGCGGATGTAGCCGTCGTAGGCTTCGC
>CALZRA010000004.1 GCA_945828345.1 uncultured Bacteroidales bacterium
TCTTTTCTTCCGGTTTATAGGTTTCTATCTGCGCGGTTTGCCCGGCTATTCGCCGTGACATGCCGGCCATAAATGTGAGATGAATGTGCAAAAGTACACAGAAAAACAGACGGGCCAAGCAAAAGCACTGATTTTATGTTGGGGGAGACGGTAAAGCAGTGCTTCAACTTGTAGTTTGAAAACAGCAGGCCTTTGTCTGCTCTCCCTGTCTATCCCATGAACCCCCGTGCCAAGTTGTTTTCTCACACAAAACCATAAGCCCACAAAAAATAAAGGGGAACTAAACGGCAACCACTTATTTTTTTATACTTTTGCCCGCAAAATGCGCTTTCCGCGCATATAAAACTGACATCAACAAATCCTGCATCCATGAAATTTGTAGTACCAAGCTCTACGCTCTCCACGCACCTGACCACCATTGGCCGTGTGATTGTTCAGAAGAACAACATTCCCATACTCGACTGCTTTTGCTTTGACATTCGGCAGAACCACCTGACCATTACTGCTTCGGACAACGATTCGACCTTCATGTCGGAAATTGACCTGAACGAAAGCGATGCTGACGTGCGCTTTGCTGTCAATGCCAAGACGCTGCAGGATGCCATTAAGGAAATCCCCGACCAGCCTTTAGAGTGCTATCTGAACACGGAAACGCTGGAGCTGACGGTTGACTACCAGAACGGACAATACAAGCTCATGGCCCAATCGGCAGACGAATATCCTGTGCCGATGATGAACGATGCCTGTGTGGCTCAGCTGACAATGCCTGCGCCCTCACTGCTGACCAGTGTGGCCCGTTCCATGGTGGCTGCTGCCGAGGAGGACTTGCGTCCGCAGCTGCACGCTGTCTGCTTCAGCCTGCGGCAGAATGAGCTGTGCATCGTGGCCAGCAACGGCAGTCATCTGGCCATGACCCAGCGTACGTTGGCAGACCAGCAGTGTGAATCTGACTTCCTGCTGAACCTGCGTCCGGCCAACCTGCTGCGTGCCATGCTGGCCAAGGAACAGGGTGACGTGACAATCAGCTTCAGAGAGCGCGGTGCCACCTTCTCGACCGAACACTTCACTTTGGTGTGCCGGTTAGTGGACGGCAGATACCCCAACTTCCGCAGCATCATCCCCCAAACGAATCCTTATGTCGTGACGCTGAACCGGCAGGCTATCATCAGCGTGCTGCGCCGTGTGCTGGTGTTCGCCAATCCCAGTGGCGTATTGGTACGCTTCAAACTCGACAGCAACCGCCTGAACATTTCGAGCCAGGACATGGACTTTGGCAAGAGTGCCGAAGAGAACATGCTGTGCGACTATCTGGGCACGCCGCTACGCATAGCCTTCAAAGGCTCCACGCTGCTCGAACTCATTCAGAACATCGAAAGCGAAGATGTGGTTTTCCAGCTGTCTGACCCCAGCCGGGCCGCACTCATCCTGCCGGCACAGCAGAAGGAGAACGAAAAGGTGCTGATGCTCATCATGCCTTCCATCTTTACTGAATAAGAAAAAGGGAACGGAGCAGCTCTGGCTGTGAAGCACCCTGAAAATACAGACTCCCACATGAAACTGTCACTTTCGCGCCCTATCGTGTTCTTCGACATCGAAGCTACGGGACTGAACACAGCTACCGACCGCATTGTCGAGCTGTGCTATATCAAGGTGATGCCCGACGGCACAGAACACACCGTGACTGAGCGCTTTAATCCCGGTATACACATTTCGGCCGAAGCCTCGGCTGTGAACGGCATCTATGATGAAGACGTGGCAGACTGCCCGCGCTTCGCAGACAAAGCTGCCGAGGTGGCAGCTGACATGGAAGGCTGTGATCTGGCCGGCTTCAACTCAAACTACTTTGACATTCCGCTGCTGGTAGAGGAATTCATACGTGCCGGCATCAACTTTGACATCGGTGCGGCACGCTTTGTCGACGTGCAGGGCATTTTCCACAAAATGGAAAAACGCGACCTGACCTCGGCCTATAAGTTCTACTGCCACAAGGACCTGACCGAAGCACACACGGCCGAGGCTGACACACGCGCCACGCTCGAAGTGCTGGAAGCACAGCTCGACCGCTATGCCGACACGCTGAAGAACAATGTGGAATACCTGGCAGAGTTCTCCCGCCGCAACCGCAACGTAGACTTGGCCGGACGCATCGTGCTGAACGACCAAGGCGTTGAAACTATCAACTTCGGCAAGTATCGCGGACGCAGCGTGACCGAGGTGCTGCGCAATGACCCAGGCTACTTCAACTGGATTATGCAGGGCGACTTTACGCAAAATACCAAACAGGCATTCATGCGCATCAAGCTGAGAATGTAATTGGGTTTCAGGTTTCAGAGGGTTTCAGGTTTCAGGAAGTTTCAGGTTTCAGGTTCCAGAAGGTTCTATGTTTAAGGTTCAAAGTGGAAGCCCTCTCTGAAACCACCTGCCCCCTCTGAAACCTGAAACCCTCTGAAACCTGAAACCCTCTGAAACCCTCTGAAACCTGAAACCTACTGAACCCCATTCAACTTAAATAGCACCCCAAACAGTCCCCCATGCAAACATCTGCATTATCAGGCAAACATATCGTACTGGGCATTACGGGCAGTATAGCCGCCTACAAGGCATGTCTGCTGGTGCGCCTGCTGATTAAGGCCGGTGCCGAAGTACAGGTAGTTATCACCCCAGCCGGAAAAGAGTTTATCACGCCTGTTACACTGTCAGCACTGACTTCGAAACCTGTCATCTCGGAGTTCTTCGCACAGCGCGATGGCTCGTGGCACAGTCATGTGGACCTCGGACTGTGGGCCGATGCCATGGTCATAGCACCAGCCACAGCAAGCACTATCGGCAAAATGGCACACGGCATTGCCGACAACATGCTCATCACGACCTATCTGTCAATGAAGGCTCCCGTGTTTGTAGCCCCGGCCATGGACCTTGACATGTATGCCCACCCCGCCACCAGGCAGAATCTGCAAACACTGCGCAGCTACGGCAACCTGATTATCGAAGCGGCCAGCGGTGAACTGGCCAGCCACCTGACAGGCAAAGGAAGGATGCAGGAACCCGAAGCTATCTTTGCCGAACTCGCTGGCTACTTCGAACGACAGACCGCCAAGCCCCTGCGCGGCAAGCGCATTCTGATTACGGCAGGACCTACCTATGAGCGCATCGATGCCGTACGCTTCATCGGCAACTATTCGAGTGGCAAGATGGGTTTTGCCCTGGCTGAAACCTGTGCCGAAAGAGGGGCTGAGGTGGAACTGGTGAGCGGCCCGGTGTCGCTCAGTACACACCACCCTGCTATCAAGCGCACCAATGTGACCAGCGCAGCCGAAATGTACGAAGTAGCCACCGAACGATTTGCGTCATGCGATGCTGCTATCCTGTGTGCCGCAGTGGCTGACTTTACGCCTGCTTCTGCCCCAACCACGAAGATCAAGCGCGAAGGCTCGGGCGGCCTACATCTGGACCTTGTACCAACCCACGACATTGCCGCAGCCTTGGGACGCATCAAACAGCCGCACCAACACCTGGTGGGCTTCGCACTGGAAACAGACAACGAGCGGGCACATGCCACTGACAAACTGCACCGGAAGAATCTGGACTTCATCGTGCTCAACTCTCTGCGCGACCCTGGTGCCGGCTTCGCCTGCGACACCAATAAGATAACCATTCTGGCTGCTGACGGCAGTTGCACGGAATATCCGCTCAAGAGCAAACAGCAAGTGGCCTGCGACATCGTGGACCGCATGCAAGAATGGAAGTAAGATAAGTATTAGTGATTAGGTTTTAGTGATTAGTGGTTTAATCACTAATACTTTATAACTCATACTTTAAGGAATCCCCCAACTCTTTTCACCTCATGCCCAAGTCCGAATCATCTATCTTCACCAGGTGTCGCATCAGACTGCGATCCGTGTTTCTGCTGTGGCTGTTGCTGTGGCCGACCGCGCTGGTACAGGCCCAGGAGCTTGATGCCCGGGTCACTATCAACCACCAGCAAGTGCAGGGAACAAGCACCTCGGTGTTCGAGACACTGCAAACCACACTGGAACAGTTTCTGAACGAACGGCAGTGGACTTCCATGCAGTTCAAGCCCAACGAACGCATCGCCTGCAACTTCAGCATTACGGTGAAGAAGTATTCGACAAACGACAACACCTTTGAAGCCACGCTCAACGTGCAGGCCACCCGTCCAGTGTATGGCGCCAGCTATACTACGACCTCGTTTGCCTTCAGCGACCCCAACTTCAACTTCACATATCAGGAGTACGACCAGATAGACTTCAGGCCCGATGTCATCGACAGCAACCTCACGGCTTCGATAGCCTTCTACGTGTACCTTATTCTCGGCATTGACCTCGACAGCATGTCGCCACTCGGCGGCACAGAATGCTTCACCACGGCACAAACCATTGCCACGGGTGCACAGAGCCTGACTGAAAAAGGTTGGAAACCCTTTGACGACCGCAAAAACCGCCATGCCATCATCACCGACATGCTGGACGGCGGCATGGAAGCTTTCAGGAAAATGCAATACACTTACTACAGGCTCGGACTTGACACCATGAGCGAAAATACCGAACGAGGACGCTCGGCCATCAGCGAAGCCATCGGACTGCTGAAGCAAGCACGCGACAACAAGACCATGAGTATGCTGCCGCAGATATTCACGGAGTACAAGCGCGACGAGCTGGTGGCTATCTATAAAGGACACGGCACAGCCAAGGAAAAGACGGAGGTGTCAGAGATTCTGTCGGCCATCAATGCCTCTCAAAACGCATACTGGCGGCAAATCACGAATTAGTTATAGTTGAGGGTTTAAAGTTGAGAGTTTAAAGTTTAGAGTTTAGAGTTTAAAGTTTATGGCTTAAAGTTTATACGTCAACTAAAATCACAAACTTTTCAACTATAAACTTTCAACTAAAATTATAAACACACATGCTGCAACGCCTTACCATATCACACTACGCGCTGATAGAACAGCTCGACATCAACTGGATGCCGGGCTTTTCGGTGATTACCGGCGAAACCGGCGCAGGAAAGAGCATCATGCTCGGAGCACTCGAACTGCTGCTCGGCGGAAGAGCGGATGCCAAGGCCATACAAAACGGCCAGAAGAAGTGTATGGTGGAAGCTTCCTTCAGCCTGGAAGGACGCGACCTGCAAGCCTTCTTCAATGAAAACGACATCGACTATGACCCTGCCGAGTGTATTGTGCGCCGCGAAGTACTGCACACCGGAAAGAGCCGCGCCTTCATCAATGATACGCCTGTGCCCGCCGCAAGGCTGCGCGAAATCGGCGCACAGCTCATAGACATTCACTCGCAACACAAGAACCTGCTCATTCGCAACGAACGTTTCATTCTCGACACGCTCGACACAATGGCCGCACAGCCCGAACTCATCGAGAACTATCTGGCCATTCACACGCAGTGCAAACAGGCTGCCGAAGAACTGCGTGCGCTACAGCAGGCCGCTGAAAAGGGGCAGGCTGATCTGGAATACATGCAGTTCCAGCTCAACCAAATCGAAGAGGCGGCACTCACAGACGGCGAGCAGGAAGAACTGGAGCAGGAACAGGCCGTGCTGAGCCATGCCGAAGACATCAGGCAGGCTTTTGCCCTGGCCCTGTCTATCACACGACCCGACGGGCAGAGCATGGCGGGACAGCTCCGAATGGCTGCTGAAGGCTTGCAACAGGCTGCCCGCAACTACCCGCAGGCTGCGCCGCTCGCCGAACGGCTGCATAGCCTGCGCATTGAGCTTGACGACATCGACGACGAACTGGAACGGAATGCCGAGAACATTGATTTCGACCCTAACCGGCTGACCTTTGTCGAAGAGCGGCTGAGCACCATATACAGTCTGGAACAGAAGCATCACGCCGAGTCGGTCCGTGACTTGCTCGACCTGGCCGAACAGTTGCGCCGAGACATCGACACAGCCCTGAATGCTGACGAAGCCCTGAACCGCCTGCAACAGAAAGTGACCCAACTGCGCAGCCAGCGCGACACGGCTGCCCGCCACCTCACGGCCTCACGCGAGAAGGCTGCCCGCATGATGGAAGACGAACTGGTTCAGGCCCTGCAGAACCTGGGCATGAGCCACGTGCAGATTGCCATCAAGCTCACACCACGCCCAGAACCTGACACCAGCGGCGCAGACCACGTGACCTTCCTGTTCTCAGCCAACCGCAACGTGCCGCCACAGGATGTGAGCGAGATTGCCTCGGGCGGCGAGATTGCCCGCCTGATGCTTTCTATCAAGGCACTCATCAGCCGTCGCACCCATCTGCCTTCCATTATCTTCGACGAGATAGATACCGGCGTGTCGGGCCATGTGGCCGAACGCATGGCACAAATGATGCGCCGCATCGCCGAGAGCTGCCAGGTGATTTGCATTACACACCTGCCCCAAATCGCTGCCAGCGGAGAGCATCACTTCAAGGTGTACAAAGCTGACGATGCCGACGGCATGACACGCAGCCACATCATTCCGCTGACCGAGGAAGAGCGCATACACGAAATCGCCCACATGCTTTCGGGTTCGCAGCTCACCGAAGCGGCTATCGAAAATGCCCGGATGCTGTGTAACAGTGTACGCCATGCCTGACTTCTCCCATGTCCCACACATGCCGCTGCGCCCCTGTCTAACCACTCCGCCAGCGCGGCTGGCCCTTTCTATTCAATCACTCATCACCCACACACCGCTTATCCTTTCCATGCAACGATTCACCAAGTTCACCCTCCTTCTGCTCCTCTTTCAGGCAGCCATTCACACTTGGGCCTCTCCCCTCACCCTCCAGTCGGCGGCCGACGATGCAGGCAAGGCCCTGCTGAAACTGTTCACCTATGATGCCGGTGGCAAACTGCTGCATACAGGCACGGCCTTCTTTGTCAGCGCGCAGGCCGAAGGCGTAACCACCTACACCCTGATGCAGGGAGCTGCCCGCGCAGAAGTCATCGACGCGAAAGGCAAGAAGTATGCGGTGAGCCGCATACTGGGAGCCAACTCGACCACTGACCTCGTCAAGTTCAGCGTGGAAGGTGTCAAGAAATGCAGCTTCATGCAGCCTGCCGGCACGCCAGCCAGCAAGGGAAGCCACCTGTTCATGCTGCCGGCCGGTGCCACGAAGAAGAGCCAGCCTGTGATTGTGAGCGTCACCGACACCGAAGCCTACAACCAATGGCTGTACTACCAGACCAGTGCCGAGAACAAAGACGATGTCTTCGGCCTGCCGCTGTTCAACGAGAACGGCGAAGTGGCAGCTATCTTGCAGCGCAACGTCAAGCAGGGGGCCACCACGGCCTGTGCCATTGATGCCCGCTTCATCAACGACCTCAACATCAGTGCCACATCGCCCTTGCAGTCTGACCTGCGTGCACTGCTTATTCCCAAAGCCCTGCCCGACAATGCGCACGACGCACTCACCTATTTATATATGTTGCCCCAGAACGACTCGCTCTGGGCACAGACTGCCTACAATGATTTCGTGGCTACCTATCCGCAGATGCCTGACGGCTATCTGAGCCGAGCCACCTTTGCTGCCGGCAAAGGCTTGTATGCCGACAGCGAGGCCGACCTGAACAAGGCCCTGCAACTGGCTGCCGCAAGCACGGACTCGACCTACATGACTGCCGACGCCGTGCACTACCACATCAGCAACCTCCTTTACCGCACACTCACCTCGCGCAGCGACACTGTGGCCGTACACCCCAACTGGACCTTGCAACGCGCAGAACAGGAAGCGGCCCAAGCCTATGCACTCAAGCCCAACGCGCTCTACCTCATGCAGCAGGGCTACTGCTGCTTCTCGGCCAAACAGTATGCCGAAGCCTACAACCACTTTGAACAGGCCAGCCGCGATGCCAACTTTGCCTCATCGGAGACCTACTTCGCCACGGCCCGGGCACTGGAACTCTCCGGCGGTGATTCGCTTCAGGTCATGGTCTTGCTCGACAGTTGCATCGCCCGACTGCCTCAACCCGTCAGTGCCCGCAATGCGCAGTACTACATCGAACGGGCTGCGCGCCTGCTGCACGCCAAACGATTCCGCGCAGCAGTCGACGACTACAACGAATATGAAAAAGCGGTAGGCCCGCGCAATCTATCCGACAACTTTTACTACCTTCGCAGCCAAGCGGAGTTAGAGGCGCACATGTACCAGCAGGCACTCGACGACATGCGCACGGCCATTGCTACCGCTGCCATGCCGCTGCCCTACCGCTTGGAGGAGGCCTACATACTGCTGCGCGTGGGCGAATTTGAAGAGGCCATCGATGCAGCGACCCGCCTGCTGGCTGACTTGCCCGAGAACCCCGACTGCTACCGCATCATCGGTGTGGCCCACGGCGAACTCGGCCATAAGAAACTGGCCGTTGAGAACCTCACCAAGGCACAGCAGCTCGGCGATGACGTGGCCGCTTCCTTCCTCCCGAAATACCAGTAACGGAAAGCCCGGTGCGGGCTTTCCGCTCCCATTCAAACCAACCAACTGCGCAGAAGCGCACCTTCCTCTTCATGCAAAGATTCATCCTGTTTCTGCTACTGCACCTGCCGCTGTGTCTCGGGGCACAAAACATACGTCCCACCGATGCGCAGTATGAAGCGTCCAGACGCAGTTCCGGCTTTGACAACAACAGCACGGACAGCAAGACCGAAAAGACGGATGTGCCCGAGGGCATTTATGCCTGGACGGTCTCGCCGCGCTTTGGTTCGCTACTGTCTGTACCTCTCGACACCGTGCCACACGGATTCCAGAACGAAAATGCTACCGACGGACCGCGAGGCCACTATAACTACACGGGCAACCTCAGTGCGCCCCGCATTTCGCGGCTCTTCACCGAACAGGGGGCCAACATGCAGCAGCACCCCTTCATTTTCTATCTGCCCTACGACTATTTCCTGCGTCAGCCGGGAGAGCTGCTCTACACCAACACCAAGTCACCGTTTACCAACATCACCTACCATTCATGCGGCAACAAGACGAATGGCGAAGACCGCCTGCAAGCTCTTTTTGCCGTGAACTCGGGCAAGAAGCTTGGCTTCGGCGGCCGGGCTGACTATGCCTATGGCCGCGGCTATTACCAGGCCCAGTCTACAGCCCACTTCGACGGCATGGTCTACGCCTCCTACATCGGCGAGCAGTACAGACTCCACGCCTATGTAAGGCGAAACTTCCTGAAGAACAGGGAAAATGGCGGCATTGAGAACGATGACTACGTAAACCGGCCCGAAAGCTTCCCCACGCGTTACAGCTCGGCTGACATGCCTGTGAACCTGTCGCGTGCATGGAACAAGATGGAAGGTACACAGGTGTATCTGACCCACCGCTACAGCTTAGGCTTCCGCCGCTACCGCAACGCACTGGGCCAAGAGGTCGAAGCTCCCACCCTGCCCGAAAAGACCCAGCCTGCTTCCTCCGACAGCACAGCACAGCCCAACGCCGCCGCAACAGCGGCACCGGGCAAGCGCACGCCCCGACTGCCGCGCCTCAACAAGGAACAGGCCCAGGCTAACGGGAAGAAAGGTAACGGCAAACAGGAAGACGGACTGGCCGAAGACAAACAAGAGGCTGACAGCACACGCATCACCAGCGAGTTCGTGCCTGTTACAAGCTTCATACATACCTTTTGCCTGAATGACAACCTGCGCCGCTTCCAGTCGCACGAAAAGAACAATGACGACAACCCCGGCTACTTTGCCGACTTCTTCCTGCCAGGCGATTCGGCCAACGACCGCATGCACCACTTCGGCGTGGAGAACACCTTGGCCTTTGAGTTGCATGAAGGCTTCAACCGCTGGATGAAGATGGGGCTGCGCCTGTACGGCAAACATGAACTGGCTCAGTTCAGCTTCCGCCTGCCCTATGCCGAAGGGTTGCTGCCCCAGCGCGTATTTACCGAGAACTACTTCACGGTAGGCGCCCAGCTGCTCAGCCAGCAAAGCCCCATTGTGCGCTATCAGGTGTTGGGCGAAATACGCACCACAGGTACCGACTGGGGAGAGTTCAACATCGAAGGCAACGCCTCGCTGAACATTCCGCTGCGACGCGACAGTCTGCACTTTACGGCAGAAGGCTTCGTGCGCAACGAACGCCCCTCGTTCTATCTGCGCAACTACTATGCGCGCAATGCATGGTGGACCAATGACAACCTCGACAAGCAGTTGCGCACACGGGTGAGCGGAACACTGCGCTACCGGCAGACAGCGCTCACGGCCTCGCTCGAAAACATCCAGAACTATCTCTATTTCCAAGAAACGCTGGTTCCCTACACCGCTACCGACGGCTACGACAACTTCCGCCACGGCGTGCAGGTTGCACAGACGTCGCAGAACACGCAACTGGTGGCCGTCACCCTGAGCCACAACCAGCAATGGGGCGTGCTCCACTGGGACAACGAGCTGACCTGGCAGACCTCGACCAACAAGGAGGTGCTGCCCGTACCCGACTTCACGGGCTACAGCAACCTGTACCTGCTCTTCCGCATCGCACGGGTGTTACAAACGGAGATGGGGGCTGACATACGCTACTTCACCCGCTACCATGCGCCGACCTATTCGCCCATCATCGGGCAGTATGCGGTGCAGGACCCCGAATCCCGCGTTTCGATCGGCAACTACCCCATCATCAACGCCTACGCCAACTTCCACCTGAAACGCACCCGTTTCTACATCATGGGCTCACATGTGAATGCCAAGTCTGGCTCAGGCAACCCCTTCTTAGTGCCCCACTATCCGCTGAACGGCTTCACCCTGCGCATCGGCATCTCCTGGAATTTCATCAATTAAAGTTTCAGGTTTCAGGAGGATTCAGGATTCAGGTTTCAAGTTTCAGGAGGTTTCTGGTTTCATAACATGCTTTGCTACTTCTATCCAAAGAGCAAAATGCGCCTAAGAGCGTACATATGATAGAAGTAAAGATTCTGAAACCTGAAACCTCCTGAAACCTGAAACCTCCTGAAACCTGAAACCTCCTGAAACCTCCTGAAACCTGAAACCTGAATCCTGAAACCTCCTGAAACCTGAAACCTGTTTATAACAACCTAAGGACGCTTCCCCGCTGCCTGCCGAATCAGCTTCAAGGTGGAAAAGTCTGTGTTGAACACCGAATACCAGCCCTGCGGCTCGTGCGGCGGGTCACACAGATAGTCAGCACCTGGTTCCCACACTTCGGCCGAAGGCCTGCCCATTCCGCCCCAACCCCAAAAGTTGCAGCCTGCCAGCGCGCCCTCATTGTCGCGACTCTGCCGGCATTGCGTAAACACAAAGCTATAGAAGGCATCACGCGCCTGGGTGGATGAACCGGGCGTAAGGAAATTGCCGTCGCGCGGATAGCCAAATTCTTCTACCACATAAGGTTTGTCGAGCTGCCGCGCCAGGCGGTCGTGCTGCTCCAGATAATGGCCGCATTTCTCATAGACACGCGGCAAGGACTCCAGCAAGGCCCCACGCGAAACCCAGCCCCACATGGTTGGCCACAGGTGGACAGTGATGTAATCGATGTCGGCACAGGCATGGATGCGACGGCACAAGACCTCGTCCATCAGGCAGCCCACCACACCTTCACTGCCCGTCGACACCAAGTGGTGCGGGTCGAGCTGCTTGATGAGTGCCGCCGTCTGGCGCACCCATGTCACGAAGGCTTCGGCATTGTCGGCGGCAAAAGGACGCGGCTCGTTACACAGCTGCCAAGCCATGATGGTCGGGTCATCGGCATAGGCCACACCTGTCAGCGAATTGGTGCGGCTCACCACGCTCCTCACGAAGTCGGCAAAAAGGTTGCGTGCCGCCTCGTCACGGAAGAACTGGGCCGCATAGGCCACATAATCGTTGTAGCCCTCCCCGTGTGCATCGGGCGATGGACCGTGTCCTGTGGCCTGAAGGTAGAAGCCATATCCCCCACTCCAGTCCCATGAATTGGTCAGGTAGATGACGGCCAGCATGTCGCGCCGCTTCATCTCGGCCAACATGAAATCGAGACCTGCCAGCAACGAATCGTTGAGCTGTCCCGGAGCCGGCTGCAAGCAGGGCGTGACGGTCCGCGTCATGCAGCTGCCAGCATCGGCCCCTACAAGAATGCGCAGGTTGTCTACTCCCAAAGCCTGTAAGGAATCCAGTTCGGCACACAGTCTGTGGCGGTCTCCCCCAGTGCCCAAACTGCCCAGAATCGGACCGTACCACAAATTCGTTCCCACAAAATAGTAAGGCTCCGACTGGCCCGCACGATAGAAGTGCGTGCCGCGTACCCGCACGAAACCTGCCGCCGTCTGCTTCTCTGGCAAACGGTCAGCTTGCAAGCCGGCCGGCATCAACCAGCCTGCCGTCACCAGCAACCCGCACAACAGACAGGCTGCAAGCCTTTGGGTCATGAACTTCAAACTCATGGTGAAAATAAATGTTGAAGGTCTGTCGGAACAAGGAGAGTTGACCCCGTTCAGGCAGACAGTCCGATGATAGCCCACCCCATGCGCCGCTGTCAGAACGCCACCTTCTTGGCACGATCGATCTCGCGGCGGTCTTGTTTCTCCTTCAGCGAAGCCCGCTTGTCATATTCCTTCTTACCCCGACACAGCGCAAGCACCACCTTGGCCAGTCCCTTTTCGTCCAGATAGATGCGCAAGGGCACCAACGTGAAACCCGGCGTGCGCGTTTCGTTCTGCAAGTTGCGTATCTCCTTGCGGTTCAGCAATAGTTTCCGGTCACGCCGTGCTGCATGGTTGTTGTAGGAGCCAAATTCATACGGCGCGATATAGGCATTCTTCATCCACACCTCGCCATCGTGAATGAAACAGAAGGTATCGACCAGGCTGGCCTTGCCTGCACGAATGCTCTTGATTTCAGTGCCGCAAAGGACGATGCCCGCCGTGTATTTGTCGATAATCAGAAAGTCGTGTTCCGCCCGCTTGTTCTTGATGTTGATGCGCGAAGCAGGCAATATTTTGGGTTTGTTCATAAGCTTGGAAGGTTGAAACATTCAAAAATGCGGCGTAAAAGTACTGCTTTCTGCGCACAGGAGCGCAGTTTGTCTGCCACAAAGTGTGCCGAACAGGCCGTTTGCGGACGTTTGCGGACGGCCATAGGCTGACACTCCTTATTATATATAGCCACTCGGCACTTGGCTTTTCTGAATCGGCATATAGGAAAAACAATTCGACATGTAGGAAAAACAACTCGACATGTAGGAAAAACGAAATGCCGCACTGTCAGGCAAGTGCCCTCAGGCCATTTATAAAAAGGCACGCTTCCGGTTGGAGCGTGCCTTTTGAGATGTGAGGTTTCGACACCCGTGCCCTCGAAACCTATATCTTATGATAGTAGCGCAACGCAGTCGCCGACAAACCGCACTGCCACTTCATTGTTCAGATGCTAATCGCAGCGGCATCAGCTTAGTGCCGCGCGTGGAGCCGAAGCTGAGTTTTGCAGTTTTTCCAGCTCTCGCATCAGTCGCTGGCACATGGTTCCGTTGCCCATGGCCTTGTACCGCTCCATGCGGTAAGTGATAGATTCGAACAAATTCTTCTTTTCCATGTTCAGTTTCGTCTTTATGTCACCCCTATTTTTCTTTTTGTCAGATTGGCTGCACGCAACCATTTGCAGGGGCAACCAGTTAAACATAGTTTTTGTGTGTCTCTTAAATCCGGTGCAAAGATAGCACCAGCGCAACCTCCCTACCAATAAAAGCCATAAAAATCGCCAGCCCTCGCGAAAATTTATCATTTAGAAAGTGCATCCGCCACATCTGCATGACAATTCAGCCCCACATTACCTCTCACCTATCAACCTGCTGGGCCTTTATATTCCCAAATCCCCTACGAACAGGCATAATAAAACAATGGCCGTAACCCACTTTTGATTCGGGAGTTACGGCCCTAAGTGGACCAGGAGGGGTTCGAACCCTCGTCCAAACGAGGAAGCAATAGGCTTTCTACACGCTTATCATCGCTTCGGTTTTCGAGTGCAGGCAAGACCGATGCTACCAACCTACACCTTATCCTCTAAGAAGTTTCGCTGTCGGCGCGAGGCCGCCGGCAACTATCTCCGGTTTATCCGCACCACCTGATCAAGACGCTCCGGAGCATGTAGCTCTTGGGTGATGTCTCGTTCCAGCACCTTGTGCCGGAATAAAGCTAATCTACTGTACTTCGATTAAGCAGCGAGAGCAAAGTTGTTTTCGCCAGTTAAATTGATGAAAGCCGAGATTTAAGTGCCCACTTTCAGGCGCACTGCGTGCTTACATACCACTCCGACCCGCTGTCAAATCCAGTCTGGCCCGTATGCGCTGCAAAGTTATACATTTTGCGAGAAACTCACCGGGCATGCCGCAAAAAGTATGAAAAAAACACAGCAATAAGGCTTTACGGAGGCATAAAGAGCTTTGAAAAGGACATTAAAGCCAGCTCTGCTGCCCGGCTTTTGCTCATGACGGCAAAATAAAATCTCACGGCCTTCTACACCTTATTCGATGATTATATGTACATTTGCCCATCGAAAAAGAACCTTAACAATGATGAAACCTATATTTATTGCTGGTCCTTGCGTCATTGAGTCGGCTGAACTGCTCGACACGGTGGCGCAAGAGCTGGTGCGCATCAAGCAACTTACAGGGGCAGAAGTCTACTTTAAAGCCTCTTTCGACAAGGCCAACCGCACCTCGCTACGTTCCTTCCGCGGCCCGGGGCTGGAAAAGGGTCTGCAGATGCTGGCCGACATCAAGAGCAAATATGGACTGCCCCTGCTCACCGACATACACGAAAGCTATCAGGCAGAAGCTGCCGGCCAGGTGGTCGATGTGCTTCAAATCCCCGCTTTCCTGTGTCGCCAGACCGACCTGCTGGTACAGGCGGCTCGCACAGGACGCACGGTGAATATCAAGAAGGCTCAATTCCTGTCGGGCGAAGACATGCAATTCCCGGCCGAGAAATGCCGCGAATCGGGTGCCAAGGAGGTTTGGCTGACCGAACGCGGCAACATCTACGGCTACAACAATCTGGTGGTTGACTTCCGCAACCTGCCTCTCATGAAGCCCTTTGCCGACCGCATTGTCATGGACTGTACGCATTCCGTGCAGCGTCCCGGCGGTGCTGGAGGCAGCACAGGCGGCGACCGACGCTTTGTACCGCAAATGGCCTTGGCCGCTAAGGCTTTCGGTGCCGACGGTTACTTTGTCGAAACTCATCCCAATCCTACCAAAGCCCTGAGCGACGGACCTAACATGCTGTATCTCAGCGACCTGGAACAACTCATCACCAGTCTGCTTTAACCCCCACGGCATCCACCTCCCAAACACTTATGCAACCATGAGCCAGCGCACTGAAACTGCCATCAAATGCCTCCGCGACGAAGCCCAGGCACTGCTCGAACTGATTCCCAACATCGACGACGACTTCGACAAGGCCGTCGACACCATCCTGAACTGTCAGGGCAAGCTGATTGTGACCGGCGTGGGCAAAAGCGGCCACATCGGTGCCAAGATAGCGGCCACGCTCTCCTCGACCGGCACGCCCAGCTTCTTCATCAATCCGCTCGACGTGTTCCACGGCGACCTCGGCGTCATCCAGCCGCACGATGTGGTGCTGGCCATTTCCAACTCCGGCCAGACCGACGAGCTGCTGCGCTTCCTGCCCTACCTCACCGCCCACAAGGTACCGGTCATTGCCATGACGGGCAACCCGCAGTCACTGCTGGCGCAAAACGCCACGGCGCATCTCAACGCCTCGGTGCAGCGCGAAGCCTGTCCGCTCAATCTGGCTCCCACCTCCTCTACCACAGCGGCCTTAGCTCTGGGCGATGCCCTGGCCTGCGCACTGATGGAGGCCCGCCATTTCCAAGCCTCCGACTTTGCCATGTTCCATCCCGGCGGCTCATTAGGCAAACGGCTGCTCACCAAGGCGCGCGACGTGATGCGCACCGATGACCTGCCCGTTATTGACCCGCAAACCAAGCTCGGCGAAGCAGTCATCCACATGAGTAACGGAAGGCTGGGCCTGTGTGTGGCCATGCAAGACAACCGGGTCGCAGGACTGATTACCGACGGCGACATACGCCGTGCCATGGAGAACTCGCAAGACAGCTTCTTCAGCCTCTGTGTGGCCGACATCATGACCACGCAGCCCAAGATGGTGTCGCCCGACACGAAAATCACCGAAATCGAACGCATTCTGCACCACCACAAGATTCACTCTGTGCTGGTGACCGATGCCGAACAACACCTGCTGGGCATAGTCGATTCGTTCCGCACCGTGCTCTGACCCTACCCCTCGCCCATTATCCTGGGCCGTAAGAATATCTCTGAGGGCGAGGCTGCCTATCCAAACACAATGACTCGAAACGCGCTACTTATCACACTATTGGGCTACCTATTCTACCTGCCAGCTCTCGCTTCGGGCTGCAAGGCCACCAAGCAGAGTGATGCCGACATCGTAAACTACCTGCAACAGCAGTTCGGCGTACAGTTCACGTCGAACAACCGCGTGGTGGTGTTCAAGACAGGAAAGGAAAAGTTCGACGACCTTTTCCCGGCCATTCGTGCGGCTACCGAAAGCATACACCTCGAATACTTCAACTTCCGCAACGACTCCATATCGAAGGAACTGTTCACCCTGTTGGTGCAGAAAGCGGCCGAAGGTGTCAAGGTGCGTGCCCTGTTTGACGGCTTCGGCAACAGCTCAAACAACCGTCCACTGCGTGCCCAGCACCTCGACAGCCTGCGTGAACGGGGCGTCGAAATCTATGAGTACGACCCCATACGCTTTCCGTGGGTGAACCACGTGATGCACCGCGACCACCGCAAGATAGTGGTCATCGACGGGCTCGTGGCCTATACGGGCGGGATGAACGTGGCAGACTACTATATCACAGGCAAACCAGAGTTCGGCGAATGGCGTGACCTGCACACGCGCATCGAAGGCGATGCCGTGGGAGAACTTCAAAAGGTCTTCCTCGACTTTTGGAACAAGGTGACGAAACAGAATGTCCAAGGCGACCGATACTATCCCGGCCTGCGCGATGCCAACCAGCAGTTCGACATGCTCAGGCCCGACCTGTCCGACACAGCGGGCCACAAAACGATCGGAGTGGTCAACCGCGACCCGGGCAGCTCGCCGCGCATCATCCACGACACCTTTGTCCACGCCATCGACCATGCCACCGAGCGCATCCTCATCATCAACCCCTACTTCACACTATGCCGCCACATCAAGCGGGCCTTGAAGCGCGCTGCCCAGCGGGGCGTTGACGTACAGGTCATGGTATCGGCCAAGAGTGACATCCCCATTACCCCGCGCATCGTGGAGTATAACGTACACAAGCTCATGAAGCGCGGCGTGAAGGTCTACTTCTTCGAAGGCGGATTCCACCACAGCAAAATCATGATGGTCGACAACAGCTATTCCTTCATCGGATCAGCCAACCTCAACAGCCGCAGCCTGTCGTTCGACTATGAGTGCAACATACTGGTGGCTGACACCTGCACCACAGCCGAACTGCAAACCATCTTCTTCACCGACCGCGACACACGCTGCTTCGAACTCACGCCCGAGATATGGAAACAATGGGGCCGCTGGAAGAAGTTCAAAGGCTGGTTCTTCCACTTCCTCATGCCTTTCGTCCAATGCGACAAGCACGACATGCTGGCTCCCGACTTCGATGAGTTTACCACGCAGCCCGCTCCAACCGACCCACAAGTCTGATATTTTACCGCCTTTTCAGAGAAGATATACTTACTTGGCCAGAGAAGATATACTTACTTGGCCGGAGAAGTATATCTTCTTTGCCAGAGAAGATATACTTCATTTTCAGGACTTAGCTACGGTTCGCATCCAAGCCCCCAAACGGGTTGCAACAAGAGTATTGTCACTGGAAAGCAGACAGGCTCCAACGCGCGGCGAAAATACTCCTATATATAATAGGTGTAGGTTCGCCGCGCGTTGCTATTTTTTCACCTTGGCAAGCACCGCCTATCTCTAATTTTATATCTACCTTTGCCTGCCGCCCAAGCCACTGCAGAAGCAGCCCGGTTGGCGGTGCGGCACGCAAGCCGCAAACAACATCCACGAACAGGCAAGCGAAGGGGCTTTGAACCTGCATCGCTATGCCGTTCGCCTCAAACAGATTCATTCAGCTATGCACGACAGCAAATTCTCCATACTCAAGGCCCTGGCCCTCATGCTGGTGGTTCTCTCACAGGCCGGCATCAGCGGCTGGCCGGCCCAGGTTCTGTCTATGTTTCACGTGCCGGCCTTCTTTCTGTGTGCTGGCTACCTGTTCAGCACCAGCTACCTGACCGATGAGCGCACCTTTGTGGTACAGCGCATCAAGCGGCTCTACCTGCCCTTCGTGCGCTGGAGCGTCGTACTCCTGCTGCTGCACAACCTGCTGCTGGCCTGCGGCCTGCTAAGCAGCCACTATGGCAGTGTGGCAGGCGAAGTGAGCCATTCCTACACGCTCCACGAGACAGCCCAACAACTGTGGAGCATCGTGTTCAACATGTCGGGCTACTCCCCCTTCTTGGGTGAAATGTTCTGGGTGTTCCGTGCCCTGCTGTTGTCAGGCATCGGTTTTCTCGTTGTGTTCAAGCTGCTGCGCCGCTCGCCGCGCTTTGCCACCGACAAGCAGGCCGGCTGGGCACTCTTGGTCATTGGACTGCTGCTCACCACCTGGAAGGTGGCCGACGGCATCGCGGTAACGGGAGTGGCCCAGGGAGGCTACAGGGAACTGATGGGCTTCACGCTGATGGCAGCTGGTTTCCTGCTCCGGCAATACCGCTTGGAAGAGGTACTGACCTGGCGCATAGCTGCTCCGGCAGCCGCCGTATTGCTCGGCGCTTCGCTGTGGTATCCGTCAAGCATGGTGTGGAATCCCAGCTTCTCACAGTTCGCAGCCCTTCCGCTGCCCGCCGTAGCCGGCTTCGTGTTGCTGCTTTATGCCTCTGTCTGGATCGACCGCATACTGCCTCGCGTGAAGAAGTCACTGGTGTATGTGGGCGAACGCACCCTGCATGTGCTGGCCTTCCACCTGCTTTCGTTCAAGGTGGTCAGCGCCATAGCCGTGGCCTGTCTGGGCCTGCCGTGGGAAGCCGTAGGCTGTCATCCCGTAGTACACGAATGCATGGGCCAAGTGGGTTGGGTGCTGCTCTATGTGCTGGCCGGCCTGTCCCTGCCCCTGCTGGGGCTGGATAGCTACCAACGTATAGCCGCCCGCGTTCACATTTCACAGGAGCAGGTGTGCGACTACTGTGTAGTGGCGGCCCAGCGCACAGGCCGTTTCCTGTATGTGTTGGCACGCGGCATCGTCCGTTTCGGCAAGCTGGCCTGCCTGACCTTCTGGAAGGGGGTGAAGGAAATCATTGCTGCCTCAAGCCCCAAGGACGAATGACCCTGCCTGTAGAACGGGCTGACCTACACGCAGCTGCATGGTCCCGAGGCTTCAGGCCATGCACTAAATTTACTTATCTCACGACCCATGAACGCTGATCCGATATACTACATCGACTACGTGGAACTGCACATCGAAGGACTGACACGCGGACGCGAGCTGCACAATGCCTTCATCATGGTGCTGCAAGAAGAAAAGAGCGGACGCATCCTGCCCGTGCTGATCGAACAGGAGGAGTACCACACGCTCCTGGCAGCCCTTCGCGATCACGACTACACACCCTCAAAACTGATGAACCAGCTGGCTCACCGCGTGGGCATGGTGCCTGTCGGTGTGCGCATACAGCGGCCCAAACAGGGACGGACACAGGCTCTCATCGACTTTGCCTTAGTCAATGAAATCGTGTCGATGGCCGTTCCGGTGGCCGAGGCAGCTGTAGCAGCACTCGAGACCCACACCTCTCTCTGGATGCTGCGCGAAACCTTCGAGCGGCAAATGGCCACGCCTGCCCCGAAGGATGCAGTGGCACTGCCGCTGTCGGCCATGACCGGCAAACTGTTGGAAGAGGCTCTGCAGGCTGCGGTCGAAGAGGACAACTTCGAACTGGCCCGCGTACTGCGCGACGAACTGCTCAAGCGCACTGACGCGCCATGAAGCACCTGCAAACGTCCAACCCGCATCTTTCAACTGAGCCTACACACCTCAATGAAAACTCCCCATGAAAGAATCCCATCTGTTCTATACGCCCGACCTGCCCGACGGGATGCTCGAACTGCCTGCCGAAGAGGCTGGCCATGCCGTGAGAGTACTGCGAATGCGTGAGGGTGACACCCTGACACTGACTGACGGACAGGGCACCTTCAGCGAAGCACGCATCACACTGGCCTCGGCCAAGCACTGCCGCTTCGAAGTGGTGCGGCAATGGAAGGACCGCAAGCTCTGGCAGGGAGGCATACACTTGGCTGTAGCCCCTACCAAGAACATGGACCGTATGGAGTGGCTCACCGAAAAGGCTACCGAAATCGGTATGGACCGCCTCACACTGCTGCACTGCGACAATTCGGAACGACACATTGTCAAAACGGAACGACTCGAAAAGATTGCCGTTTCGGCCATGAAACAAAGCCACAAGGCATTCAAGCCCGTCATCGACCCGCTCATACCCTTCAGCGACTTCATCCGCCAGCCCTTTGAAGGGCAAAAGTTCATCGCGCACTGCTATGAACCTGACGAGGAAGGGGCGGACAGCCATGCCGTACAACACCTGTCGGGCAAGAACTTTCTGGGCGACCTGTTACAGGCTGACACCGACAGTGTGGTGCTGATCGGGCCGGAAGGGGATTTCAGCATCCACGAGGTGCAAGAGGCTATCCATGCGGGGTGGACTCCTATCAGTCTGGGCGAAAGCCGGCTGCGCACCGAAACGGCTGCCTTAGTGGCCGTTCACCTGATGTACCTGGCCAAGCGGCAAGTCCGGTGAAGGTTGTCAGATTATTTTCTCAGGTTATGAGGGATTAGGTTATGAGGTTAGAACATTACTATGGGGGCGTATGGCCTCTCAGGCAATCAAAGTGTAACTTGACAACCTTATAACCTCATCCCTCCAAACCTAACCAAAAGCCCTACAAATTGGAAACAATCACCCTAAACCACGTGTTGCCGCAGGTGTTTGCCACCTGTACCGACCTGAAGAGTGAGGTATGGCAGCAGCAGGTGCAACTGGAGAAAGGCAAACTCTACTTGGTCGAAGCACAGTCAGGCACGGGCAAGTCCACCCTGTGCAGCTACCTGCTGGGCTATCGGCACGACTACGAGGGAACTATCTGCTTCGACCATACCGACATTCGCAACTTCGCCACGAGACAGTGGGTGGACATCCGATGTCGGCATGTGAGCGAATTGTTTCAGGAGCTGAGACTCTTCGGCGAACTCACTGCATTAGAAAATGTGTATATCAAGAACAGCCTGACCCACTTCAAGTCGAACGACGAAATCAAGGAGTGGTTTGAGCGACTGGGAATAGCCGACAAGATGAACGTTCCCGTAGCGCGCATGAGTTTCGGACAGCAACAGCGCGTGGCCCTGATGAGAGCCTTGGTACAGCCCTTCGACTTCCTGCTGGCCGACGAACCTATCAGCCACTTGGACGACAAGCACGCCGGCCTCATGGCCGAACTGCTGCTGGCCGAAGCACGAAAGCAAGAAGCCGCCGTGCTGGTGACAAGTATCGGCAAGCGTCTCAACCTGCCCTACGACCACACGCTGAAACTCTGAATGCCGACATTCCCCCTTTAATTCTAACCGGCAAGCACCGCGCATCAGTATCTGCCCTCTGCTCGCCCTTCTGCATACCATGAAACGACTGCTCAACCTGTATAAGGAATGGTGCGGAAAAGCACCGCTCAAAGCCGAAACACTGGCAAAGGCCGGCAGCAACCGGCAATATGTGAGGCTTTACCAAGCCGACGGCACTTCGGTGGTCGGCGTGATAGGTCCGTCCGTTCCCGAGAACCATTGCTTTGTCTACTTAGCCAGCCACTTTGCGGCCAAAGGGTTGCCCATGCCGCATATCTATGCCTTCAGTGACGATGAGGGCTGTTACCTGCAACAGGACCTGGGCCGGCTGTCTCTCTACGATGCGCTGGCACCTGCCCGCCACAACAACTACACCTATGGCGAAGCTGAAGTGAAGCTGCTCACGCAGACCATCCGCCTGCTCCCCCACATTCAAGTGCGCGGGGCGGAAGGACTGGACTTCGGCCAATGTCTCGAACCTGTGCGCTTTGACCAGCGCGCCGCCATGTTCGACCTCAACTACTTTAAATACAGTTTTCTGAAAACGACCGACCTGCCCTTCGACGAAATCAGGCTGGAAGACGACTTACAGCAGTTGGCAGCCGACCTGGTAGGCCAGGCCGATGAAGAACACTACTTTCTCTACCGCGACTTTCAGGCCCGCAACGTGATGCTGACCGATGATGGCCAGCCCTACTTCATTGACTTTCAGGGCGGTATGCAAGGTCCGCTCCACTACGACATTGCCTCCTTCCTGTGGCAGGCTTCGGCCCGCTATCCGCAAACGCTGCGTGACGCACTCATCAACGAGTATATCGATGAGGTGCGCGGCCTGCTTCCTTCATTCAACGAGTCTGCCTTCAGACAGCGTCTCAACCTCTTCGTGCTGTTCCGCATTCTGCAAGTGCTGGGAGCCTACGGACTGCGGGGTTATGTGGAACGCAAGAAGTATTTCCTCGACAGCATTCCGCTGGCCATCCAAAACCTTCGCCGCCAGCTCATCGACGGAGTGGTGTCGCCTTATCCCTATCTCAACCAGGTGTTGCAGCAAATGACCAACATGCCGCAGTTCAATGTCATGCCCGCCAAACGCTGCCAAGCAACCGGCGGGAATGCTTCCCGGCAGTTGGTAGTACGGGTGTTCAGCTTCAGCTATAAGAAAGGAATCCCCGATGATGCCTCGGGCAATGGGGGCGGCTATGTGTTTGACTGTCGCAGCACACACAACCCGGGACGCTATGAGCCTTACAAACAGCTCACGGGACTCGATGAGCCGGTCATCCGCTTTCTGGAAGACGATGGCGAGATTCTCGCCTTTCTCGACTCGGTGTACAAACTGGCCGACACCCATACAGCCCGCTATCTGGAACGCGGCTTTACGGACCTCATGTTTTCGTTTGGCTGTACAGGCGGACAGCACCGTAGTGTGTACTCAGCCCAACATCTGGCCGAACACCTGAACCGCAAGTTTGGCATCGAAGTCCACCTGTGTCACCGCGAACAAGGTATCACCCAAGTACTGAAACCCTGTGAATCAACGGCTGTCAACGACAAGCAAGCAACTGCAATGACAGCTCGAAGTTGAAAGCTCACAAGCATACAAGCAATGCGGCTGAACCGTCCGCTCTGAGTCTGCCATTACAACTTCTTCCACACATTTTCACCCCTCCTACAGCCGTCCGAATCTTAACATTCACTAAAAAGCCACATTTACTATCCGCGTATTGCATTAAACCGTATCTTTGCCTTACCAAGACGGGATAAAACCGAAACATCCGGCCTTCTGCCCACACTGTGCTTGCCGGGATTCGGAATGCGCCCCACAGTGCGCAGCCTGTCTTGCCAAACCAAAATGACATGAACAGTCCATCATCCTTCCAGCTCATACAACAGGCACTCGAAGCCAACAACCTGACCGAAGCACACCGGCTCATCGATACAGCCCGGCAGGAATGGGGCGAGCACCCGGCCCTGCTGTGCCTGCAAGGCAAAGCCTACCTGAAGATGTCACATTGGGCCAAAGCGCAAAGCTGCTTCATGAAAGCCCAGGAGCTGGAACCTGACGGACCCGCCCGGCAGTACAATGAAATGCTGGCCGACATCATGAACTTCTACCACAAAGATCTATACAATCCCTGATGTGCGCTGGCTGTCCCGGCGCCACACAATGCCGTCCTACACAAGCCAACCGCACACTTGCAACATCAATCAAACAGTTTACTGCAATGAGCAAAATCAAAGGAGCCTTGGTCATCGACACCGACCGGTGCAAGGGTTGCGGACTCTGCATCGTGGCCTGTCCGACTAAAACACTTGCTCTTACTACCAATGAGGTAAACCACAAAGGATATGCCTTCTGTCAGGAGGTGAACGACACCTGCATCGGCTGTGCCTCGTGCGCCATCGTTTGTCCTGATGGCTGCATCAGTGTTTACCGCAAAAAAGTTGAATAATACCGCACATGGCTTAATCTCACATCCATGAAAGAAGAAAACGAAATTCTGCTTCTCAAAGGTAACGAGGCAATAGCCCGGGCTGCCATCCGCTGCGGATGTGATGGCTACTTCGGATACCCCATTACCCCACAAAGCGAAGTGCTCGAAACGCTGGCAGAACTCAAGCCCTGGGAAACCACGGGCATGGTGGTCGTGCAAGCCGAAAGCGAGGTCGCTTCAATCAATATGCTCTATGGCGGAGGCGGCACGGGCAAACGTGTCATGACTTCGTCGGCATCGCCGGGCATAGCCCTGATGCAAGAGGGAATCAGCTACATGGCCGGTGCCGAAGTGCCCGGACTGATTGTCAACGTACAGCGTGGCGGCCCGGGACTGGGCACCATACAGCCTTCACAAAGCGACTACAACCAAGCCACACGTGGTGGCGGCAACGGCGACTATAATGTGATTGTGCTGGCTCCCGCTTCGGTACAGGAGATGGCAGACTTTGTCGACCTGGCCTTCACACTGGCCTTCAAATACCGCAACCCTGCCATGATCCTGTCAGACGGTGTGATCGGCCAGATGATGGAGAAAGTGGTGCTGCCACCCGCAAAGCCCCGGCGCACCGAAGAGGAAATCGCCCGCGAATGTCCCTGGGCCTCCAACGGCCACGGACTGAAACAGCGCAAGCCGCAGGTCATCACCTCACTCGAACTGCAACCCGACATCATGGAGGAGCGCAACCGTCACCTGCAGGCCAAATACAAACTGATTCAGGAGAACGAAGTGCGCTACGAAACGCACTGCACCGACGATGCCGACTATGTCATTGTGGCCTTCGGCTCGGCAGCGCGCATTTCGCAAAAAGCCATCGAGATTGCCCACGAGAAGGGGCTGAAGGTCGGCCTCTTCCGTCCCATCACGCTCTGGCCCTTCCCCGAAAAGGAAATACGCGAACTGTCACACCGTGTCAAGGGCTTTCTGGTGGTCGAAATCAATGCCGGCCAAATGGTGTTCGACGTGCGCCTGGCTGCCGAAGGACGCATCCCTGTCAACCAATACGGCCGTCTGGGTGGCATCGTGCCTTCGCCCGATGAAATCGTTGACGAACTGTTCAAACTCGCTGAACAGGCCAAAGCATAACGCGGCAACGGCGGCCGAATACTGTCTGGACCAGCTGTAGCGAGCTATAGGAATCCATAGAGCGTTACAGCCTACTATAGAGAACCGCAGCTGTCGCCCTCCGCAACTGAACCCGAAGAACCTTCTTCCTTCCCGACCATTCCCCATGTTACATTCACCTTTCGACCACGACAACGACATTCTCGAACGGCTGAAGCATCCCGAACAGGAGGCCGAACGCCGCAAGACGAGCCGCAACCTTTTCCTGCGCAACATACTCAACAGCATCTTTATCCTGCTGGCCATCGTAGCCATGGTGGGCATCGTGCTCACTGATGCTACCGACGGCGGACTGATCAAATGGTACGGCGTAGGACTCTTTGCCGTTGTAGTGAAAATGGTGGAGGTGGTGCTGCGAATGCCGGGAAACAAACGATAGCACACACGCGACGACACCAAGGCACCTCACCGGGTCCGGTGACGCCGCGACACGCACATATAATAGCCACAAACGCATGACAAGAGAAGATATCATTCAGCCCGAGAATCTGGTGTACCAGAAACCCAGACTCTTGAACGACATGACCATGCACTACTGTCCGGGCTGCTCGCACGGCGTGGTACACAAGCTCATAGCCGAAGTGATTGACGAAATGGGAATGCAAGACCACAGCATCGGCATCAGCCCCGTGGGCTGCGGTGTGTTTGCCTACCGCTATATCGACATCGACTGGCAGGAGGCAGCCCATGGACGTGCACCGGCTTTGGCGACGGCCTGCAAGCGGCTCTGGCCCGACCGCCTCGTGTTCACCTATCAGGGTGACGGCGACCTCGCTGCCATTGGCACCGCCGAAACTATCCACGCCCTGAATCGAGGTGAGAACATCACCATTATCTATATCAACAATGCCATCTACGGCATGACGGGCGGCCAAATGGCACCCACTACGCTCGAAGGCATGAAGACGGTTACCTGCCCCTACGGACGTGACCCGAAAATCCACGGCTATCCGCTGAACATGTCGGAAATCGCAGCCCAGCTCAAAGGAACAGCCTATGTGAGCCGGCAGAGCGTACACAGTGTGCCAGCCATCCGCAAGGCCAAGAAGGCCATTCGCAAGGCCTTCGAACTGTCCATGCAGGGCAAGGGCTCTAACCTCATTGAAATTGTTGCCACCTGCTCATCGGGCTGGAAACTGCCGCCCGTCAAAGCCAACAAGTGGATGGAGGAGAACATGTTCGACTTCTACAAGGTGGGCGACCTCAAAGACATTGACAAAGAATAACTTGCACCCGCACAGCCATGAAACAGGAAATTATCATATCAGGATTCGGCGGACAGGGCGTACTCTCGCTCGGCAAGATCCTGGCCTACGCCGCACTGATGGAAGGCAAGGAGGTGACCTGGATGCCGGCCTACGGACCTGAACAACGCGGCGGAACGGCCAACGTTACGGTCATCATCAGCAGCGAACCTATCTCCTCACCCATTCTGAGTGCCTACGACAGTGCCATTCTGCTCAACCAACCCTCGCTCGACAAGTTCGAACCCAAGGTAAAGCCACAGGGCGACCTCATCTTCGACAGCTTCGGCATTCTCGACAAGCCTACACGCCCCGACATCCACTCCTGGCAGATTCCGGCCATGGAGACGGCTGCCGAGCTGGGCATGATGAAGTGCTTCAACATGTTCATTCTGGGGGGCTACCTCAAGCTGCACCCCATTGTGGACATTGAAAGCGTCATCAAGGCACTGCGCAAAACGCTGCCCGAACGCCACCACCACCTGCTGCCCACAAACGAACAGGCCATACTCAAGGGTATGGAGATCATTCAGCCGGCAAGCCTTTAGCGTTGGCAGTTGAGAAGTTGAGAAGTTGAGAAGTTGACAAGCTTATAATTATACTACTAATCCCAGCAATAACTCATCTATATGGCAAACCGCAAACAGCTCAAGAAGAGCATCAAGAAGATTACCGGCGAACTCTTTGCCGACTGCGTGGCCCTCAGCATGTGCCAGCAGGCCGACCCCGAAAAGCTGGACGAGCTCATGGCCGAAGTGCTGGTGCTGCACAACGAATTTGTAGCACGCATCAGCCACACTGAACCAGGTTCGGAACGCGCTTTCTACAAGCAGCTGAAGCAGGAGTTCACCGAAAAGGTCAACGACCTTTCCAACCGCATCATCCAAGCGTGACGCTCCGCGCCACACATGCCCTGCGCGCAAAAGGGTGTCTGTAATTCGTTGGGGGAACAACGGCCTGACCGAATCACCGGGCTTCGCCACATGTCCCTCCACGAATTGCTGACACTACCTTTTGCGCGCTTTATACACTAACCCCTCTCCTATCCCCGCATGTTCAAAAAACTCTGCCACTACCTGCTTTTCACCCGCATGGGCTGGAAGGAGAATGTCGACCAGCCGCGCCCCGACAAATGTATCATCTGCGTGGCGCCCCACACCAGCAACTGGGACTTCGTCATCGGCAAGGCCTACTACTCCGCCTTGGGCCTCCAGTCTAACTTCCTGATGAAGAAGGAATGGTTCTTCTGGCCCTTAGGTCCGCTGTTCCGCCGCATGGGCGGCATACCTGTCGAACGCAGCCGGCGCACCAGCCTGACCGACCAACTGGCCGATTGGGCCGTACGTTCCGAACGGTTCTCGCTGGCCGTCACACCTGAAGGCACGCGCTCACGCGTAACGCAGTGGAAGCGCGGCTTCTACTACATCGCCCTCAAGGCCAAGCTGCCCATTCTGCTCTACGCCATTGACTACCCCACCAAGACCATCCACTGCAAACGCACGCTGGTGCCTTCGGGCGACGTGGAGAAGGACATGCGCATCATCATGCAATACTACAAAAACTATCAGGGCAAGCATCCCGAAAAATTTGCCGTTGAGCAAATCTGACTCCGGCCAAGCTGCCCCCAAGGCTCATGACTTACAAACAAGAAACCATCAAGCCCTACGGCGAAACCGGAAGCAAACACGAACAGGTGGAACGCATGTTCAACAGCATCGCCCATTCTTACGACCTGCTCAACCACATGCTTTCGCTGGGCATCGACAAGCATTGGCGCAAGGCGGCCATCAACGCCCTGCGCCCCCACGCCCCACGACGCATTCTCGATGTGGCTACCGGTACGGGCGACTTCGCCCTATTGGCTGCCCGCGAGTTGCAGCCCGACGAACTGCTCGGCGTTGACCTGTCGGAGGGTATGATGCAGGTGGGCCGCCGCAAGGTCGAGAAAGCCCGGCTCGGCCACGTCATCCGTTTCCAGCGCGAAGACTGCCTGAACCTTTCGTTCCCTGCCGACAGCTTCGATGCGGTTACGGTGGCCTACGGCATACGCAACTTCGAGAATCTCGACCAGGGACTGCGCGAAATGTGCCGCGTGTTGCGCCCCGGTGGCAAGCTCGTGGTAATTGAGCTGACCTCGCCCGTACACTTTCCCATGAAGCAACTCTTCTGGGCCTATTCTCACCTGCTCATGCCTGCACTGGGCAAAATCATATCGCGCGATGCGCAGGCCTATTCCTATCTGCCTGCCACCATGGAGGCATTTCCGCAAGGCGAAGTGATGCAGGGAATCCTGCAAAAGGCCGGATTCCGTGCCGTCACCTTCAAGCGCTTCACCGGCGGACTCAGCACGCTCTATCTGGCCGAGAAACCGGAAACGGCGGAGGAAGCAGGCAGTTGAACGAATTTGAAATGAACGCATATCGGGCATTCTCCGCACACAGCCGTCAAGGAATATTCTCTTCCATTAGCGGACACAATTCGCGGACATTCGCGTTATTACTTTTCTTGAACGTGAAATACCGGAAATGAGCCGTGAATTGAAAAAAATTCACCTCCATTCGCGGACAATTCGCGGACATTCGCGTTCTTCATGTTTGAACGTGACTTTTTCCGTGACAGCCCGAAAACCAACGAAGACAATGAATAAAACTGACCTACGAATCGTTTATATGGGCACGCCCGACTTTGCCGTTGCCCCCCTGCGCAAACTGGTAGAAGGCGGCTACAATGTGGTAGGCGTCATCACCATGCCCGACAAGCCCATTGGCCGCCACCAAACCGAACTCTCGGCCTCGCCCGTCAAGCAATATGCCCTGTCGCAAGGGCTGCGCCTGTTGCAACCCGTCAAGCTCAAGGACCCCGATTTCCTTGAAGAGCTGCGCAGCCTGAAGGCAGACCTCCAAATCGTCGTGGCCTTCCGTATGCTGCCCGAAGTGGTATGGGCCATGCCTCCACAGGGCACCTTCAACCTCCACGCAGCCCTGCTGCCGCAATATCGGGGTGCCGCTCCCATCAACTGGGCTATCATCAACGGCGACACTGAAACGGGCATCACCACCTTCTTCCTGGACCACCAGATCGACACGGGACGCGTCATCCAACGGGTCGCCGTGCCGATTCTCGACACCGACAACGCCTCCGACGTTCACGACAAACTCATGCTGCTGGGCAGCGACTTGGTGATTGAAACAGTGGACCATATCCTGAACGGCACGGTCACGTCCATTCCGCAGAGCGAATTGCAGACCGACGAACCGCTGCGGCCTGCACCCAAAATATTCAAGGAAACCTGCCGCATCGACTGGCATCAAGGTGTGAAACGGGTGTACGACTTTGTACGCGGCCTCTCGCCCTACCCTGCCGCCTGGACCGAATGGACGGCCAACGGCAAGCAGACCGTGATGAAGATTTACCAGACGGCCAAGGAACCGGCTGCTGTCAGCGAGCCTGTCGGCACGGTGCTCACCGACGGGCGCACCTACCTGAAGGTGGCTCTGGCCGACGGCTACCTGCACATCGAATCGCTGCAGTTGGCTGGCAAGAAGCGTATGGCCGTTGCCGACTTCCTGCGCGGCCTGCAAGCCGGCACTGAGCTGCACGTGAACTGACACCCGCCGATGTGCTTCCCACCCATGAAACGAATCCTGCGAAAAGTCCGTTGGGGACTTGCAGCAGCCGTAGCTGTCCTACTGCTTGCTGTAGCCAGTGCGACACTGTGGTACCACACGGCATCCTACCGCAGCAAGCTATGGCTGCACCGGTGTAATTCCCTCGAAAAGCTGCACGAGCAAGAAGCGCGCTTTCGGAATATCGAAGTCGACATAGTCGTGCGCCCCGACGGTATGCTCGATGTGACACACGATGCCGACACCACCTTCCACTTGGACCTCGAACCCTACTTCAGTGAACTCTCGCGCCGCGGTTCGCGAATGTGGATAGACGTGAAGAACCTCGATGTCCGCACCGCTCCCCTGCTCCGCAACCGCCTGCAACAGCTCTGTACGCGCTACGGTGTCAGCCGTTCGCAGCTTATCCTCGAAAGCCGCAACCTCTCGCAGTTAGCTTCCTTCACGGCCCAAGGCTACTACACCTCTTACTACGTCAGCTTCGCCAAGCCTTCGCAGCTCAGTCAGGCCGACATCGGCCGTTGCCTCCAACAGTTGCGCCGCATTGCGCGCAGCAAGCAGGTCTGCGCCCTGTCTTTCCCCGGCTGGTGGTACGGTGAGATTCACCGCCATCTCCACGAGCCCATCGACCTGCTCACCTGGAAGCACCGCACCACCGAGGCTGAGCTGCGGCTATGGCCTGCCAACCTCCCCCTGCTGAAAGATCCGCAAGTCAAGGTCATTCTCATCAAGTCGAAAGACCAGTTCCACCGGTAGCCCCTTCTCCACCTATTACACGACAAGCGTTCAAGGCCCACCGCCCTGAACGCTTGTTATGTAAGTGCCCTGTGCATACTATGCGGGTTGGCAACTGGGAGGGCGGGCAAGAACCCGCCGTTGACCAGCCAACCCGAAGCGACGCTGCACTGGGAGGGCGGGCATCCTGCCCGCCTGTTTATTATATTTAGGCGGGCTGGAAGCCCGCCCTCCCAGCCACCTGCGCTACGGGCCGGCAGAAGCAGGCGGAAAGGAAGCCTGCCATCGTTTTTTTCAACCTTATCTATGGACATGGCCGTATAGACTGGAAGCAGGCGGAAAGGAAGCCTGCCATCGTTTTTTCAACCTTATCCATGGGCATGGCCGTACAGACGGGACACTGGCCTTTCGATATATCTCTGCCGCCCCATCGCCCCACCCATCAATGAGCATCCGCCGGCTTGCCTGTCGAAGGCAGCCGGCGGATGCATTTTAGGGATATTTGGGTGTGTGTTGCTTCAGTTTCCCCTTTGGTAGGTGATTTCGTAAAAACAAGGATAGACATTGGCCGAAGCGTTGGCCTGACCCTGCGAACTGGGCACGATAAGGCGAACCTTGGCCAAACGGGCATCAGGACCGTCAAGAGAACGGGCCAAGTTGATATAGGTGAGCGGAACAAGCCAACCTGCGGGCACTGCCGGAGAGTTGTAGGTCTGGTACATCACACCCAAGTCGCGCACAAAGGAGGCGGAGAAGGAGCCGTAGGAGTTGCTGCACAGCATCACATCGTAGTTCAGCTCATAGTAAGAGGGGATGTTGGAACTCTGGATAGAGTCCATGGCGATGTTATACTCCGTGTGGCGCGTGATGACCTGCCGCGTTTCGCCCTCGGCAAGCTTGCTGCCCGTGCCCTTTTCGACAATCTGCATGTAGACGCCTTTCTGCTCAAACTTGACATACTCGTTCTTCGACACGTCGGTGGTGCTGTCATTGCGGTGGAACTCCGCCTCTGTGATGACCTTGATGTTGCCCGGTATGTTGAGGAGGTATTCACCCGAATCGCTGTCCTTGACCTGTGCGCCCGATTCCAGAAAAGCTTCGATTTGCCGGTTTTCGCGTTTGCGCAGGTCGGCGTAGGTTTCATCGTCATCGCACGATGCCAGACACGCTGCCGCACAGACGGCCAGCAGCAAAGGGGAGAACCATGATAGGTGTTTCATTCGTTTGCTATTTGTTGATGAGTGGGGAAAGCACGGGCAAAGGTACACAATTTAGCTCAGCCCCACTCTCTGCAACCAGAAGTTTTTAAAGTAGAAGTTGAAAGCTCACAGTTTGTCGGGCGCATCTGGGATACTAAAAGACAGGGTTATGAAGTTATCATGTAGCAACCTTTTTGGCTGTCACTTGATAACCTCATAACCCAATCACCTGACAATCCGGGTTACATGTAACCCCGAAAGTCTCACGCCTCGGCCGGCTCAGGAGTGATGAGCTTGTAGCCCTTGCCGTGGATATTGATGATTTCGACCGTGTCGTCAGCCTTCAGGTGCTTGCGCAGCTTGGTGATGTACACGTCCATCGACCTTGCGTTGAAGTAATTGTCGTCAATCCAGATGGTTTTCAGGGCAAAATCGCGCTGGAGTATTTCGTTGGCATGGGCACAGAGGAGGCTGAGCAGCTCACTCTCCTTGGTAGTAAGCTTGGTCTGCGAGTCACCCCGCGCCAGAATCTGCTTCTGGGTGTCGAAGGTGAAGGAGCCGATCTTGTAGTGCGTGCGGTTGCGGTTCTTCTTGCCGCGCACACGGCGCAGGATAGCTTCAATGCGGAAAGTGAGTTCCTCCATCGAGAAGGGTTTGGTGAGATAGTCATCGGCTCCGATGCGGAAACCTTCGAGAATGTCCTCCTTCAAGGTCTTGGCAGTCAGAAACACGATGGGCGTGTCCTCATTGATTTGGCGGATGTCACGTGCCAGACTGAAGCCGTCCTTCTTGGGCATCATAACATCGAGCACACACAGGTCGTACTTGTTCTGGGTAAACGAGCGGTAACCGGCCTCACCGTCGGGGCAGAGTTCTGTGTCGTAACCCTTGGCCTGCAAGTATTCGCGGAGCAGCATACCGAGATTTTCGTCGTCTTCGCAAAGCAGGATTCTCATTTTTTCTTCAGGAGCAATCATAACTGTAAGTATTTTGGTTTGTAATTATTATTTTTTCTTTCTTGGGAACCGTTTGCCCCGTCCTATGGGGCAATCAGCGGAAGGGTAATGACAAAGCGTGTGCCCTTGCCCCACTCGCTTTCGGCGTGAATAGTGCCGTCGAGTGCCTTGATGACATTGTGTACGTAGGCCAGTCCGAGACCGAAGCCCTTCACGTCGTGGCGGTTACCGGTATGCACGCGGTAGAACTTGTCGAAAATCTTCTTCAGGTCGTCGCGCCGTATGCCGATTCCATTGTCGGCCACGATGAGCTGTAGCTTGCCCTGCTCATTGCGCGTGGTGACCTTGAGCCGCAAGTCACGGTCGGGCGACTTGTATTTCACAGCATTGTCGAGCAGGTTGAACAGCACATTGGTGAAGTGCATTTCGTCGACAAACACCAGGGCGTTCGGCGCGTCGAGATGGGCATCGATCGAGCCGCCGGCAGCCTCCACCTTGAGCCGGAACGTGTTGACCGTGTCCTGCGCCACCAAGTTGGCATCCAGCTCTTTGGGCTTGAAGGTGGCTGCCTTGCGGTCGAACATGGACATCTGCAGCACTTTCTCCACCTGGAAACGCAAACGCTTCGTCTCGTCGATGATGATACCCGACAGGTGGTTAAACATCGCTTCGCTCTTCGTCACCGTAGGATCGTGAAGCATCTGTGCGGCCAGCGAAATGGTCGAAATCGGCGTCTTGAACTCGTGGGTCATGTTGTTGATGAAGTCGTTCTTGATTTCGGTGAGCCGTTTCTGCCGGAAAATGGTGTAGATGGTAAAGATGAAGGTGATGAGCAGAATCAGGGTGAAGACAATGGCCGGGATGATGAAGCGCACGCTGGCAAAGATGTAGCGGTGCAGGCCAGGGAAGTGGATGTAGAGCAGTCCCATCTGGGCCGAAGGGTCGTTGTGGAACAGCACCTGGCGGTAGGTGTATTTGTTGCCGTCGGGCACGAAGTCTGCACAGCGGTACACTTCGCGGCCGTCGGACGTGGTCACATAGAAGTGATAGTCGAGGTTGATGCCGTTCGCCTGCAGCTCGGAGCGCAGGTTCGTGTCGAGCGTCTGGAAGTCAATGCGCTCGGCCAAGGGCTTCTCGCTGGCCTCGTCGAGAATGGAGCAGACCACTTCATCGAGCAGATCGCGCTGGTAGATATAGCGGTTGCGCACGGAATCGCGCAACGTGCTGTCGGCAGGTTGCTGGTTCAGGTTGTCCCAGAAGAGACCTTTCGACACCTTGACGGGTATGCTGTTGTGCGGGTTGCTGCGCATCGGGCGGGCGGCAGTTTTCGATGCAACCTTACTTTCAGCTGAATCGGTCGGAGCGGCCCGAAGTTCTGCTTCGAGTCCCAACTTCGTTTCGTTGAGTTCGAGGTTGCGCGCGGTCTGGTAAAGGCTGCGCAAAACCGACTCGTCGAACTGTTCCTTGCGCATGTGAAGCACTTCCTCGAAGTACTTGGTCTGCAAGAAAAGCAGGGCCAGAAACGAAACGCCCATGACGATGGCTATGAACCAGATAGTTGACTTCTTCATGTGAGCAAAGGTAGAGCAACGCTTTATAGTTGGCTAAATTTCAGCTACCTTTTAGAAACAGAAACAACAGAATTAACGCAGCCAGTCGTTTTTAGTTATTGTTTTGACAAGTAAGGAGGACGTGTGAGCCTCATTTGATGTAATGGATGAAGGAATGTATCACCGGACGAAACATCCGTTCAAGCGATTTGGCAATAAAATGTCCCGCCAGTTTTATGTAATACGGCATCGGGACAGCAGCCGGTCTCCTTTTCAAGACTGCATCACCTTCTGCGGAGCAGCGCATTTCAGTTTCCATCCAGCTCGGGAAAGACCCAACGCATGTGATAAGAAGAAATGGCCAACCCCATGACACTCAACCGAACACCTTCGGCCTCCAAGAGCGCATGGGCACAGGCACGCAGCGTACTGCCTGTGGTGATCACATCATCTACCAGCAAAATGTGCCTGCCGCATACGGCCTCGGGACGGGCCAGACTGAATATGTCCGCCACATTCTGCCGCCGCTCTTCTGCTGTCAGCTGGGTCTGGGTCCGGTTGTCCACACAGCGCACTACCACGTCCTCGGCCACAGGCAGGCCGGTGACCTGACGGATGCCTTGGGCCAGCCGCTCACTTTGGTTATAGCCGCGCCGGCCGAGTCTCCTGCGGGAAAGGGGAACAGGTACAATCAGGTCGATGCCTTCGAAAAAGCCCTCGTCCCGCACGTCCAAGGCCATCAGCCGACCGTAATAGACGGCCACATCGGGATGTGACCAGTATTTGAAATGATAGAAAACCTGACAGTAGGGCGACAGGCGGTCGAACTTCATGAAGGCATTGGCCCGCTGCGTGGCAATGCATTCGTCCCACATGATGCGCTCCACCACGTTGCTGCGCCGCCCTTTGAAACGGGTGAGCGGCAGATGGAGCAGGCAGCGGGCGCAGGTGCAGGTCTCGGCATACAGCAACCGCCTGCCACACACCACACAATAGCGCGGCAGACACAAGTCAAGCAGCCGTTTCAGCCATTCCTTCATAGCAGTTAGCACTTCCGAAAAATCTCCGTTTATCGCATTCTCTCTTCATCAACCCTATAAGTTCCGTCCTACTTCCTCCTGAACACCATGCTTCCCGTCACCTTGACCAACTTGGTGCCTACGGCCTTGCGTATGGCGTTGCCACCTACAGCCTGATAGGTGAACACGCTGTCGGAGACCTGCCGAAAGTCTATGTCCTGTGAGTCAGAGCCTATATCATTGCTGAACCGCAGGCGCGCTGTCGAACCCTTGACCTTATGCCGGGTGAGCATCCACGTGCCGTAGATGCCGCCCTGCATGTAGCCGTTCATCGGACCGAGAAAGTCGGAACCGGGCACCAACAAGGTGGGTTCATACAGGTTGAGGTAAAGGTGTACGCCCGTCTCGCTGCAATAGTAGTGACCCTCGAAGGGGCGTTCACCTGCAGCATCACCGGCAGTCTGAGCTGACAAAGCCAAGGCTGCCAAGAACATCAGGAAAACAAAGAGTTTCTTCATAGAGAATCCATACAAAGGGAGGCTGGCCGGCCGCGTACTGTCTGTCACCCGCCTGCCGGGTCACAGCGGAATCATTCTTCCTCCCCGTCGCAGCCTTCACGCAGGATGACGGTAGTGGCACCCAGCGTGATGATGTCGCCGTCGCGAACGTCTACGCGGTCGCGGTCGGAGAGCAGTTCGTTTTGCAGGAACGTGCCGGTATTGGAAGGTCCGTCGCGCAGGATAAAACGGGCGGTGCCGTCGGGACGGGGCTTTACCTGGATCACACAGTGGGTGGTGTCGATACTGGGGTCTACGGTCTTGATGGGTGCATTGGCCTTGGTGCCTTTCACCAAGCGGCCCACCACGTTCTCGCCGGCCACCAAGGGTATAAGCTGCTTGAAGTGGAAAGCGTTTTCGAGCACGACCAAATGGCCATATACTGTAGGCTCGTCATCAGACTCACGGGCTGCGGAGGCTGCCTTGTCGGGAATACGCAATCGAAACTTCTTGCTGCACGCCGGACAGCTGAACACCAAGACGCGGCCTGGCTCGTACTGCGTTTCGTCGAAGAGGATGGCTTCGTCACATTTGGGACAACGTATGCGCTTCATGCTTTATCTCTTTAAAAAAGCGAGTTGGCGAAAGACGCCCGGAGCAGTCTTCGTCAACTCGTGTTATGCGGATAACCCGCCCCTGCCCTCAGGCCTGGGCGAATGGTTTGCTTATTTCTTCATGATCCAGGCATCGGCAAACGACTCATGCTGGCGCAACGGACGCAAGGCGGCCTGCGCCTCTGCCTCGGTGGGATAGTTACCATAGATGACCCGCACCATGCGGCCCCGCTTGTAGCAGGCAGCCTCGGCATAACCTTCCTGCTGCAACTGGGCGGCAAATGCTTCGGCATTGCCTTGCGATATGGCACTGGCCAATACAATGGTGAAGCGTCCGCCTGCTGCAGCCGCAGCGGGCTGGGACTGTGCGGCGGCCTGCTGCACTGTCTGGGCCGGAGTAGAGGGCTGGTTCTGGCTGTCTTCGGCGATCGAAGCGGGTTGTACTTCCTTCTCGGCTGTAGCTGCCACAGCTTTGGTGACGGCCGATGACAAAACCGATGTAGCCTTCTCCTGTACCTCATTGCCCGATGACGGTGCGGTAAAGAGCTGCTCATAGATGTTGGAGGCCGTGTGGGTGACGGTGCCATCGACATGACTGACGGGTGTGGCCCACAGGAAGTAAAAGAATACGGCCACCACGGCAGCCGCCACATGGTTGATAATTTCGCGGCTAACGCTGACGGTGTAGTCCTTCTCGGTCCGCTTCAGCATAATGCGCCCTCGGCTGCGCGGCAGCTTCTTCGACGGCGTGCTTTCCTCTTCGCCGACCTGTTGCAACAGGGGCAGGGTCAGCGCATCCAGTCCATACAGTTCAGGCGAGAGCACGCCGGCCTCACAGGGTGTGAAGCTGTATTTTCCGCCCATGCCCATTGACAGCACACCGATGCCTGACAGTTCGAACTGCCCCTCCTCTTCAATCTGCTGCTTCAGGCGGTTCACGCCATCGTCAATAATCTTCAGGGTTTCGGGATAGTTGGTGTCGTAGGCCTGCATATAGGACTGCACGAGCAGGCCATCGTTGATGGTGAGCTGCTGATTGAAACCCACGCTGCGGCTTGGGGGCAGATAGAGCTGCTCCTCGGCAATGCGGCGCGCCGGGACATAATGCGCCACGAAGCCCCCCAGGCCGGGAACTATGACGCAATCGTGAGAGAGCAAGAGGCTTTCTATATGTCTGGAAAGTTCAATCATAGTGCAAAGGTATTCCTTTATTTTAGATTCTGAAACGCCCAGGCAACCTTTTTTTCAGCAATTTTTGACACTGCAGCAGCTGCAAAGAACGTTTTCCCTACGGAATCAGGAACTTTAGCAGTGCTTTCATGGCCTTGTCGCGCACCCAGCTTTCGCAGATACACTCGAAGGGAAAGCCCATGACTACGGCCCGATAGTCAGCTCCAGGGTAGGCCACGCCTGCTCCCTGTCCTTGTCCGTAGGCAAAGGCTGAGAAGGCCTGGGGCACTGCGGGCTGCAAGGCATCGGGGGCGTGGGCGGCGTAATGGGCCGGGCCTGGCTGGCGATAGATGAGAAACTGGAGGTTGAGGCCGCTCACGTAGTCAGTAGTGTCGGTGCGCGCCGAGCCGTCGAAGCGGCATTTCAGCACCTGCTCCACGAAGTCGCGGTCAGCCGGCGAGCCCACGTTGTCCGACCCGATATAGCTCCCGCTTACGAGCAGGGCCCCGCCCCGCTTCGCGAAGCGGCCCAACTGGCGCTGCACAGCCGGCGTAAAGGTCTTGTAGGGCCGCAGGTTGTGGGGCATGTCGGCCTGCAAGCCGGCGATATAGTCAATGGCAGCATAGGGGGAGAGGGCCAGTTCCTCGGACTCGAACACCTCGCGGCTGACGGAACAGAAGGAATAGTTGCCCGCAGCAGCGATGCTCCGGCCGTGGGCGAACGTATAGTCGAACGTGTTGCCCGCCAGTTCGCGGCCTTGCAGCTCATGACCACTGTAGGCCATGCCACCCGGCGACTCGACCTGGGGAGCCTGGCGGGAGAACACCAGCTGGCGGCCTGAGTAGGCGGTGGTGCTGATATAGGGCACGCCCCAATCGCGGTCCAGGTCGAAGCCCAGCGAATCGGGGCTGTCGGCAAAGGCGGGGCCGCTCAGGCGGTCAAAGCCGTTGACAAGCAACAGGCGCGGGCTGTCTCCCTCCGTGCGCCGTACAGCCAGGGTCTCGCTGGGGAAGCTCTCGCCGCCGGCATTGACGGCTGTCACACGGAAGGCGTAGGTGTGGCCCGGAGCGAGCTGGTAGGTATAGTGCTCGCGGCTTCCTATGTAGACGCCGTTGTCGAAGGCGTCGTTGTCCATGCGGGTGTAGAGCACGTAGCCCGTGGCGCGGGCACGGTCGCACAAGGTATCCTCAGTGGCCTGCCAGGAAAGTTCGGCCTGCTGTCCGTCGGCCGACAACAGGGCGGCAAAACGGCGGGGCGGCAACGGCTGCACGGTGTACTGGCGGCAGCCGTGCTCGTAGTTGACAAAGTGGAGTATGGTCTTGTAGACCGAACGGGCCAGCGCGAACTTGAACAGGGGGTCGTGGCCGTAGCGCATGTCGGCAAAGTTCTGGTGGGAGAGCATTTCGAGAATGGCAGAGGGCACCTGCGGCATACGCGTCTCGCCATAGTTGCGGTCCCAGTGCTCGCGGCGTGTCCACTCCACACCGAACTGACGCGTCAGGTCGCGGGTGAGGTTGTCGAGCAGCAAGGCCGAGAAGTCGGACGATGCCTGGCGCGACAGCCCGGCAGGGTAGTCGGTGTTGCCCTCAGCGTCCTGGGTGGTGCAGATGCTCAGCGACCCGTATATGCCACGGTCGCTGCGCACGCCGGCATCGCTGTGGACGGCCAATGCCAGCTCGAAGGGCACGCGCAGTCCTTCATGGCCCGGCAGGTAGACGCTGCCACCGGCGAGATAGTTCAGCATGTGGCCGCGCACGCGCAGGTCGTCGTAGTAATCGTTGGTTCCCGCCTCGGTGTTGAAGAGGCTGTCGGGCACGCCGGCCCACTGGGCATAGTAGCGCGCCGCTTCGAGGAAACGGGGCAGGCCCGACGTGCCGGCCGTGGCGCGCGCCACCTGTCCCATGCCGCCGCCAAAGCGCACGCCGTCGGCGGTGACTACTCCGCGGTAGTTGCTCTGGTTGGTCAGCACGACCTTTCCTCCGGCCTGCTCGCCTTCGTCGAACTCATAGGTGCCGACATACACCCAGGTGCCGCCTCCCATCTGCTGGTTGACTTTCACCTGGGTGCGTCCGCCTTTATGATAAATGGTATAGTGCGCATCGGGCACGCTGTTGGGACGAGTGGCGTAGCTCACATAGACAGCATAGCGTCCGGCTCTGGGCAGGCGGGGAGTCCAAGTGGCTGCGGCCAGCCGGCTCTTTCGCATCAGGGCGGGCACCGCGCGCCAGGTGCCTGACTGGAAGGGCAACGTGCTGTCGGTCAGGCAACCGTCGGGCACGGCAAAGCCCGCACCGCTGGCCGACGAGGCCCACTGGGCATCGTCGGGCTCAGTCTCGCTGTAGGTGCCCTGCCAATTGGGGCTGTCGTTGTCGACCACGGCCTCAGCCGTCTGGCTGTCTCGCTCTCGAGGCGAGGCTACTATGGCACCCGCCCGTTCGAGCATCGGGAAGAGGTAGGGATAGACAAATGACTGGGTGAAGAGGTCTTCGGTGGTAGCATAGAGATAGGGACGCTGCCACTGCCAGGCACCGTTCTTGTAATAGCGGCCATGGCTGGGCCACACGAATAGGTGGCGGTTCTGCAGTCCTTCGGTCACCCTGTAGGGCAACGACGCATAGGTCACCCAGGGGAGCCCTTCGTAGCGGGTGCTGCCCCACAGGCGGGCGGCATCCTGTCCGTCCTCACGCAGCATGTTGGGCACCAGGTCTTCGATGGGCTGTCCCTTGCCGCTGCAGACCATGAGGCGGTAGGTGTTGTAGGGGGCAGGGAGCGCCTGCTGCAAGGCGGCATACGTGCGTGACACGCTCTGGGGCGTGAAGGGCTGTGCGCAAAACGGCTCGTTCGCATAGAGCCGCAGCTCATGCCGCTCATCATCGGCCCGCAGGGAGTCGAGGCGCATGGGGTCGCGAGGCTGGTAGCCTGTCACGCGGTATTGCCTGAAGTAGTGCTGGGCCGCTTCAAGCAGAGACGCCTGCTGCGCCCGGGCCACAAAGCCCATCGCGCAGCACATGCCTAATACGGCAAGCCGCACCACAGCGTGTCGCCACAATGACAGCCGGCGGATTGCCTTACCTGCCTGCTGGTGTATACCTATGGCCGTGACGCACCTACATGCCGACACTTCCTTTACCTTGTATTGCATCTTCTGTTTTACTCCTATTATATATATAGGGGTGTGTCCTATCCAACAGGTTCAACAGCCTGTCCTTGGAATCCTACAGGACACTCCCCCACTCTGCTTCTTGCACGGGTTTAAAGAATGGAGCCTTCTCCAGATATTCTCTTCACAACCTGCAGAAGGCTCCATAACCAGCGGGAGACCTGTTCTTCTAAGAACAGCCCTCCCCTTGTTGCGCCGCCCGAAGTTGCCAACCGGCAGCTTCGGCGGTGATGTCATTGCTTGTTCAGTGCAGCGATGGTGTCCTTCAGCACAGCTATCTTCTGCTCGGCATCGCGCTGCTTCTTGCGTTCCAGTTCGACTACGGCGGCAGGCGCATGGTTCACGAAGCGTTCGTTGGCCAACTTCTTCAGCACGCCGGCCAGGAAGCCTTCCAGATGCTTCAGTTCTGCCTCGGCCTTGGCCAGTTCGGCTGCCACGTCAATGAGGCCCCCCAGCGGCACGGCATACTCCGTCGTGCCTACCATGAACGAGCTTACGCCCTCGCCCTTGGCTTCGACCGTCTCTACGCCGCTCACGCCAGCCATCTTCACCACTACGCAGTCGTAGGCTGCAATCGGGTTGCTGCCCACCACCTGCAGGTCGAGCACTTCGCGGGGGGAGATGTTCTTGGCATTGCGAATGGCGCGCACGCCGGTCACCACGCTCTTCATGGCCTCTACCTGTGAGAGCAGGGCGTCGTCGCCCTCGGCTGGCGCAGCGATGCTTTGTGGGCTGACCATGATGCTTTCGCCCTCGGCGCGGTCTGCCAGATGTTGCCACAGCTCTTCGGTGATGAAGGGCATGAAGGGATGAAGGAGGTGGAGCAGGTGGTCGAAGGCTTCGAGCACGGCTGCATAGCTCTGTCCGTCGATGGGCTGGCCATAGGCCGGCTTGACCATTTCGAGGAACCAGCCCGAGAACTCATCCCAGAACAGGTGGTAAACCTCCATCAAAGCCTCGCTCAGGCGGTACTTGCTATAGAGGTCGGCTACCTCTGCCGCACTTTGGCGCAGCTTGGCACCGAACCATTCGACAGCCAAACGCGACGTTTCGGGCTGGGCGGCCTGCGGGTCAACCTGCCACCCCTGCACCAGGCGGAAGGCATTCCATATCTTGTTGCAGAAGTTGCGTCCCTGCTCGCAGAGGGCTTCGTCGAACAGAATATCGTTGCCAGCCGGAGCGGCCTGCATCAGTCCCATGCGCACGCCGTCGGCGCCAAAACGGTCGATGAGGTCGAGCGGGTCGGGCGAGTTGCCCAACGACTTCGACATTTTGCGGCCGAGCTTGTCGCGCACGATGCCGGTGAAGTAGACGTTCTTGAAGGGCATCTTCCCCGTGTACTCATAGCCGGCCATAATCATGCGGGCCACCCAGAAGAAGATGATGTCCGGCCCGGTCACCAGGTCGCTGGTGGGATAGTAATAGCTGAACTCTTCGTTGTCGGGACGGGTGATGCCGTCGAAGAGCGAAATGGGCCAGAGCCACGAAGAGAACCACGTGTCGAGCGCGTCCTCGTCCTGACGCAAGTCAGCGGCCTGCAGGCCAGGATTGCCACTCTTCTGGCGGGCCAAGTCGAGTGCCTCTTCGGGTGTTTCGGCCACGACAAAACCTCCCGAGGGCAGGTAGTAGGCCGGGATGCGGTGGCCCCACCACAGCTGGCGCGAGATGCACCAGTCCTTGATGTTTTCGAGCCAGTGGCGGTAGGTGTTCTTGTATTTGGCGGGATAGAACCTGATTTCGTCGTTCATCACCGGGGGAAGTGCCAGGTCGGCAAAGTGCTGCATCTTCAGGAACCACTGCATCGACAGTTTCGGCTCGATGGGCACGCCCGTACGCTCCGAACAGCCGATCTTGTTGTCGTAGTCCTCGACCTTCTCCATCAGTCCGGCGGCTTCCAGGTCGAGGGCAATCTGCCGGCGCACCTCGAAGCGGTCCTGGCCTACATACATGCCGGCGGCCTCGCTCAGTGTGGCATCATCGTTGAAGATGTCGATGGCTTCGAGTCCGTACTTCTCGCCCAGCATGTAGTCGTTCACGTCGTGGGCGGGTGTCACCTTCAGGCAGCCCGTACCGAACTCGATGTCTACATACTCGTCCTCAATCACGGGAATCACGCGGCCCACCAAGGGTACCATCACCTTCTTGCCTTTCAGCCACACGTTCTTGGGGTCGTTGGGGTTGATGCACATGGCCACGTCGCCCATGATTGTTTCGGGACGGGTGGTGGCCACCACGGCATAGCGTCCCTTGGCGTCGCTGTGAATGACCTCGCCTTCCTGTCCGCCTACGGTTCCGTCGTCGTCACACACGTAGTACTTCATGTAATAGAGCTTCGTGTGCTCCTCCTTGTAGACCACCTCCTCGTCGGAGAGGGCCGTCTGTGCCTTGGGGTCCCAGTTCACCATGCGTACGCCGCGGTAAATCAGCCCCTTGCGGTAGAGGTCGACAAACACGCGGATGACGCTCTTGGAACGTTCGTCGTCCATGGTGAAGGCCGTGCGGTCCCAGTCGCACGAGGCTCCTACCCTACGCAGCTGCTTGAGGATGATGCCTCCGTGTTCGTCGGTCCAGTCCCAGGCATGCTTCAGGAACTCCTCGCGGGTCAGGTCCGTCTTCTTGATGCCCTGGTCCGCCAGCCGGTTCACCACCTTGGCTTCGGTGGCAATCGAGGCGTGGTCGGTGCCGGGCACCCAGCAGGCATTCTTTCCCTCCATTCTGGCGCGGCGCACCAGAATGTCCTGGATTGTCTCGTTCAACATGTGTCCCATGTGGAGCACGCCGGTCACGTTGGGCGGCGGAATCACTACCGTATAGGGGGTTCGTCCGTCAGGCTTGGAAGCGAACAGTTTGTGTTCCGTCCAGTATTGATACCATTTTCCCTCCACTTCTGCGGGATTGTACGTCTTGGCTAATTCCATTGGCTTCTATCGTTTTG
>CALZRA010000005.1 GCA_945828345.1 uncultured Bacteroidales bacterium
AAATGTCATCTCTAAAAATCCAGCATCCAGCTCGGCCTAATTTATAGAACACCCCATATAGGGGCAGTGCCCTGTGTTACTGCATAGCCCAGAAAACAGCCAGATTCCTTGGTCGTATCGCACCTCACTTCAGCGGCGTGCGGCCGACCAGCGAGCGCCCCAGAGTCACCTCATCGGTATATTCCAGGTCGTCGCCTACGCTCACGCCGCGTGCCAACACAGAGATGCGCACGTCGGTGTGGGCGAGCCTTCGGGATATGAAGAAGTTGGTCGTATCGCCCTCGATGGTAGGGTTTAGGGCCAGGATGACCTCCTTCACGCCACCTTGCTCCACGCGCTGGAACAGCGATTCGAGCGTCAGGTCGTTGGGTCCGATGCCGTCCATGGGTGAGATGACACCGCCCAACACGTGATACAGGCCATGGAATTGCGCCGTGTGTTCGATGCACATCACGCTGTGTATGTTCTCGACCACGCAGATTACCGAACGGTCGCGGTTGGGGCTGGCGCAGATGTTACACTCGTCGGTGTCCGACAGGTTGTGACACACCTTGCAGTGCTTCACCCGTGTGCGCAGGTCGCTCAGGCTTTGGCAGAAATCGAGCACCGACGCGGTGTCCTGCTTCAGCAGGTAGAGCGCGAACCGCAGGGCGGTCTTGCGTCCCACGCCAGGCAGCCGGCAAAGCTCCTGCACCGCCCTTTCCAGCAGTTTCGAAGTGTAAGGTTCGTTCATGACAGCACGCTGTTTTTCTGATTTCGGCTCAAATTTGTGCGCAAAGTTAGTGCAAAAGCCTTAACTTTGCTTCGCCTATCGAAAATAAAGCGGCAATTTTTCACCAAAACGTCAACTATCCATGCAAATCAAGAGTGCCGAATTTCTAATCAGCAACAGCCGGGCGGCCGATTGCCCCCAGACGGGACTGCCCGAATACGCCTTTATCGGGCGCAGCAATGTGGGCAAGAGCAGCTTGGTGAACATGCTCACTGCGCGCAAGGCCCTGGCCAACACCTCGTCCACTCCGGGCAAGACGATGCTCATCAACCATTTCCTCATCAACGGCCAATGGTATCTGGTCGACTTGCCCGGCTACGGCTATGCCAAGCGCAGCAAGCGTGAGCAGGACAAACTCCAACGTCTCATCGAGGGTTACGTCCTGGAACGCGAGCAGCTCACCTGTCTCTTTGTGCTGGTCGATTCGCGCCTCTCGCCCCAGAAGATCGACGTGAGCTTCATCCGCTTTTTGGGTGAAAACGGTGTTCCCTTCGCCATCGTGTTTACGAAGGCCGACAAGAACAAGCCCGGCCAGCTGGTCCGCAACGTGCAGGCCTTCCTCCAGCTGCTGTCCGAAGAGTGGGAGGAATTGCCGCCCCACTTCATCACCAGCAGCACCACAGCCCGGGGGCGCGACGAACTCCTCGGCTATATCCAGCAGGTCAACGGGCAGCTGAAAGCATAAGGAGCGTTTCTCCCCATCCACAACCCCAATCCCCCATGCCCCTGTCAAACCACCACATGCACCTCGTCAAATGGGCGTTGGCACTCGCTGCGGCCGTCATCCCCATCGGCTCCCTGCTCTATTCCCATTGGCTCACCCGTCAGCTGCTCGACGAGGAAGTCAGCAAGATGGAAGTGTGGGCCGAGGCCATGCGCGCCTTCACGGCAGCCGACGAACACACCGACCTCAACCTCGTGCTCAAGGTTATGGGAGGCAACCACACCATACCTGTCATCGTCACCGACCAGCACGGCCTGGTCATAGCCTCGCGAAACCTCCGCGAAGTGCCCTCCGGACCCGATTCGGCACGGGTCATGCAGCAGCTCGTCAGCGAAATGAAGGCCGAAGGCAAGTGTATGAAAATCGACATCTCACCCACAGCCACCTCCCACACCTCGCCCGAGTACATCTACCTCTACTACACCGAGTCCGTCATGCTCCGCCGCCTCACGTTCTACCCCTACGCCCAGCTGGCCCTCGTCGGCGTGCTCGTGCTGGCAGCCATCGTTGCCTTGCTCGCCTCGAAGCGGGCCGAACAGAACAGGGTGTGGGTCGGCCTCTCGCGCGAAACCGCCCACCAGCTCGGAACCCCCATCTCCGCCCTCATGGCCTGGAGCGAAGTGCTCCGCGATACCTATCCCGACGACACCCTGCTACCTGAAATGGACAAGGACGTGAAGCGACTCCAGCTCATCGCCGAACGCTTCTCGAAGATTGGCTCCACCCCCGAACTCGAGGTGACCGACCTGCGCGGCCTGCTCCATGGAGTGACCGACTACATGCGCAAGCGCACCTCCCACAAGGTCCGCATTAACCTTGCCCTACCTGAGCATCCGCTGCCCGCACGCATCTGCCCCTCCCTGTTGGAGTGGGTCATCGAGAACCTCTGCAAAAATGCCGTCGATGCCATGGAGGCACGCGGCACCATCACCATCAAGGCCGTGGCCCATGCCCGGGGGGCCAGCATCCTCGTCAGTGACACCGGCAAGGGTATACCCTCACGCAAGTTCAAGGCCGTCTTCAAGCCCGGCTACACCACCAAACAACGCGGATGGGGACTCGGACTCTCCCTCGCCAAACGCATTGTCGAAGACTACCACCATGGCCATATCTATGTCAAAGACAGCACTTTGGGGCAGGGAACAACCTTCGAAATCGATTTTTTCTGAAAATAATTTTGTCCGTAACAGATAAAATTTTAATTTGCGCCCCGATTTGGTGGAGGCACACGCCCAGTCTGGCCGCTTCGACCTCCCGCCAAACCCATCTTTCCACGAAAATCCAACAACCTTAAAATGTCTTTCCATGAAAGTCTACAACTCCCACGAAATCAAAAACATTGCCCTTCTTGGCAACGATGGCTCAGGCAAGACCACACTGACCGAAGCCTTGCTCTTCGAGTGTGGTCAGATCAAACGCCGCGGACGCATCACGGCCAAGAACACCGTGTCCGACTATTTCCCTGTTGAACAGGACTATGGATACTCCGTCTTCTCCACCGTATTCCACACCGAGTGGGCCGGCAAGAAGCTCAACATCATCGACTGTCCGGGATCCGACGACTTTGTCGGCGCGGCACTCACCGCTCTCAACGTCACCGACACCGCCCTTCTCCTCATCAACGGCAACTTCGGACCCGAAGTGGGCACACAGAACCACTTCCGCTACACCGAGAAGCTCTCCAAGCCCGTCATCTTCCTCGTCAACCAGCTCGACAGCGAAAACACCGACTACGAGCTCGTGCTCGAAAGCCTGCAGGGCATTTACGGCACCAAAGTAGTCCCCGTGCAGTACCCCGTCAAGACAGGCCCCGACTTCCACGAACTCATCGACGTCATCCTCATGAAGAAGCTCACGTGGAGTCCTGAAGGGGGAGAACCCGTGCTGGAGGACATCCCCGAGGACGAACGCGAAAAGGCCGAAGCCATGCACCGCGCACTCGTCGAGGCTGCCGCCGAAAACGATGAAGGACTCATGGAGAAGTTCTTCGAGACCGAGCAGCTCACCGAAGACGAAATGCGCGAAGGCATCCGCAAGGGAATGGTCACCCGCAGCATCTTCCCCGTATTCTGCGTCTGCGCCTCGAAGAACATGGGTGTAGGCCGACTCATGGAGTTCCTCGGCAACGTCGTGCCCTTCGTCGACGAAATGCCCGCCGTCCACAACACCCGTGGCGAAGAAGTGCCCCTCGACCCCGAAGCACCCACCTCCATCTACTTCTTCAAGACCGGCGTCGAACCCCACATCGGCGAAGTGCAGTACTTCAAGGTGATGAGTGGCGTGGTGCGCGAAGGCGACGACCTCACCAACTCCGACCGTGGTTCGAAGGAACGCATGGCCCAGCTCTTCGTCTGCTCCGGTGCCAACCGCGAAAAGGTAGAGCAGCTTTCCGCCGGCGACATCGGCTGTACCGTCAAGCTCAAGGACGTACGCACCGGCAACACCCTCAACGGCAAGGGCAGCGAACACCGCTTCAACTTCATCAAGTACCCTAATCCCAAGTTCACCCGCGCTATCCGCGCCGTCAACGAGGCCGACACCGAAAAAATGATGGTCGCCCTCGGACGCATGCGACAGGAAGACCCCACCTGGCAGGTAGAGCAGAGCAAGGAACTGCGCCAGATCCTCGTACACGGACAGGGAGACTTCCACCTCCGCACCCTCAAGTGGCGCTTGGAGAACATCGACAAGATACCCGTCGAGTTCTACGAGCAGCGCATCCCCTACCGCGAAACCATTACCAAGATGGCCCGTGCCGACTACCGCCACAAGAAGCAGAGCGGTGGTGCCGGACAGTTTGGCGAGGTACACCTCATCGTTGAGCCTTACAGCGACGGCATGCCCGACCCCACAGTCTACAAAGTGGGTAATCAGGAAGTGCGCGTGGCTATCAAGGGCAAGGAAGAAGTAACCCTCGAATGGGGTGGCAAGCTCGTGTTCATCAACTCCGTGGTGGGCGGTGCCATCGATGCCCGCTTCATGCCCGCCATCCTCAAGGGCGTGATGAGCCGCATGGAACAAGGTCCCCTCACCGGCAGCTATGCCCGCGATGTGCGCGTAGTCGTCTACGACGGCAAGATGCACCCCGTTGACTCCAACGAGCTCTCCTTCATGCTCGCCGGACGCAACGCCTTCAGCCAGGCCTTCAAGGAGGCCGGCCCCAAAATCCTGGAGCCGATCTACGATGTCGAAGTCTTCGTTCCGGCCGACAAGATGGGCGACGTGATGAGCGACCTTCAGGGCCGCCGCGGCATGATTATCGGCATGAGCAGCGAGAACGGCTACGAGAAACTCCAGGCCAAGGTGCCCCAGAGCGAACTCTCTTCCTACTCCACCACCCTCAGCTCACTCACTGGAGGCCGCGCCTCCTTCATCATGAAGTTCGCCAGCTACGAACTCGTGCCCGGAGACCTCCAGGCCAAGCTCATTGAGGCACACGAGAAAGAAATGGCCGACGAGAAATAAGAAACCCCTCTTTCAAGTCGGTTTCCCGGCTACATACCAATCCATAAAGAACCGCCCGGCAGCTTCCTGCCGGGCGGTTCTGTGTGTTATTGCCACGCATCGGGGGGCAACGCGAAAGTCCTGTTTAGAATGCTCATTTCCAAATGATGACCGTAAATGCTTTTTGGAACGTGCGATTTTGAAACGCGGACGACCGTGAATGGCCGCAATTTATCTGTGATTTGCCGCAAATTAGAATCGGAAACGCGGATAATTCTCGGTAATTCACGTTCAAAAAAATGATTCCAACGTGAATTATCCGCAAATTATCCGCGAATGATATCAGAAGGGTTTCAGTTTACGCCCAGCGTCTGTCCGATGGCGGCAAAGATTTCGTCTTTGCGGTCGATGGTTTTGGTGCGGAACTTTCCGCTGATGCGTGCCAGTTTAGTGCCGTTTTTGGTGAAGGCATTGGCATCGGTAATCCAGTCTTCGGCGCGTCGGTCGTCGTCGAAGTCGCCTGCCGTTACTTCGGGGTCGTAGCGGTAGTGCAGCCGCCGCAGCTGGGCTTGGAGTTGTCCGTCGGTGGCTTGCAGCACAAGCTGGTAGTAGAAGCGTACACGATGGATTTGCCAGTTAGTGCGCTTGAAGTACATGTATTCCTCGATGCTGGCGGCGAGCACGCCTTCATCGGGCGAGTATTCCGTGATGCGGGCCTGTGGAAGCTGTTCGGGACCTTCGACCAGCGTTTGCTGTACATAGGGCTTGAGCAGTTCGCATATTTCGGATTTCGACTTGCCCGGCACGGTGTAGTTCTGTTCGAACACCACAAAGCCGTTGACCACCGGCACGGCACCGGCGGCATAGCGTTCGTCTATTTTTTGCTGTGCCTGAGCTGTACAGGGCAGCATCAGGACAGCCAGCAGGACAAACAGGTATTTCTTCATTATCGGTAGGGATGATTGGTGAAGCGGTATGTCGCTTTCTGGGGGTGGCGAAGGTTGCCTCTAAAGGTTATGAGAAATGAGGGATATCCCCGCTGGGAGAACAGGCTTCGCAGCTTGCTGCCACTGTGAGGGTAACGCCCGAACCTTCGGACGAAGAATCGTAACCTTATAACCTCCTCATTCCCCATAACCTAAGGGGCAAATACATCAGATGCCCAAGCTCTTGGCCACAGCCTCAATCTTGATGAGGGCTTCGGCTTGGGCAGCGGGATAGTCGGCAGCCTGTGCCATGTGGCTCTTCACTTCGACGTAGAACTTGATTTTGGGTTCGGTGCCCGAGGGGCGCACGCTGACCTTGGTGCCGTCGGCGGTATACCACTGCAGCACGTTGCTGGCTTCGGGGAAGTCGAGTGGCTGTTCGGCACCTTGGGCATCGTATGCTTTCAGCACGCCGTAGTCCTTGGTGCATACCACGGGCGAACCGGCCAGTTCGGTGGGGCGGTGCAGGCGGAAATTCTCCATCATGGCCTTGATTTCGTCGGCACCCGACTTGCCGGGCTTCACAACATTGATGGTCTTGTTCACGGCCAGTCCGTATTCGAGGTAGATTTCCATGAGCACATCGTAGAGCGTCTTGCCCTGGTCCTTGGCCCAGGCGCAGATTTCAGCCAGCAGCGAGCAGGCCGACACGGCATCCTTGTCGCGCACGAAATCCTCGGCCAGGAAGCCGTAGCTCTCTTCGCCGCCGCCGATGTACTGCAGCTTGCCTTCATCGAGGCGGATTTGGCGGGCAATCCACTTGAAGCCCGTGTAGCAGTCGTACATCTTGATGTGGTTCTTGTCGGCTATCGACTTGATGAGTTCGGTCGTCACGATGGTCTTGACGATGAACTCGTTGCCCTGCATCTTGCCCTGTGCCTGGCGGTTCATGATGATGTAGTAGAGGAAGATCATGCAGGTCTGGTTGCCGTCGACCAGGATCCATTCGCCCTTGTCGTTCTTGCAGGCCATGCCCACGCGGTCGGCATCGGGGTCAGAGGCCATGACGATGTCGGCATCGATTTGCTTGGCCAGGTCGAGTGCCATGCTGAGTGCCTCGCCGTTTTCGGGGTTGGGGCTCTTCACGGTGGGGAAGTTGCCGTCCTTGATCATCTGTTCGGGCACGGTGTGTACGTTTTCGAATCCCCAAAGCTTGAGCGACTGCGGAATGAGCATCATGCCGGTGCCGTGGAGCGGGGTGTAGACGATTTTCAGGTCTTTCTGGCGTTCGATGCAGGCGGGGTCGATGCTCAGCTGGTGAACTTTCTGCAGGTAGACGTCGTCGACTTCCTTGCCGATGATTTCAATGAGTGCGGGGTTACCCTCAAAGCGGATGTCCTCGACGCTCACCTTGTTCACCTCGTCGATGATGCCCTTGTCGTGGGGTGCGAGCACCTGTGCGCCGTCGTCCCAGTAGGCTTTGTAGCCGTTGTACTCTTTGGGGTTATGGCTGGCGGTGAGGATGATGCCGCTCTGGCAGCCGAGGTGGCGGATGGCAAACGACATCTCGGGCGTGGGTCGCATGTCGTCGAAGAGGTAGACCTTGATGCCGTTGGCCGAGAAGATGTTGGCGGCGCTTTCGGCAAAGAGGCGGCTGTTGTTGCGGCTGTCGTGGCCCACAACGACGCTGATCTGCTCCAGGTCCTTGAAGTTCTTGTTCAGATAGTTGGAGAGGCCCTGCGTGGCGGCTCCCACAGTGTAGATGTTCATGCGGTTGGTGCCGGCACCCATGATGCCGCGCAGACCGCCCGTGCCAAATTCAAGCGTACGGTAGAAGGAGTCGATGAGTTCCGTCTTGTCGGGGTTTTCGACCATGGCCTTGACGGCCTGCTGGGTTTCGGCGTCATAGCAGCTGGAGGTCATCCACTGCTTGGCCACTTGTTCGCACTGGGCGATGAGGTTCTGATTGTTGTCCATATATGATTATGAATGAGTGTGCAGGGGGAGGATTGGGTGATGAGTGATGAGGTTATAAAATTACTATTCGAGCGAACGAATATTCAATCGCTTAATGGGTGACTTTATAACCTTATCACTCTCTACCTTATAACCTGAAAACCTCACAACCTCGTAACTTGAGTTACTCGGGTTTTTCGGGCAGAATTTCAATCCAGTAGCCGTCGGGGTCGCTGATGAAGTAGAGGCCCATGTCGTGGTTTTCGAAGCAGACGCAGCCCATGGCCTGGTGGAAGGCACGGGTCTCCTCGTAATCGCCGGCCACGCGCAGGCACAGGTGGAACTCACACTCGCCCAGGTCGTAGGCTTCGGGATGGTCGCGCAGCCAAGTCAGCTCAAGCATGAAGTCGCTGCTGTCGTTCTTCAGATAGAGAATCTTGAACGCTCCCTCGGGGCCGTCGATTTCGCCGCAGGGCATGAGGCCCAGGGCTTGCTTGTAGAAGGCTACGCTGCGCTCCAGGTTGGTCACGTTGATGTTGAAATGGTCGAATCTGCCTTTGATTTCCATGGCGGGTTGTGGTTGGGTTGGGATAGGTTATCGGGGCAAAGGTATGTATTATCGGCGAAATTTGCTACTTCAGTTGGTAAAAAAATCCCCTTCGAAGGTGTGGCAGGTGGCTATCAGGTCGCGGTAAATGTCGCTTTCGGCCAGCAGGCGGGGGTTGCCTATCAGGAAGAACTGCTTGCGGGCGCGAGTGACGGCCACGTTGAGCTTGCGGTCGACGGCCACGCCGTCTACGCTGTTTACCTCCGAGAGCAGCTGCATCTGGTAGGGCTGCGACACGGTGGTGCTGAACAGGATGCAGTCGCGCTGGCTCCCCTGGTAACATTCGACGGTGTCGATGGTGACCGCTTCGGCACAGGCCAGGCCGCGCCGGCGCAGCATGCTGCGGATACAGGCTATCTGGCTGCGGAAGGGCACGATGATGCCGATGGCCTGTTCGGGCCGGAAGCCGGCCTGCGGTTGTGTGGCGGAGAGGCTGACGAGGGCTTCGACCACGCGGGCGGCCACCAGGGCTTCGGGCTCGTTGGCCCGCAGGTTCTCGCGGTTGCCGTCGGTCACGACGGGAAGGAAGCCCATGCGCGTGGCGGCCACAAACCGCTCGAAGGCGGGAAGGCCAGCTGCGGCGATGAGCTGCCCGGTCTGGTGGGGCAGGGGAACGGGCTGCAGCTGGCCGCCGTAGAAGCGGCGGTTGACAAACTGGCTGATGTCGGGGTGCATGCGTCCCTGGCGGTGGAGCATGCCGACGAACTGGCCGCGCCCGGCCTGACGCTCTAACTGGTGGAGCCGCTCGAAGAGTGAGCGGCGCACGTCGGTGAGCCCCATGTGGCGGAGCTCGTCGCTGTGGGTGGCGGTGCGCGCCTCGGGCTGCTGCACGACAGCAGGGAGCTGTTTGTGGTCGCCTATGAGGACGAACTTGCCGATGGCATCGCGCCCCTCGGACTGCGCGCAGAGCAGGCCGAGCAGCTGCGGTTCGAGCAGCTGCGATGCCTCGTCAATCAGGGCGGCCTCAAATCGCCGCCGGCGGAACAGTGCCTGGCTGCCGGTCAGCGTGATGACTGTGCCCACCACGATGGGCACACTGTCGGCCAGCTGCTGTGCCTGACTGCGCCTTGACAGGGAGGCGGCGCGGACGGAGAGCAGGCGGGGGCGGTGGGCCGGCGCGCAAGTGGCGGCGTGGCCCAGGCGCAGGTAGTCGAAGGGCAGTTCCCGGGCCAGCGTGTCGAGCATGGCGCAGATTTCGTCGACGGCGCGGTTGGTGTAGGCCGTGAGGAGCAGTGCGCCGTAGGGTTGTCCGGCGGCGGTGCGCGCGGCGCGTTCGAGTAGGTATTCGTGGACCATGCTGCGCAGGGCCAGGTTGGTCTTGCCCGTGCCGGGCGGGCCTACGAGTAGGTAGTAGTCGCGGGCTTGCTTGGCTTGCAGCACGATGTGGCTCACGGTTTCGGGCCAGGTGCCCCGCAGCTGGCGTGTGGTGTCGGCTTCGGGCGCGCGGCGGGCCAGCAGGAGTTCGCGTCGCGTGGGGGTGGCCGTGAGCAGGGCGAAGAGGTTCTGCACCTGCTGCATGGCGGGGCTGTCGGTGGCATCGTGCTCCACGGCGTAGAGCTTCTGGCGGTCGAAGAGGAGGGGGTTGCGCTGCCGGTAGGCCAGCTCGATGCTGAGCGAGGCGGGGCTGATGTGGGTCACGGTGCCGCGCAGCAGCTGCCGGTTGGTGACGTTGGCCCCGGGGTCGCCGGCCTCGTAGAGCTGCACCATTTCGCCCGCGTTGAAGTTGGGTATGAAGTCGCCGTCGTCGCCGGGCAGGCTGAAGTGGACCGCTGTGACGGCTCCCTGGCTGTCGGTGTCGGTGCGCTCGAGGCGCAGGTGGCGGAGCAGGTTGCCGGCCAGCAGCTTGGTGCGCGTGTCGGCGGTCCAGGTGGCGGCAAAGCCGCGCACTGAGTCGGGACGGTTGTCGCTGGTCTTGGTCAGGAAGAGTTCGCCGAAGGTGAAGCGGACGAAGGCCGTGAAGTAGTCGCGCAGGCGGCTGTCGGCTTGCAGCTCCTGGAGCGGCTGTGTCACGGCTTCGATTTGGGGCAGGAGATATTGGCTGTAGAGCTTGCCCCGTAGGTTGTACTGGTTGAGCCGCTGGGGGATGAGCAGGGGGAGGATGCGCCCGAACTCGCCCTGGGCCAGGCGGCGTAGGAGGCAGACGATGCCATTGCGCAGGTTGAGGGTCTGGCGTATGGCGGCTGCCGAACGGCGTTCGTTGAAGAAGAGTGGGTAGGCGGAGTAGAAGAGGTAGGTCTGCAGGTCGTTCCAGTCGAGGTTGAAGTTGCGGCGCAGCATTTCGCCGTAGAGCGACATCTGCATGAGGTGGGCGGCCTTGGGCTGGGGGTGTTCCAGTCGCCAGGTGTCGGCCTTGCCGCTCTTGAGTTCGAGCACGCGGCGGCGGTCGGCGGTCATCACGTCGAGCCGTCCGCGCAGGCCCAGCGTGGGGCAGATGAAGGAGGGTTCGAGAATGGCCTGGCCGGGGACGATGCCCACGTCGTCGGCGGGGAAACGTTCGGCCACGGAGCGGTTGATGTGGTGGAACTGGCGGCGGGCTTCATCGAAGAAGCTGGCGGGCACGGCCTCGTCGGGCAGGCTGGCGTAGAGGAGCACGTTGTCGCGGAAGCTGCGGAGGGCCGAGGCCTCGAAGGTGGCCTGGCTGCCTTCGTTGATGCAGTCGTCCATGAACTGGTTGGCCATGTTGCCGAGGAGGATGTGGGGATTGGGCTGTGCGGGCCGGAAGGCGTCGATGAGGTAGTTGAGAGGGGAGTGGCCGTAGGGTTTCAGGCAGTTGGTGAGGGCGGTGACGTCGATGAGGTAGTCGGGTTCGAGGATGGCCATGTAGACCTGCAGCGTCTGTGGTGTGCCGCTGGCGGGAACGGCATCGAGCAGCATGACGTTGGCCCCTTCGCTGAGGTAGCGCGTGTGTGGCCGCTCGTCGGGGGCGGTGCCCTCGGCTTCGAAGAAGACGATGTGGAAGGGCCGCTCGTGGCCGTCGAGGAGGCAGTCGAAGCTGTGGTCTGAGCTGATGTGGAGGACCACGCCGCGTAGGGCCTTTCCCGCACAGCTGCCGGCTGCCTTGACACGCAGCGGCCTGATGTGTTGGGGTAGGGTGGGGGGTACGGGGTGGCCGTAGACCTGCATCACGAAGTGGCAGAGGTCGGCCAGGTCGGCTTCCTCGGCTTCGGGGGACGGGCGGTAGTCCTCGTGGAGTACGCGCCGGGCGTGTTGCCTGAAGCGGTCGGCGGGGCGGTGGTCGATGTGGAGGTGGCGGCACACGGCTACCAACCGCGAGAACAGGGTAGCGTAGTCGCTCCTGAAGTCTTCTGACTGCTCTATACAGATGCGGCGGAGCAGGCCCCACAGGCGGGCGTAGCGTATGCGGGGTTCGCCGGGCAGCCGGCTGATTTGCAGCAGTTCGTCGTACATGGCGCGGGGCTTTGGGTTAAGAGAGGTTGCTGGGGGATAAGGGTTATGAGAGATAAGGTTATGAGGCTATCAAGTTACTAACTGAGCGTTGGGATTCTCCAGCCTCACAAACGGTAATCTTATAACCTCATAACCTTATCCCCAAAAATCTAAAAGGAAATAGCGGCTCACTGCCTGGTTTCCTTCATTTCCTCTGGTGTCAGGATTTTGTGTTCGCGGCTGTAGCGGTTCTTCTTGTGCGGCTGTCGCTCGTTGCCCCCGTGGCGTGCTGCGGCAGCCGATTCGGGCAGGGGCGTTCCGGCGGGCGAGGTGATGGAGCGCACGTCACCGCCATACTGCTTCCAGCGCAGCATGATGTTCTCTACATAGTTGAAAGTCTCGTTGCCGATCATGTAGCCGTGGCGCACGACGGGGTCGCGGTAGTAGCGGGCGTTGCTCAGTCCCTTCACGTAGTGGCCCACATCGGCCCAGCGGTGAGGGTCGCCGCCGTGCTTGCGGGCCAGGGCCTGGGCATCGTTGATGTGGCCCACGCCGCCGTTGTAGGAGGCCAGCACGAACTTGACCCGTTCCTCGGGGTCGCGGATGTCGGTGAAGTGGCCTTGTAGCTCACAGATGTAGCGTGCCGCAGCCTCCATGTTGGGCGCAGCCTCGAAGATGCGCTCAGCGGGCAGGTTGAGGTGGCGCGCGGTGGCGGGCATAATCTGCATGAGCCCCTTGGCTCCGGCCCACGAAACAGCGTTCGGGTCGAAGCCCGACTCCTGGTAACACTGGGCCGCGATGAGACGCCAGTCCCAGCCGGTGGTGTGGGCCGCCTGCCGGAAGAGGTTGTCGTAGGTGGAGATGATGCCCTTCTCGCGCGAGATGAAGGGGGCGCGCACCGTGCGGCGCACCGTTTGACGATGTTCGAGCCGGCTGCGTTCCTGCTTCGCCACGTTCAGTTCGATGTCCGCTGCGTACCACTCGTTCAGTGCCTCGGCCAGGTCGTCTTCCTCCTGCCTGACGGCCCAGGAGGTGTGCTTCTGGCCGTTGGCGGCTCCCGCTGTCTGGAGCTGCTGTGTCTGGCAGAGTGCGTCGGGGAGCTGGAGGGCTGCCACGTCGGCCTCGCCCGACTTCAGCTGCTGCACCACTTCGGTGGTGTCGTTACACAGCAACACGCGCACGGCCACGCCCAGTGTCGAGGCGAAGTGTTCGGCCAGGGCGTACTGCACCCCCATGGGCGCGCCCTGATAGTCGAAGTAGGTGTCGGGCCCGCTTACGGTGGTCACGATGAGCTCGCCCGAGTCGATAATGCGCTGGAGATTCGGCCCGGTGTGGTTCTTGGCTTTGGCGAAGGCTCCATTGCGGGCCACAGCCGTTTGTGGCTCTCGCTGCCTGCATCCGCCGGCGGCGAGTAGCAGGCCCAGCAACAGGGAGGTGAGTGCGGTTTTCATGAGGCTGGCTACTTGGGGACGCGCCGGCGGAAGCCCGCGCGCAGCGAAGGCTACATTTCAGCCTCCTTCAGGCGTTCGGCGTTTTCGGCCACTATCAGGTGGTCGATGCAATCTTGGATGTCGCCGTCCATGAACGCCTGCAGGTTATAGATGGTGTAGTTGATGCGGTGGTCGGTGATGCGGCCTTGCGGATAGTTGTAGGTGCGGATCTTGGCCGAGCGGTCGCCGGTCGAGACCAGCGTCTTGCGGCGCGAGGCGATGTCGTCGACATACTTCTGGTGTTCGCGGTCGTAGATGAAGGTGCGCAGGCGGGCCAGGGCGCGCTCTTTGTTTTTAGGCTGGTCGCGCGTTTCGGTACACTCGATGAGGATTTCCTCGACGACTCCCGTGTTGGGATTCTTCCAGTTGTAGCGCAGGCGCACGCCCGACTCTACCTTGTTCACGTTCTGTCCGCCGGCACCGCTGGAGCGGAAGGTGTCCCACTTGATTTCGCCTTCGTTGATCACCACGTCGAAAGCCTCGGCTTCGGGCAGCACCGCCACGGTGGCCGCCGAGGTGTGTACGCGTCCCTGCGTTTCGGTGGCAGGCACGCGTTGCACGCGGTGAACGCCGCTTTCGTACTTGAGTGTGCCATACACGTCGGCCCCGGTCACCGAACATACGATTTCCTTGAAGCCGCCCGCTGCGCCCTCACTGGCACTCGACACTTCCAGCCGCCAGCCCTTGCGTTCGCAGTATTTGGTGTACATGCGGAACAGGTCACCGGCAAAGAGGGCGGCTTCATCGCCCCCCGTGCCGCCACGGATTTCGAGTATGGCGTTCTTGCCGTCCTCGGGGTCCTTGGGCACCAGCATGAGCTTGATGCGCTCTTCGAGTTCGGGAATGCGCCGTTCGCAGGCAGCCGCCTCCTCGCGCGCCATCTCCTTCATTTCGGGGTCGTCCTCGCTGAGCAGTATCAGCTTGCTCTCGTCGAGGTTGGCCAGCGTGTCGGCATACTCCTTGCGGGCGGCCATGAGATCTTCCAGGTCTTTGTATTCCTTGGTCAGCCGCACGTAGCGGGGCTGGTCGGCAATGACCGAGGGGTCGGTGATGAGGGTTGAAACCTCCTCGAAGCGGGCTTGCAGTCCGTCGAGCTTTTCCAACAGCGTGTTGTTGTCAGCCATTTCTCTCGCTATCAATTATCAATAGTGAAACTCGCCAAACTCGCTGCGGATGGTGAGCGAGCGGGGGCCTTCCTCGATGTGGCCCACGATTTGGGCATCGATGTTGAAGCTCTTCGACAGCTCGATGACGCGCGGCGCATCGGCGGGGTCGACGTAGACTTCGAGGCGGTGGCCCATGTTGAACACCTTGTACATTTCGGCCCAGTCGGTTCCGCTCTCCTGCGCGATGGCCTTGAAGAGCGGGGGCACGGGGAACATGTTGTCTTTCACCACGCGGCAGTTTTCGCCGACGAAGTGGAGCACCTTGGTCTGTGCACCGCCGGTGCAGTGTACCATGCCGTGGATGCGGGGGCGCATGTCGTCGAGCAGCCTCTTCACCACGGGGGCGTAGGTGCGGGTGGGCGAGAGTACCAGCTTGCCGGCGCAGAGTGGCGAGCCTTCGACGGGGTCGGTGAGCTTGTAGCTGCCGCTGTAGACGAGTTCGTCGGGCACGGCCTTGTCGTAGCTCTCGGGGTACTTCTCGGCCAGGTATTTGGCAAACACGTCGTGGCGCGCCGAGGTCAGTCCGTTGGAACCCATGCCGCCGTTGTACTCTGTCTCGTAGGTGGCCTGTCCGCTCGAAGAGAGTCCGACAATCACGTCGCCCGGACGGATGTTGGCATTGTCGATCACGTCGCTGCGCTTCATGCGGCAGGTGACGGTCGAGTCGACAATGATGGTGCGCACGAGGTCGCCCACGTCGGCCGTTTCGCCGCCGGTGGCATAGATGCCGATGCCCATGTCGCGCATTTGGGCCAGCAGCTCGTCGGTGCCGTTGATGATGGCCGAGATGACCTCGCCCGGGATGAGCATCTTGTTGCGCCCGATGGTGGAGCTGACCAGGATGTTGTCGACCGCGCCCACACAGAGGAGGTCGTCGGTGTTCATGATGAGGGCGTCCTGTGCGATGCCCTTCCAGACGCTGAGGTCGCCCGTTTCCTTCCAGTACAGGTAGGCCAGGCTCGACTTGGTGCCTGCGCCGTCGGCGTGCATGATGTTGCAGTAGTCGGGGTCGCCGCCCAAGATGTCGGGGATGATTTTGCAGAAAGCCTGCGGGAAAATGCCTTTGTCGATGTGCTTGATGGCGTTGTGGACGTCCTCCTTCATGGCCGACACGCCGCGCATCATATAGCGTTGTTTGCTGTCCATGCTAAGTTGAAATGCTGGTTAAAGTAAAATGCTCTAAGTGTCTGGTTGTGAGCTGGAATGGAGCTTAGAACTCTACTGACGGTGCCTTCTCGGCTCCGGCTTCGGCCTCGAAGGGCGTGCGCTTCTCGAAGCCGAAGAGTCCGGCCACGATGTTGGCGGGGAAGCTGCGTATGCCGATGTTGTATGCCTTCACCACTTCGTTGTACTGGCGGCGGCTTTCGTTGATGCGGTTTTCGGTGCCTTCAAGCTGCGCCTGCAGGTCGCGGAAGTTTTCGTTGGCCTTCAGCTCGGGATAGTTTTCGGTGATCATCAGCAGCCGTCCCAGTGCCTGTGAGAGTTCGCCTTGTGCGGCTTGCAGCTGTTTCATCTTCTCGGGTGTGAGCTCGTCGGCGTTCACCGTGAGCTGAGTGGCCTTGGCGCGGGCGGCCACCACGCTTTCGAGCGTAGTGCTTTCGTGCTTGGCATAGCCCTTCACGGTATTCACGAGATTCGGGATGAGGTCGGCACGGCGCTGGTATTGCGACTGCACGTTGCTCCAGGCCGTGGCGGCAGCTTCGTCCTTCTGGACCAGGCCGTTGTACGACGTCAGCGCGCCGCCTACGAGCAGCAGGACAACCACGCCAATGACAATCAGAGAGATAGTACCTTTTGACATAAATGTAAGAGTTGTGATGTGATTTGTTCCAGTGAAAAGTCTGCGCCGGGGCGGCGGGCAGCGGGGAGTAAAACGTGTGGCGCGCAGCGTGACGCTCAGAACCGGCCGCCCGCACCGCCGCCGCCAAACATGCCGCCGCCAAACGAACCGCCGAAGGAGCCGCCGAACGAAGAACCCGAAGAGCGGCGGCCGCCCAGCACGACGGGACCCATTGCGGCACCGCCAAAATTATTGTTCTCCTCCTCTTTATATACCACCTTCTCGTGGCCGCAGCGCGGACAGCGCAGTGTCTCACAGATGCACCAGCCCGAGCGATTGGCTATCTTCACGCGTTGGCGTTTCACCACGCGCAGGTGGGCCTGCTTGCACTTCGGACACTTTTGCTGCGCCGACAGTGCCACGAATATGAAGCCCCAGAACCCCAAGAATATCATGGCTATACAGATGGCGAGAGCCAGAGGAACGTCCTCCTCGTCATCGGCCTCGGCTGTCAGCGACTCGTCGCCGCGAACGTAGCCGTCGATGGCCTTCATCGTTTCGCTGATGGCCGGGCCCCACTCTCCGCGCTTCAGGCGCGGCACCATCACGCGGCGTTCGATGCGGCTGCAGATGGCATCGGGCAGTGTGCCTTCCAGTCCGGTACCCGTCAGAATCTGGTAGGCGCGGTCTTCGGTGGCCAGCACGACAATCAGCCCCGAGTTCTGCTTGGCCGAACCGACACCGTACTTGCGTGTCAGCGCCATGCCGAACTCATAGGGGTCGCCGCCTTCAATCTGCTTCACGACGACCACCACCGTTTGCACCCCCTTGTCCTTTTCGAGAGCTGTCAGCAGGCTGTCGGTGCTGCTTACGGTCGCTTCGTCCAGCACGCCGTCAGGGTTGCACACATGGCGGCGGGCATCTTGGAGGTAGACCATAGGCAAGTTTTCGGCTGTCCACTTTTCGGCATTCAGCGAAAGCGGACAGAGCAGGCAGCACAGCAGCAGGAAGACTGCAAGGGAGTTTAGGTTGCGCATGAAGTTGGGGTTTTGGCTGCAAAGCTACAAAAAAACTGTGAGCAGCGGCCCATGTGGTGGAAAAAGCTCGCCGGACACGCGGCGTTTCGGTTGCCTGCGAGGCTGCTGCGCTGGCTATAGGGTGTTGCGACTGAGGTTATGAGGGGGCAGGCGGCACGCAGAAAAGGACCACTCGGCCTATTGGATTGTCCAAGCACCATGGCCGGATCTTGCCATGGCATGGCAGAAAACCGACTCGGCACTTCGTGAAAAACAACTCGGCACTTAGAATTTTCCAAGCGGCACTTAGGAAAAACAACTCGGCACTTAGATTCTCTGTGAGCCGCATCTGCCAGAAATGCTGCGGCGCGCCCCGCCATACGGCCCAAGCAAACGAAAAACGCACTCCCCGAATCGTGATAATAAGCCTTAAAAGTTGCACCTAAAGCTTGCACATGTGAGGAAAAACGCCTAATTTCGCCCCCGTTATGCAATTAAGACTGTGCAGAAAGGGGTGAAAGTGTGTTTCTCACCCGCTGTTCAGGTGCGTCGGGCCGCGATGGCCTGCGCGGTTGTAGTCTGGTTGCATGTGAACTGTCTGTCAACCCCTCAAACAGCATGAACGTGAGCTTGAATTTTCGTCAACTATTGATAGCAGCCCTGGCTGCCGCGTGCTTTGTGCCCCAAACCGCCGAGGCCCGTAAGAAAGACAAGGACAAGGACGGGTGCAACACAGCCTACATGGCCGTTGCGCCCGATGCACTGCCTGCCAAAGCAGAAGGTGAACGCCGTATGGAACATGCCGCTGCCGTGTTTATGCGCACCTCGAACGCCCGCATCAACTCCAAATACAAGGAAGGCATCGACGTGTCGCACTATCAAGGCAGTATAGACTGGGACGAAGTGGTGGGCGGAACCCCCATTTCGTACGTCTATCTGAAGGCTACCGAGGGTGCTTCGTTGGTCGACAAGACCTATGCCCGCAATCTGGCCGAAGCCCGGCGGGTGGGCCTGAGCGTGGGCAGCTACCACTTCTATCGTCCCAACGTGAACTGGCGGCAACAGTTTGACAACATGGTGGCCGTTGTGAAGGCCGAAGAGCAGGACCTCGTGCCCATCATCGACATCGAACACCGCGGGGCAGTGAGTGCCGAAGCCTTCATTGCCGACCTGCGCGCCTTCATCGAAAAGGTGACGGAACACTATGGCAAGAAACCGCTGCTCTACACCTACCACAACTTCTACAACCGCTACCTCACTGGAGAGTTCACCGACTACCATTTCATGATTGCCCGTTACCGCACCGACAGTCCGACGCTGAACGACGGCAAGGACTACATCATGTGGCAATACACCTCGACGGGCAGCATTCCCGGCATACGTGGCCACGTGGACCGCTCGAAAATCATGGGCAACTACTCTCTCAGCCAAGTCATGATGTAGCGGGCGGCTGCCAGCCACACCCTGACACGGACCGCCGGGCAACAGCCACGACGGGCACCCTACCTGCAACACCCACTCCATATTTATATATATAATATAGTATGGGTTGGGTGTTGTTGCATCTGGAAAAGTGGGAAGTTTACTGCCGTAACCCTCATTTTGAAGTGCCGCAGATTGGCTGTTCATAAAAAATGCGCTAATTTTGCGCCGCTTATTGCATGTACCTCTTCCACTCGGGCGAGGAAGCCGATAAGCCCAAGCTAAGCATATCAAATACATTCAGACTTATGAATATTTCATACAAATGGCTCAAGGAATACGTTGACTTCGACCTCACTCCCGCCGAAGTGGCAGAAGCACTCACCAGCGTAGGGCTGGAAGTGGGCAGTGTGAGCGAGGTGCAGGCCGTCAAGGGTGGACTGGAAGGTCTCGTGGTGGGCGAGGTGCTCACCTGCGAAGTACACCCTAACAGCGACCACATGCACGTGTGCAGCGTGAACCTGGGCGAAGGCGAACCTGTGCAGATTGTTTGCGGCGCGCCCAACGTGGCTGCCGGACAAAAGGTGATTGTGGCCACACTGGGCACGAAACTCTACGGCGAAGGCGACGAGTGCTTCACCATCAAACGGTCGAAGCTTCGCGGCGTGGAAAGCCTGGGCATGATATGCGCCGAGGACGAAATCGGCGTGGGCCAGAGCCACGACGGCATCATCGTATTGCCCGCCGACACGCAGGTGGGCATGAAGGCCGCCGAATACTACGGGCTGGAAAGCGACTTCGTGATCGAGGTGGACATCACGCCAAACCGCGCCGATGCATGCTCGCACTACGGTGTGGCACGCGACCTCTACGCCTGGCTCGTTCGCCAAGGCAAGACCACCGCACTCCACCGCATGGACGTGTCGGCCTTTGCCGTTGACAACCATGACCTCGACATCGACATCGAAGTGCAGGCCACCGAAGCCTGTCCGCGTTACTGTGCCGTCAGCGTGAAAGGCTGCGAGGTGAAAGAAAGCCCGAAATGGCTGAAGGAAAAGCTCGAAATCATCGGACTCCGTCCCATTAACAATATCGTGGACATCACCAACTACGTGATGATGGCCTACGGACAGCCCCTTCACTGCTTCGACGCCGACATGATTGAAGGCGGCAAGGTGGTGGTGCGCACCATGCCCGAAGGCACCAAGTTCGTGACGCTCGACGGCGTGGAACACGAGCTGTCTGACCGCGACCTGGCCATCTGCAACACCCGCGAGGCCATGTGCATTGCCGGTGTGTTCGGCGGACGCGGCTCGGGTACCTACGACACCACGTGCAACGTGCTCTTGGAGAGTGCCTACTTCAATCCGACTTGGATTCGCAAGAGTGCCCGCCGCCACGGTTTGGGCACCGATGCCTCCTTCCGCTTTGAGCGCGGCGTGGATCCCGATGGACAGATCTACGCCCTGAAGGTAGCTGCCCTCTTGGTAAAGGAACTGGCCGGAGGTACTATCTCGATGGAGATCAAGGACGTGGAAGCCGAGGGGCTGACGAAGCACTTCGAGGTGGAACTCGACTACCAGTACGTTCACGACCTGATCGGCAAGGCCCTGCCGGCCGAGGTGATTAAGGAAATCGTTACTTCGCTCGACATGCAGATTCTCGAAGAGAAGCCCGAAGGACTGAAGCTGTCGGTGCCGGGCTATCGCGTCGACGTGCAGCGTCCCTGTGATGTGGTCGAGGACATCCTGCGCATTTATGGCTACAACAATGTGGAGATTCCCACTGCCGTCAAGTCGAGCCTGACCATCAAGGGTGACGTAGACCGCTCGAACAAGTTGGAGAATCTGGTGGCCGAGCAGCTCGTGGGTGCCGGTTTCCGTGAAATACTGAACAACTCGCTCACCAAGGAAGCCTACTACAGCAACCTCAAGACCTATGCGCCCGACCATCTGGTCCGCGTGTTGAACCCTCTCAGCTCTGACCTCAACGTGATGCGCCAGACCCTGCTGTTCGGCGGCTTGGAGAGCATAGCCCACAATGCCAACCGCAAGAATGCCAACCTGCGCTTCTTCGAGAGCGGCAACTGCTACTTCTATGATGCCGCGCGCCACACCCCCGAACACACGCTGTCGGCCTATTCCGAAGCGCAGTACATGGGCCTCTGGCTGACAGGCAACCGCGTGGAAGGCTCCTGGGCACACGCCGACGAGCCGGCTTCGGTCTACCAGCTCAAGGCTCATGTGGCCAACCTGCTGAAGCGCGTGGGCTGTGAACTGGGCGGCTTGCAGATAGGTGCAGGGACCAACGACCTCTTTGCCAAGAGCCTGAGCATAGCCGACCGGGCCGGTAAGGTGCTGGTAGAGCTGGGCTTGGTGGCCAAGTCGATTACTGCACCGATGGGCATCGAACAGGAGGTTTACTATGCCGAAATCAACTGGACGCTCCTGATGAAGCGCGTCAGGAAGAACCAAGTATCGTTCAAGGAAATATCCAAGTTCCCCGCAGTGAGTCGCGACCTCGCCCTGCTGGTAGACCAGGCGGTGGAATTTGCCCAAATCGAAAAGATAGCCTATGCCTGCGAGAAGAAGCTGCTGAAGCGCGTGGAACTCTTCGACGTGTATGAAGGCAAGAATCTGGAGCCGGGCAAGAAGAGCTACGCCGTGAACTTCGTGTTGCAAGACGACACCAAGACCATGAACGACAAGCAGACTGAGGCCGTGATGAAGAAAATCATTGTCAGCCTCGAAAAGCAGCTGGGCGCCAAGCTGCGCTGACCTTCGGCCGCTGCCGGAAAGCAAAGCAACGAAATATCTCAAAATCCACACATAAAACCAGAAGAATACAATGGGAAGAGCTTTTGAATACAGAAAAGCCGCTAAGATGAAACGGTGGGGTCACATGGCCCGCACCTTTACCAAACTTGGCAAACAGATTGCCGTGGCTGTGAAAGCCGGCGGTCCCGAACCCGAAAACAACCCTACGCTGCGTGCCATCATCGCCACCTGCAAGCGCGAGAATATGCCCAAGGACAACATTGAGCGTGCTATCAAGAACGCCATGGGCAAGGACCAGAGCGAATACAAGACCATGACCTACGAGGGCTACGGCCCCCACGGTGTGGCTATCTTCGTTGACACGCTGACCGACAACGCCACCCGCACCGTGGGCGACGTGCGTTCCGTGTTCAACAAGTTCAACGGCAACCTCGGCACCATGGGCTCGCTGGCCTACCTGTTCGACCACAAGTGTGTGTTCACCTTCAAGAAGAAGGAGGGACTTGACATGGACGAGATGATTCTCGATCTCATCGACTTTGGCGTTGAAGACGAATACGACGAGGACGAGGAAGAAGGCAGCATCACCCTCTATGGCGACCCCAAGTGCTTCGGCCAGATCCAGAAGCATCTGGAGGAAAACGGCTTCGAGGTAATCGGTGCCGAGTTTACCTATATTCCCAACGACCTGAAGGACGTGACCGCCGAGGAGCGTGAGAGCATCGACAAGATGGTTGAGCGTCTGGAAGAGTTCGACGACGTACAGACGGTCTACACGAACATGAAGCCTGCCGAGGACTAATCTCCGGGTAGCTTGGAATACAAAACGAGTTGGCGAAACGGAGCCTGTGCCTTCGTGTTCGCCAACTCGTTAAAAGTAAATGTGACCTATGAAGCAGATTGATTTCATTCCACAGGGTGTATGTTCCTATGGCATACACCTCGTACTCGATGAGCAGGAACGCGTGGCCGAAGTGCAGTTTGCCGGCGGTTGCCACGGCAACTTGCAGGGCATAGCTGCCTTGGTGAAAGGAATGCCGGCCGAAGAAGTGGTGAAACGCTTGCAGGGCATCCGCTGCGGAAACAAGGCCACTTCATGCCCCGACCAGCTCTGCTGTGCCATCAAGGAACTGCTGGCCCGATGACCGCTGAAGGCCTTCAGTGCGTGCGGTATTCCTCAGCCTTGATTTGTGTGTCATACACCACTGCCCCCGTGGCCTGCGAGCGGTAGACGTAGCGGAAGGTGATGCCTTCATCCTTCAGCATCTTATAGTTCACGTCGCCCACCAGTTCGCGCACCAACAGGCGGTGCATCAGTTCCGTCTGTTCGCGCATGGCAGCCTCGTTGGCCGCTGCCAACGAATACCACAGCGTGTAGACGTGTTGTTCGGGTTGGTAAGTTGTGCTGTCGAGGCGCGTTCCGGGTTCCGGTTCCTGTGGACAACGGTTCTCGGTAAATTCGCGTGCCTCCCGTTCCAGCCGTTTGTCAAAATTCTCGTGGCAGGCCGTCAGTACAGATGTCATACAGATAGCGGCCCATGCCGCAAGGCTCAGTGGCTTCATGTCAGGTTGAGGTTTGAGGTTGATGAAATGTGCTGCAAATGTATACAAAACCCGCGAGCTGCTACACCGGCACCGTCAGGATAGTGCAAGCAACAAGTATAAAAATAGGAAACCAAATGGAAACAATACATACGCCTCTGACAGACGAGGCTTTGGATAATCGGATAGGAGAGGCCGTAGCCCTGTTCAAGTCCGGCTACAACTGCGCCCAGAGCGTGGTGGCCGCCTTTGCCGACTTGTATGGCTTCAGCCGCGAACAGGCCCTGCGCATGTCAGCTTCGTTTGGAGGCGGCATCGGCCGTATGCGCCAAACGTGCGGCGCAGCCTGCGGCCTCTTTCAGTTAGCCGGGCTGGACTGCGGTGCCGTAGAGGCCGGTGACCGTGAAGGCAAGAGCCACAACTATGCTGTGGTTCAGGACCTGGCCGCAGCTTTTAAGCAGGAAAACGGCAGCCTGATCTGTGCCGAACTGTTGGGGCTGAAAGCTCCCGAGGGTTCTCCCCAGGCCGAGGCCCGTACAGCGGGTTATTACCAGAAGCGGCCATGCGCCAAGATGGTCGAAACGGCGGCGCGCATCTTTGCCGATTACCTGAAACAAAAACACTAAAAAGGAGTGTTCTTTTTAAAACCTAATTGATAGAACACCCCTGAACAAACAAGCAGACATGAGGATATTGCTGCTCGGAGATTACAGCAACGTACACAACACGCTGGCCCAGGGCCTGCGGCAGTTGGGACATGAAGTGGTGGTGGCATCCGATGGCGACGGTTGGAAGAACTATCCCCGCGACATCGACATGCGGCGGCCTTCGCTGCGTCCGCTCGACAGCGTAGCCTACTTGTTCCGAGTGTTGCGCCAGTTCCGCCATTTCCGCGGCTTCGATGTGGTGCAGCTCATCAATCCCGTGTTCATGCCGCTGCGCGCCGAGAAGCTGGCCCCCTTCTACCGCTATCTGCGCCGTCACAACCGGCACATCGTGATGGGAGCCTTCGGCATGGACCATTATTATATTAAGGCGTGCTTGGACTTCCAGACCTTCCGCTACAGCGATTTCAACATGGGGAGGGCTGAACGTCATTCGGCCGAGAACGACCGGTTCAAGACCGACTGGCTGACAGGATCTAAAGGCAGGCTGAACAAGCTGGTAGCTGCCGATGCCGATGCCATTGTGGCGGGCCTCTACGAGTACCACGCCAGCTATCAGGCCCATTGCCCTTGGGCAGCCGACAAGTTGAGTTTCATTCCCTTTCCCATAGTCCCCTCACCCGATGCGGCGCGCCGGATAGCCTCGCAGCCCGATGCGGCTGCTCCCTTGAAGCTCTTCATTGGCATACAGCGTAACCGCAACAGCTATAAGGGCACCGACATCATGTTGCGCGCAGCCCGCCGTGTGGCAGCCCGTTATCCGGACGACTGTGTGTTGCAGGTGGCCGAGAACGTGCCTTTTGCGCAATACGTTAAACTACTCGATGAGTCTGCCGTACAGCTCGACCAGCTCTATTCCTACACGCCGGCCATGAACTCGCTCGAAGCCATGGCCCGCGGCATGATTGTGGTGGGAGGCGGTGAACCCGAGAACTACGCTATCCTGAACGAGGAGGAGCTGCGTCCCATTGTCAACGTCGAACCCAACGAAGAGAGTGTGTACAACGCGCTGTGCAGCTTGGTCGAGCACCGTGCCGACTGCGTTCCCCGATTGCAGCGGCAGAGTGTGGAGTACATAGCGCGTCACCACGACTACCTGAAGGTGGCCCGCCGCTATGAGCAGCTTTATAGGTCGTTGGGTTGATTCATCTTCCTGCAGGGCGGCCATGCAGTCAATGTGACACTGCTGCATACGATAAAAGGTTATGAAGTTTCCACAGAAGCTTCATAACCTTTTTCAGTGGTAGCACGCGGCCAGAGCCATACTCAGGCCGGGAGCTATGCCAGGAATATCATCAGTACGATTTGTGCCATGAGGATGCGCAGGAACATCGCCAAGGGGTAGACCGTGCTGTAACCCACGGCAGGCGCATCGTTGCCGGCAGTCTGGTTGGCAAAGGCCAGTGCGGGAGGATCAGTATTCGAACCGGCAATCAGACCCATCAGCGTGAAGTAGTTGAGCTTGAGCACCTTGCGCGCAACGACACCCATGATGATAATGGGCACAATGGTGATGAGGAAACCAGTCCATACATAGTGCAGGCCGCCGTTCATGATAGTGTCCCAGAACTTGGCACCTGCCTGTATGCCCACACTGCTCAGGAAGAGCAGCAGGCCTACCTCGCGCAGCATCAGGTTGGCCGAAGTGGAGGTGTAGGTGTTGATCTTGTAGCGGTAGCCGAAGGCACCGATCAGGATAGCGACAACCAGCGGACCGCCGGCCAGACCCAGCTTCACGCCGCCGCCAAAGTCAATCTGTCCCAAGATGATACCCAGCATGATGCCGAAGAAGATAGCGCCCACGTTGGGGTGGTCAAGTCGCTTCACCGAAGCACCGATCACGCGCTTGAGCCGTTCGATGTTCTCTTCGCTACCCGTCACCAGAATGCGGTCACCCACCTGCAGGCGCAGGTTACGGTCGGCAAAGAGGTCCATGCCGTTACGCGTCACGCGGGTCACGTTCACACCATAAATCGTGCTGAAGTGCAGCTGGCCGAAGGTCTTGCCGTTGATTTCGGGCTTGGTGATGACCAGACGGTGGCTCACGTACTTCGACTGGTCGATGTCGTCCTTCCACTCGCGGTCTTCAATCTGCTCACCCATGAGGGCCGAGATTGGTTCGGCTTCGTCTTCGGCGCACACCAAGTGAACCTCCATGCCGAGTTCGAGCTTCGTGTCGCCGTTGGGGATGAACATCTTGCCGTCCTTGATGCAGCGGGTAATGACGAACTGGCGGTTCAGGAAGGAGTGGAGTTCATGCAGGGTGCGGCCCACCACCGAAGAGTTGTTCACCTTGATGACCAAGTGAACCGGGGTGGCGTGCGGGTTACGCTCCTGTTCGAGGCGAATGGCCTCCTGTTCCTTTTCGAGCTTGATGTTACACAACACCCTGATGAGAATCGTGGCGAGAATGATGCCCACCACGCCCAAGGGGTAAGCACAGGCGTAGCTCGATGCAAGGTCGGGTATGCCAGCCGCACCCCAGTCGCCCGCGAAGTCCTTCACCACCGTGTTGGCGGCACCCAAACCCGGCGTATTCGTCACGGCACCATACATCGTGCCGACCATCATGGCCAGGTTGTAGTTGTTCGTGTCGAACACGAGGAAGTAGAGGCCCAGCATCACGGCGATGTTCAGCATCACAATGCCCACCGCAATGAGGTTCATGCCCACGCCGCCCTTCTTGAAGGTGGCGAAGAAGCCCGGGCCTACCTGCAGGCCGATGCAGTAGACAAAAAGAATCAGTCCCAACTCCTTGACGAAGTCGATGACCTCCTTTTGTGCCGCATGGGTAATGTAGTCACTGGTCGCCGGGTCAACGATGTAGTGGCTGTAGACATGCCCTACGATAATGCCGACGAACAACACGAAGGTCACGCCCAGCGATACACCTCCGAACTTGATCTTGCCCAATTTCACGCCCAGACTGATGACCAGCGCATAGATGACCACCAGGTGGGCAATCGAAGCAGGGTTCGTAATGATTTTTAGTAATGATTCCATTATGTTTTTTATTGGTTAGGGTATTTCCTCAATCTGCATGGCATGTTAAGGTTTTGGCAAAAGTACACATAATTTTTAAGAGCCTTCATGTTTCTCACCAAAAGTTTGCAGAAAGCCCACTTTCCATGTTTTCGCTGCATGTGATGAATGACGGAATAGACCGAAGGCCCCATAACATAATCCGGGGGAAAAGAAGCGACGGTGCACTGGGAGGGCGGGCAAAGGCCCGCTACATAGGATGAGAGCGGGCGTTAGCCCGCTTGTTTTCATAGCTTGATAATATAAGGAGGAGAAACCGGGCGGTCGTGAGGCCGTGTCGGTTTCTCCCCTTTTCTGTGGTAGTAGCTTCTCAATGGGAGATGCTTTACTTCATGTCGTTTTGCTGTTTCATGGAAATTTCTTCGCCGTGCTTGTCGTAGAAGGCGTATTGCAGGTAGGCGAGTTTCTGGTTGGCAATGATCTTCACGCCGAATCCGTATTTCATCTGCCACTGGCGTTTCAGCGATACGATGCCTTGGTTGATGTAGGCTGCCACAAAGGGGTGGACGTGGAGCGTGAATCGCTTGATGCCGAAGCGGTTGACGAGTGCGTCGATTTTCGTTTCGAGTGCATCAGTAAACAGGATGCTGGGCTTTATTTTGCCTGTTCCGCCGCAGGTGGGGCAGGTCTCTTCGACGTTGACATCCATGGCCGGACGGACACGCTGGCGGGTGATTTGCATCAGGCCAAACTTGGAGAGCGGCAGGATGGTGTGGCGGGCACGGTCCTGCTTCATGTTTTCGACCATGCGCTCATAGAGTTTCTGGCGGTTTTCGGGCAGGTTCATGTCGATGAAGTCTACCACGATGATGCCTCCCATGTCGCGCAGCCGCAGTTGGCGTGCCAGCTCGTCGGCAGCTCCGAGGTTCACGTCGAGCGCATTGGTTTCCTGTCCTTCGGGGCTCTTGGAGCGGTTGCCGCTGTTCACGTCGACCACGTGGAGGGCCTCAGTCTGTTCGATGATGAGGTAGGCCCCGTGTTTGTAGGTGACAGTCCGGCCGAGCGAGGTCTTGATTTGCTTGGTTACAGAGAAATTGTCGAATATGGGCACATTGCCTTTGTAGAGCTTGACAATGTCCTTGCATTCGGGAGCGATGAGTGAAACATAGTCGCGCACTTCGGCCCATACGTTCTTGTCGTTGACATAGATGTTCTCGTAAGAGGGGTTGAACAGGTCGCGCAACAGGGCAACGGTGCGGCTGGTTTCTTCGTAGGCCAGTTGTGGCAGTTTGAGTTTCTTGCTGCGTGCTTGTTTCACTCGGCGAATGGCTTCTTCCCAGCGTTCGAGCAGTAGCCGGAGTTCGGCATCGAGTTCGGGTGCCCGCTTGTTTTCGGCCACGGTGCGGATGATTACGCCAAAACCTTTGGGCTTGATGCTTTGCACCAGTTGCTTGAGGCGTGCGCGTTCGGCAGCCGACTTGATCTTGGTGGACACGGAAATCTTGTCGCAAAAGGGCATGAGCACCAGGAAGCGGCCTGCAAACGAAAGTTCGGCAGTGAGGCGCGGTCCCTTGGTGTTGATAGGCTCCTTGACAATCTGTACCAGCAGTTCCTGTCCCACTTTGAGTGTGTTCTGAATGCTTCCGTCCTTGTCGAGTTCGGGCTGTTTCAGCACTTTGTCGGGGGTGGGGTTGCCTTTTCCGGTGTCGCCGATGAGCTGCAAGTATTTTTCCAATGAAGCGTAACGCGTGCCCAAGTCGAGATAGTGGAGGAAGGCATCGCGTTCGAAACCGACATTTACGAAGCAAGCATTGAGTCCGGGCATGAGCTTTCTGACCTTGGCCAGATAGATGTTGCCCACCGAGAAGTGTTCGGTGCGTCCTTCGCGCTGGTATTCGACAAGTCGCTTGTCTTCCAGCAGTGCGATGGATATGTCTTTGGCAGACACATCTACAATTACTTCGCTTGTCATGTCATGTGATGTTGTTGTGCGTGTGAGGGTAGGGCCTTGGTCGGTGTGTGCAGCCAAGTGGTGGTGACTCGGGGCGCATGTTCCTCACAGGCAGGAATGCTAAAAGGCGAGTAAACGAGGATGCTCCCTCGCGCAGCGGGGCCGGCCTTGCTCGTTTACTCGTCGTGTGTGCTGGGGTGTTCTCATGCAGCGGCCTGGCACAGCGGCATGTGGTGCTTGGCAGTGGGGCGTCGGCTTTCTGGTTGTCAGGCGGCCTGTTGCCGTTTCTGTCGGATTGCACAGGGGATGTGTCCCCATTCTGTAGACATGTCGCTTCGGAATGCTTCGGCGTGGGCCGGTGCAGACTTCTGCTTAGAACATTTCCCAAAAAGTCTGGGCAATCGTGCCGGGCTTATTTGCTCTTATGACGATTCTTGCGCAGTCTTTTTTTACGTTTGTGCGTAGACATCTTGTGTCTTTTTTTCTTCTTTCCGTTAGGCATACCTATTACGTTTTATGGTTAATGATGTGAGTTATGAATGGTTACGCTTATTCCTCAGTCGTGGCACTGGCAATGGCATCGGCAAATTCCTTGGAGGGCTTGAACAATGCCACCTTGTGGGCAGGAATGAGGATGGTCGTGTTGGTCATGAGGTTGCGTCCGGTTTTGGGAGCGCGGCGTTTGAGGTAGAAGGTTCCGAAGTTGCGGAAGTTGATGGATTCTCCCTCAATCAAGGTGCTCTTTACTGTGTTTACATACGACTCGATGACGCTCGTTACGGTCTCTCTGTCAACACCTGTTTGCTTTGAAACACACTTGATGATGTCAGTTTTAGTCATGTCTATGTGTAATGATTGGTTGATGTTTAAAGGTTTTCCGGCTTCGCGGCCCTGCCTGAGGGGTGGCCCGATTCACTGGGTCTGTGGAGGGTCTTGGGGCGAAAAGCGGCTGCAAAGATATGATTTTCTGTTGGTTTATAGAAAAAAACAGATTGTTTTTGCAGCAGAGCCGTCGCTTGGAACTAAGCTTTTACGGGAATTTTTTCGATTCGGCGGATGTGTCGGCCTCCTTCGAAGGGTGTGTTGAGGAACTCATCCATGATTCGGCGGGCCGTTTCGGTATCGATGTATCGGCCGGGCATGGCCAGCACGTTGGCATCGTTGTGCAGGCGGGTCATGTGGGCTATTTCGGGGTCCCATACTAAGGCGGCCCGGATGGCTTGGTGCTTGTTGAGAGTCATCGAGATGCCTTCGCCGCTGCCGCAGATGGCTATGCCTTGACTGACTTCGCCCTGTTCGATGCCGCGGGCCAGTGCGTGGGCATAGTCGGGATAGTCGCAGCTCTCGGTGCTGTAGGTGCCATAGTCCTTGAAGGTGATATGCTTCTCCTTCAGGTATTCCATGACATATTGCTTGAGTTCAAATCCTGCGTGGTCGCAGGCCAAACCTATGGTTTCCATTGTTGTTCGTTTGCTGTGTGAAATCCAGTTGTCAAGTTATGGGGTTATTCCCTTAGGTTATGAGAGATAAGGTTATGAGGTTATAACATTACTATTTGAGTGAATGATATTCAAGCGTTACAGTCGTAACATTATAACCTCTTAACCTCACAACCTGATAACCGGGGTTACGCATTAACACTTGAGAGGTAGTCCAGTACTTCCTTGCGGATGTTCTCGGCAGTGTAGCCCAGTTTCTCGTCGAGCACAGTGTAGGGCGCGCTGAAGCCGAAGCTTTCCAGACCGTAGACTTTGCCGCTGGTGCCCACCAAGCCTTCGAAGGTGACGGGCAGACCGGCCGTAAGTCCGAATATCTTGCCGCCTGTAGGCAGGAGCGATTCCTGATAGGCTTTGTCCTGACGGCGGAAGAGTCCTTCGCTCGGACAGCTTACGACGCGTGCCTTGATGTGGTCGCGTTCCAGCAGCAGTGCGGCAGTGTCGGCCAAGGTGCTGACTTCTGAGCCGGACGCCACGAGGATTACGTCGGGGTTGGCTTCGCTGACTACCTCGTAGGCACCGCGCTGCACGCCGGCCTTGTAGTCAGTGTTGGCGGGCAGGTCCTTTACGTTCTGACGGCTGAAGATGAGTGCGGTGGGGGTGTCCATGTTCTCCATGGCCATGCGCCAGCATTCGGTGGTGGCGTGTACGTCGCAGGGACGGAACACGCGCACGCTGTCGCGTCCGCTGTGGTTCTTCATCTTCTCCATGAGGCGGATTTGGGCTTCCTGTTCGACAGGTTCGTGTGTCGGGCCGTCTTCACCTACACGGAAGGCATCGTGTGTCCATACGAACTTCACGGGGAGTTCCATGAGGGCTGCCATGCGGATGGCGGGCTTCATGTAGTCGGAGAACACGAAGAAGGTGCCCATGGCGGTAATGATGCCGCCGTGGAGCATCATGCCCATGCACACGCAGGCCATGGTGAGCTCCGACACGCCGGACTGCAGGAAGCCTCCGGCAAAGTTGGTGCGGGTGATTTCGGTGGTGTGGGCCAGGAAGCCGTCGGTCTTGTCCGAGTTGCACAAGTCGGCCGACGAGACAATCATGTTGGGCACATATTCCGAGAGCAGCGACAAGCAGGCCGAGGAGCCGTTGCGTGTGGGGGCGTTGGGCTTCTGCTGCACCTTCTCCCAGGGTATGTCTGGCAGGCGGCCGGCCATCCAGTCGTTCAGCTGGGCAGCTTTTTCCGGGTTGGCCTTTTCCCAAGCCTCCTCTTCGGCCTTGCGCTCTGCCACGATGGCGCGGAGTTCGGCCTTGCGCTCCTCGTACATGGCACTCACTTCGGGACGGATGACGAAAGGATTCTCGGGATCGGCACCGAGGTTCTTGATGGTGTTGACATAGGCATCGCCTCCGAGCGGTGCTCCGTGAGTCTTGCAGTTGCGTTCGTATGAGGTGTTGTCGGCTTTGCGGCAGCCCTTGCCCATCACGCAATGTCCGATGATGAGGGTGGGGCGGTTCTGCTCCTGATTGGCAGCCTTGAGTGCTTCACGTATCTGTCCGGCATCGTTTCCGTCGATTTCGAGCACGTTCCAGTTCCATGCGCGGTATTTCATGCCCGTGTCTTCCGAGATGACAGCAGCTGTTTCGGTGGAGAGCTGTATTTCGTTGGCATCGAAGAACATGATGAGGTTGTTCAGGCCCAGGTGTCCGGCCATGCGTCCTGCACCTTGTGAAATTTCCTCCTGAACGCCACCGTCAGAGATGTAGGCGTATATCTTTTCCTTGGCAAAGCCCGGATTGCCCGTACGGGCATAGAGAGCCTTGGCGGCGATGGCGGCACCTACGGCATAGGTGTGGCCTTGTCCGAGCGGGCCGCTGGTGTTTTCAATGCCGCGCTTGGGGCATACCTCGGGGTGGCCGGGAGTAGGCGACCCCCACTGGCGGAACTGCTTGAGTTCGTCGATTGTGTAGTTGCCGATAAGGGCCAGCTGTGAATATAGCATGGGCGACATGTGTCCCGGGTCGAGGAAGAAGCGGTCGCGGCAACGCCAGGTGGCATTGTCTGGGTCGAAGTTTAGAAATTCTGAGTAGAGCACGTTGATGAAGTCTGCACCGCCCATGGCTCCGCCAGGGTGTCCGGACTTGGCACGTTCAACCATGCTTGCAGCCAGCACGCGGATGTTGTCGGCAGCAAGGTTCATGAGTTCTTTTGAATGTTCAGTAGACATTGCTATATTCGTTATTGTTTATGGGGCTGGGTTATTTTGGCTGCAAAAGTAGTGATAATCTGTGACATTCCTGCTATAGTTTATAAGAAAAGCGGTCCGACTTGTTCCTGCATGGGTAAAAATGAACCACTCGGCACTAGGGTTTCCGGATTCGTCCTCTTCTTGTTTGTGTCAGAACATAAAGAAACTCCGGCTTCACGCCGAAGGCGGAAACCGGAGTGTATAAAGAGGTGAGCGTGTCGGTGTGGCTTAGCAGAGCTTGCGCGAACCGTCGCCAATCACTACGTCGATGACGATGGGCTTCTTGCCATACTTCTCGTTGAACTTCTCGACAACGACCTTCTTGAAGTTGTCGGCCAGTTCGTCAGCCACGAGGTTGATGGTGCAGCCGCCGAAGCCGCCGCCCATGATGCGCGAACCGGTTACACCGGCTTCCTTGGCCACTTCGTTGAGGAAGTCGAGCTCTTCGCAGCTTACTTCGTATTCCTTGCTGAGGCCATAGTGGGTTTCGTACATCATCTTGCCGACCATCTCGTAGTCATCGTGTTTGAGTGCGTCGCAGACTGCAAGCACGCGTTCAACTTCGCCGATCACGTAGCGTGCGCGCTTGTATTCGTTGCCAGTGATGCTGCCCTTTACTTCATCGAGCATTTCCATAGTGGCATCGCGGAGGCTCTCCACTTCGGGATGGGTTTGCTTGATGATTTCAGCTACATGTTCGCACTGGAGGCGGCGTTCGTTGTAGGGAGAACCTGCGAGTATGTGCTTTACGCAACTGTTCACGAGGATGAGCTGGTAGCCCTTCGGGTTCCAGGGGAAGTAAGCGTATTCGCCGCTGCGGCAGTCGAGGCGCATCAGGCTGCCCTTGCGGCCGAATACAGAGGCGAACTGGTCCATGATGCCGCAGTTGCAGCCCACATACTTGTGTTCGGTGCGCTGGCCGACACGAGCCAGTTCCATCTTTTCAATCTTGTTGTCACCCCACAGGTCGTTGAGGGCGAAGGCATAAGTGCTTTCCAAGGCTGCCGACGACGACATGCCGGCACCGAGGGGAACATCACCTGCGAATGCAGTGTTGAAGCCTTCAACGGGAACACCGAGTGCCATCATTTCACGGCATACACCGAAGATGTAGCGTGCCCAAGTTGCAGAAGGTCCGGCCTCATCGTCAAGCGAAAATTCCACGTAGTCCTTCAGGTCGATAGAGTAGGCGCGCACGTTGCGTGTGCCGTTGGGCTTGATTTCGGCAATCATGCCTTGTTCTACAGCACCGGGAAATACGAAGCCATTGTTGTAGTCGGTGTGCTCACCGATCAGGTTGATACGTCCCGGGCTGGCATACACACTGCCGGTTTCACCGTCAAAATGCTTTACGAAGCGAGAACGAACGTCCTCAATAGTCAGTTTCATAGGTATTCAGTTTTAGGAGTTAGTTTTAAAGATGATAAATAAGGAGAAGGCAAACGGCATCGCTCTGCGGGCGGCTGCCGTTTGCCAGAATGTTTGTTTTATTAGTTTTCGCGCTTGGTTACGCGGCTGCCGATGAGTGCGTAGAACAGGATGTAGGCAGCACAGAAGACAACTACCCAGAAGCTGTTGATGTAGCCGGCAACGTCAGCTACAGTAGCCTGGACAAACATCATTACGGCGCAACCGAACACCATCGTCATGAAGATGCCCGAAGCAATGGCCGTGTATTTGCCCAGACCTTCTACAGCCATGTTGAAGATGCCGCCCCACATCACTGAAGTGCACAGACCAACAAGTAGGAAGGAGAAGATGCCCAGAGGAACTTCTTGCCAGATAAGTTCGAGCTTGCCCCAGTCAACGCCCGGGAAGTTCACGGTCACATCAGCAGGAGCGTACATGCCGAAGAGCACGAGCAGCAGCGTAATGGTTGATACGGTGGTAATCATGGCGCGGCTCGATACCTTTCCGCCTATGCTGGCACCTACCAAACGGCCGATAAGCATCATGAACCAATAAACAGCCACCAGCATACCCACTGTACCGGCGGGGATGCCCTCGCCGATCAGGTAGAGGTTCACGAAGTTAGGCACACCCACTTCGATACCCATATAGAGGAAAATGGCAAGCGCGCCGAGGGCGAAGTGACGGTAGCCCATGGCCTCTTTGATCAGTTCCACCTGTACGGGAGCCTGTTCCGGCTCTTCAATCTTGGTGAAGCAGATAACCACGAAAGCCACCACAAAGATGGCCAGCGCAATCATCAAAGCGGGCGTAGCATCGTCAATCTTGGCTTTCGAAGCGTCGGCAATCAGCGCACCCATCAGGATGTAGCAGGCTACTGCTGCAGATGAGTTGAACACGCCGCCCAGCTGGATGAGCTGGTTGCCCTTGTTACCGCCGCCGCCCAGCAGGTTGAGCATCGGGTTTACCACACAGTTGAGGATGGCCATACACAGACCGGCGATGAAAGCACCGGCGAGGTAAACGCCGAATACCAGACCCAGGTTTTCCTTGGCATCGAGCTGGCCGCTGAACCACTGGATGGCGATGCCCACGATACCTACCACGAGGCCGATAAGGGCTGTCTTCTTGTAGCCGTACTTGGAGATGAGCATACCGGCAGGAATACCCATTACTAAATAGGCCACGAAGTTGCCGTAGTTGCCAATCTGGGCAAGCACGTTCGAGATTTCGCCCTGATTCTTGATGATCGTTGCCATCGGCGTACACAGGTTGGTCACGAAGGCAATCATGGCGAAGAGCGCAATCATCACGACGATGGCTCCCCATTGTTTCTTTTGATTACTCATTGTTGTTTTGCTTTAAGTATTAAATGATTTTGGATAACTTCGGTATTCGTTGTTTGGCGAAGGAAGAGAAAAACCGAATGGCCAAGCAACCTGTATCGGCCAATACTGTCAGGTTGTGCCATAAACAGTCGGGCATATTCTACTTGGCTCCCAGTTGTTTTGGCTCAGTCTTCTACACCAAACTTATAGATGGTCTTCTGCGTATAAACCTGTCCGGGCTTCAGCACAACGGGCGGGAAATAGGCGCGGTTAGGACTGTCGGGGAAGTGTTGGGCTTCGAAGCAGAGGGCAGAACGGCGGCCGAAGGTGGCGCCATGCTGGCCTTTGTAGCCATCAGCCCAGTTGTCGCTGTAGAACTGTACCCCCGGCTCGGTGGTATAGACCTCCATCGAGCGTCCGCTTTCAGGTTCTACAATCTTGGCTGCAAACGACAGTTCGCCCGGTTCGCGCTTGTTGAGCACGAAGCAGTGGTCGTAGCCGGCGCCATGCTTGATTTGTTCGTCATCGGCATCAATGCGTTCGCCCACGGTATGCGGTGTGGTAAAGTCGAACGGTGTGCCCTTTACGCTGCGGATTTCTCCGGTAGGAATGCTGTTTTCGTCAATGGGAACATAGAAATCGGCATTGATTTGGCAAACCACGTTCATTGCCGATGGGGTGGGGTTGGCGATACCTGCCAGCGAGAAGAAACCATGGCTGGTCATGTTCACGATGGTCTTCTTGTTCGTTGTACCCTTGTAGTCGATGACGATTTCGTTGTCATCGGTGAGGGTGTACATTACCGTCATGGAAAGTTCACCGGGGAATCCCTCTTCATAATAAGGTGAAACATAGCGGAGCACGAGGGTATGTCCGTTCACTTGTTCTGCATCCCAAACCCGGGCGTGGAATCCGGTGGGACCACCGTGCAGGTGGTTGGGACCGTTGTTGATGGCCAGGCTGTATTCCTTGTTGTTCAGCGTGAACTTGCCGTGGCAGATGCGGTTGCCGTAGCGGCCAACCAGCGTGCTGAGGAAGGGCTCGGGCGAAGCGAGGCAGTCGTCAATGTTGTCGTGTCCCTGAATGACATTGGCATATTGGCCTTTACGGTCGGGAACCATGATGGCTACCAGCGAACCACCGTAGTTGGTGACGGCCACTTCCATGCCCGATTCATTGCGAAGGAAGTACAAATCGACTTCCTTTCCCTGCACCGTTTTCTGAAAGTCTTCTCTTTTAAGTCCGCTCAAGGACTGTGCATTGTTTTCCATGATATTGAATGGTTTTATCGCGTTTTGTACTATTTACCTTGCAAATATGGATAAAAGAATTGGATTGCCAAAGGTTTACTTGTTTTTTTTTACAGTTAGTTGAGATTGAGCGGTTAAAGGAGGCTGGGACGCGTTGAAACCATGGGTTTCCCATGAAAAACACGGAAAGTTCTCAAACGGACGTTGGGCTATGGCAGAAGTGTGCGGTCTGGCAGATATAACAGCCAGCCCCCTGGCCTGTCGCTTGCGGGCAAGCCGGCAGGTCAGGGGACTGCTTATGCGTGGCTGCAGCCTCAATAGGGCAACGGGTCGGCAGCCGTAGGAGGCGCAAAGGGTATGTCGGGAGGTAGGGGCAGGTCGTCGAGGCTGGCTGGTGGAAGTGCGTCGGCATTGTTGATGCGCGAACTGATGATGCCTTCTGGGGCGGGCGGCAGAGCACTGCCGGCTTTGGATCGGCTGTCTGCCTTCTTGTCTGACTTTTCGCTGGTCGAATCCACGTCCTCTGGGTTCTGGAAGCGGGCAAATTCCCCTCTGAAGGTGAGCAGCACATTGCCTACCGCACCGTTACGATGCTTGGCAATGATGATTTCAGCCTTTCCGCGCAGGTCGCGTCCCGCCTCGTCCTGGTAAATCTTGTAGTATTCCGGACGGTGTATGAAGAGCACCATGTCGGCATCCTGTTCGATGGCACCCGACTCGCGCAAGTCTGACAGCTGCGGGCGCTTGTCACTTCCTTCGCGGTTCTCCACGCCACGGTTCAGCTGTGAAAGGGCCAGGATGGGGATGTTCAGTTCCTTGGCCAGACCTTTCAGTGAGCGCGAAATGGTCGAGACCTCTTCCTGGCGGCTGCCGAAGCTCATGCCCGAGGCATTCATGAGCTGGAGGTAGTCAATCATCAGTACTTTTACGCCGTGTTCACGTACGAGCCGGCGCGCCTTGGTGCGCAGTTCGAACACGGAGAGCGAAGGTGTGTCGTCAATGTAGAGTGGGGCACCGATCAGCTGCTTGATGCGGTTGTCGAGCTGCATCCATTCATATTCTTTGAGCTGACCGCTCTTCAGGGTTTCGCCTTTGATCTCGCACACATTGACGATGAGGCGGTTTACCAACTGCACGTTTGACATTTCGAGCGAGAATACTGCTACAGGCAGATTCTGGTTGACGGCCATATTCTTGGCCATACTGAGGGCGAAGGCAGTTTTGCCCATGGCCGGTCGGGCTGCCAGAATGACCAGGTCGGAGTTCTGCCAACCCGATGTAATCTTGTCGAGGGCATGAAATCCCGAGGCGATACCGCTCATGCCGTCGGTGCGGGCCGCCGCCTTGCGCAGCATCTCGTAGGCCTCCTTGATGACAGGGTCAATCTGCGTGTAGTCCTTCTTCAGATTGGTTTGCGAGAGCTCGAACAGCTTGCCTTCGGCTTCCTGCATGAGCTTGTCGATGTCTTGCGTGGCATCGAAAGCCTTGGTCTGGATGTTGCTCGTGTAAGTGATGAGGTCGCGTGCGGTGGCCTTTTGGGCGATGATGCGTGCGTGGTATTCGATGTGGGCCGATGAGGCCACCATGCCGCTCAGCTGGGCGATGTAGACCGGGCCGCCCACCTCTTCGAGCTTGCCCGTACTGCGCAGTTGGTCGGTGACGGTGAGAATATCGACGGGCCGCTCCTCCAGATTCAGGCGCCGAATGGCCTCATAGATGGTACGGTGGCGGTTGTCATAGAAACTTTCGGGCCGCAGAATCTCGCTTACTTGGAAGTAGGCATCCTTTTCGATCATGAGCGCACCCAATACGGCCTGTTCAAATTCAACGGCCTGGGGTTGCACATGAGCGTAATCTTCGGGGAACGGACCTTGCGGTCTGGGGTTGCGGTTAGTTCGTCCAGCGTTGTTGGGTGGTGTGTTCATGGGAGGGGATTAGGGTTGTGAGGTTTCGTAGCAACCGATGTCGGGTGCGGTTTTGCGCTGCTTGCCCAGACGGTCGGCAGGATAGGTCAGGGCGGTGATGTCGGGATTGGCGTGCCCGACAGCCTTGGAGTGTGGCGACAGGGTGAAGCTGAACAGGAGCCGGTCAAGGTCTGGTTGGGGCAGGAAGTTCCCGTCGCGCACTACGGTCGAGTCATTGCCCGTTTCGGCTTTGTCATCGATGTCCCATAGACAATCTACCAGCCGAGGGTCAGGTTCTTCGGTCTTGGGCGTGTTCAGCAGGCAGTTGAAGAAGGCGTAGTTAAAGGCATCTTCAGGAAACTCCTTATTCTGGTTGCCCATCAGCTCATCTCCTTGATAACCAGTGATAATACAGTTGGCCAATTGAAGCGATTGTATAGGCAGTCGGACTGGTCCGTCAAAGTTGGCAAAGTCAAGTGCCACACCGCTTCCACCTGTAAATACATAGAAACGGGCCAGCGTGGAATGCACCAAGGTCACATCTCCGCCACGCACGTGTACGCAGTCGCCTCCGGCATTCGTCAGTTGGCAGTTGCCGGCATACACGTTAGCCATGCGTATGTCCAGTCCATGGCCCGAGGTGTTGTGTATGACAGAGTTTTCGAGAATGAGCTTGTTCTGTGTCACATCGCCCGAATCGACCCGCACCCCGTAGTTGCCGCTATGGATGTCGGCATAGTTGATGTAGTTGTTGTAGGAGGTGGCTGTCAGGCGCACGCCTCCCCATTGTCCGGGAATGCGGTCATAGGGTTGGTTGTTGAACATGTAACCCATGCGGTCGCCGCGCAGTACTACTGGTTCTTGCAGGCTGCCCAGAATTTGCAGCGTTCCGTGTACGATCAGTTCGGCCTGCGGATGAAAGTAGAGGCGTGTGCCGGCAGCGAGCGTGAGCGTTTGTCCCTGCTCTACCACCAAACTGTCGAGAATGCGGTAGGGACGATGGGCATTGAACAGCGTGTTTTCTGTAATTCTCTGTGCCGTGAGTGTAAGGACAGCTTGGCCGGAGGCAGTGAGCGTGACCGACTGCACGACTCCCGCTTCGGTGCTGAACACTAACTTGTCCTCTTCGTCAACAGGCTCGTCGCTGTCCTGTTCGGGCAGGTTGGCCATGAGAAAGACAATCAGGCTGTCGCGGGCTGCAATCTCAAAGTCCCCGCCACGTCCTTCGGTCAGCGGTGTCCCGTCCACATTCACTTTGAACGGAGAGGCGGCTCCCCGCTCAAGCCATACCTGCGGAATGCGGATGGCCTTGTCGGCTTTATTATATACAGTAACACTGTATGTATGGGTCGCAACTCCGCTGATAATCGTGTCGAAAGCAACAGTGTCAGTGCTGAAGCGAAGCGTATGTGAAGGTGAGAGCGTATAGTCGTCATCGCCCATACAGGCAGCCAGCAGACAGGTGAGGAAGGTGAAGCAAAGACAGAGGTGGCGCATAGGCTGAAAGAGGTTGGGTCAATCGGTTGTTCAAATAGGTTTGCCCGCTGGGGCGCAGACAGCCCGCTGCCCCGCAGGGCAGGGGTAGCAGCCGGACGATGGTGAGGCAGGTTCATGCCGTCCGGCGACTTGTGTTTGTGAAAAGGAGTGTTGGCCGCGATACAGCGGCATCACGCCTTTCGGCCGGGCCACATGCAGCTTTCATCAAGCCGTATGTTTCCCAAGCCGAAAGGCTGAATGTCGTTTGCAACGGGGGAAAAGGTGATTTATACCCTTTTCAGAATATCGAGCAGATGATCCCATACCATCTGTACGGTAGGGATGAGCAGACGTTCGTCGGGCGAGTGGACTCCTCGCAGCGTCGGGCCAAAGCTGACCATGTCGAGTTTGGGATATTTCTCTGAGAAAAGTCCGCACTCCAGACCGGCGTGAATGGCCAGAATGAGCGGCTCCTTGCCGAACAAGTCCACGTAGCTCTCCTTGGCAATGCGTACAATCTCGCTGTTCGGGTTCAGCTTCCAGCCAGGGTACCCCTCGTTGGTCAGCACCTCGGCCCCTCCCAGTTCGAAGGCGGCACGTACCACGCTGGCCATGTTTTCGCAGGCACTGCCCACACTGCTGCGCTGGCTGGTGGTAACAGTGATGTGGTCACCTTCCAGATGGATGCTGGCCAGGTTAGATGAAGTTTCAACCAGACCCTCCATGTCCTGGCTCATGGCAAACACCCCATTGTGAACGGCGTGTAGCGACAGCAACATACGGCGCATGGCAGCCGGTTCCATGCAGGTGCTGGCAGTCTCTTGGCTTTCGAGCACAAACTGAATGCCCTTTTCAGTTACGGAAAATTCTTCCTCTACATCGGCGGCAAATACATTCAAGTCAATGCGCACCTGTTCCTTCATGTTCATCGGTACGGCACACACGGCATAGCCTTCGCGGGGAATGGCATTGTGCAGGCCGCCGCTTTGTATGTCAATCAGGCGCAAGTCGGTCTTTTCCATCTGCTGGCAAAGAAAGCGCACCAGCAGTTTGTTGGCATTGCCGCGCTTCTTGTTGATGTCATCGCCCGAGTGGCCGCCAGTCAGGCCCTTCACGCCCACACGGAAGGTGAAGTAGCCCGTGGGCAGCTCGACCGTAGGAAAGGCATAGGTCGCTGTGGTGCGTACGCCTCCGGCGCAGCTCACAAAGATCTGTCCCTCGTCTTCAGAATCCAGATTGATGAGGTAGTCGCCCTGCATGAAGTCGCTCTTCATGCCCATGGCGCCGGTGAGTCCCGTTTCTTCATCGCGGGTAAACACACACTGGATGGGTCCATGCTCAATGTCGTTCGATTTGAGGATAGCCATCTGCATAGCCACTCCGATACCATCGTCGGCTCCCAGCGTAGTGCCCTTGGCGCGCATCCATTCGCCGTCGATGTAGGTCTGTATAGCATCATTGTCAAAGTCGAACTCCACGTCCTTGTTCTTTTCGCACACCATGTCGAAGTGGCTCTGCAGAATGACCGCCTTACGGTGTTCGTGTCCCGGGGTGGCTGGTTTGCTGATGCTCACATTACCTGTTTCGTCCACGTGGGTGGGGAGGCCCAATCCTTCTCCGAAAGCCTTCAGAAAAGCGATCATTTTCTCTTCACGCTTGGAGGGGCGGGGCACTTTATTTACTTCAGCGAAGCAGTCGAACACGATGCTGGGCTGTAAAAGATGGTTGTTGCTCATAGCGGTTTGATATTTATTTTTTACTTTTGCCGTGGCAAAGTTAGTGCAAGGCGAGCGCACTGAAAAAGAAAAGCCGCAGGATTTTCATTTTTCATTGCCGAGCCGCCGCCTAACTTGGCGCAGCAGAGTTAGTGCAAGGCGAGCGCACTGAAAAAGAAAAGCTGCAGGATTTTCATTTTTCATTGCCGAGCCGCAGTAAAGATTCATTTGGTAGGACCCCTCTATTAATATATATAGGTATGCTCAAACTGTTTATTGTAGTATTGCTGATTGTGGCTGTCAGTGTAGCCCTGCTCAGTGTACGCCTGTTTATGGGCCGAGGATTTGTCAAGACCCATGTGAGCCAAAGCAAGGCCATGCGCAGCCGCGGTGTCACTTGCGTTCAGTCGCAGGACGCAGCAGCGAGGGCGGTTCGACGCCATTCGGTAAAACAAGGAAAATAAAGAAACAACCCAATAAAAATGAAGCGAACAAGCAAACTCGTCATGATGCTGATGGTAGTGGGAATGACCCTGGCTGCCTGCAACAAGAAAGAGCCTGCACAGCAGGTGAAACCCAACGGACTGCCCAAAGCAGGGGCTACGCCGACTCAAGTTTGTGATGTGGCCATTGTAGACATAGATTCTCTGGCCACCCAATACGAATACTGCAAGGCTGGGCTCAAGACGCTCGAAGCCAAGCAGAACACCTATCGCCAGCAATTGACTGCCAAGGGCGAAGCCTTGCAGAATGCCGTAGTGGCCTTCCAGAAGAAGTTGCAAAGCGGTGGCTACACGACCCAGGCTGAGGCAGAAAAGGCACAGGCACAACTGCAAAAACAGCAGCAGGCCCTGCAAGCTTATCAGGAAAATGTGGAAAATGAAATGGCCAAGGCCACCGAGAACTATCAGCAAGTGCTGCGCGACAGCCTGAACAACTATCTGCGCGAGTTCAACAAGGACAACCGTTACAAGCTGATTCTCAGCAAGAGCGGTGACAATGTGCTGTATGCTGCCCCCACGGTAGACATTACCAAAGAGGTGCTGGCAGGCTTGAACAAACGCTACAAAAAATAATCGGTTCGTTTATCCACCCTTGAGAATGGGCATATAAATATGGAGCATGGCACGGTAGCTATGCTCCATTTCTGTTTGTTCGCCCGACATGGGCATAATCTAATGGGTGAAAGTCCCGAGCGCGCCC
>CALZRA010000006.1 GCA_945828345.1 uncultured Bacteroidales bacterium
AATTGACACTACCCCCTCAAAGTAGCGCGTCTACCAATTCCGCCACCTCTCCAGTGATGTTTTCTTTATGTGTGAGTGAACTTGTTTCGCCCGAAAGTGCCGCTTTGTGGGGGTGGACGGCATTCGCTTCGACAAGATGCTGGAGCGGAAAACGAGACTCGAACTCGCGACCCCAACCTTGGCAAGGTTGTGCTCTACCAACTGAGCTATTTCCGCATGATATGGCCGCCCTGAGCGGTTTTGCGGGTGCAAAGATAGGCAGATGCAGCCTTCTGGCCAAATAAATCGCTAAGTTTTTTGTCCGCACCGCAGTCGGCGGCCTGCGTTTGCGGGCCACGAAAAAACAACTCGGCACTTAGTTTTTCCTAAGTGCCGAATAGGAAAATCTATGTGCCGAGTTGTTCTCCCGGCTCCAAGGGGCTCCGCGCCCGCCGTTGTCTTCCGGGTCCGCGGGGCTTATTCCTCGTAGTGTTCAAACAGGAAGTCGTTGTAGGGGTACTTCTGCACGTGGAGCTGCTTGACGCGCGTGTAGAGCAGCTGCTTCAGCTCCTCGATGTGGAGGCGTTCGCGGGCCGAGATAAACAGGCAGTCGTCGCCCATGCGGGCCATCCAGGTGTTCTTCAGCTCGTCGAACGACAGGTTCTCCTTCGTGGCGGGCGTGAGGTCGTCGGCCTCCTTCTCCTTCCAGGTGTAAGCGTCAATTTTGTTGAACACCAGCAGCTGCGGCTTGTCGGAGCAACCGAGGTCACAGAGCGTGGCGTTGACCACCTCGATCTGTTCGGCAAAGTCAGGGTGCGACACGTCCACCACGTGGACCAGCAGGTCGGCCTCGCGCACCTCGTCGAGTGTGCTCTTGAAGGAGTCGACGAGGTCTGTGGGCAGCTTGCGGATAAAGCCCACCGTGTCGGCCAGCAGGAAGGGAAGGTTGTCGATGATGACCTTGCGCACCGTGGTGTCGAGCGTGGCGAAGAGCTTGTTCTCGGCAAACACTTCCGTCTTGGCCAGCAGGTTGATGAGTGTCGACTTGCCCACGTTGGTGTAGCCCACCAGTGCCACGCGGATGAGCCGTCCGCGGTTCTTGCGCTGCGTGGTCTTCTGGCGGTCGATGTCAGCCAGGCGCTGCTTGAGCAGGGCCATGCGGTTCAGGATGATGCGGCGGTCCATTTCGAGCTGCGTTTCGCCCGGTCCGCGCAGGCCCACCGAGCCTTTTCCGCCGCCCGAGCCCGAGCCGCCGCCCTGGCGTTCGAGGTGCGTCCAGAGTCGTTGGAGCCGGGGCAGCATGTAGCGGTATTGGGCCAGCTCCACCTGCGTCTTGGCGTTGGCCGTTTGGGCGCGCATGGCGAAGATGTCGAGGATGAGGCTGGTGCGGTCCAGGATTTTCACCTTCAGTTCCTTCTCGATGTTGCGCAGCTGTTTGGCCGACAGCTCATCGTCGAAGATGACCATGCCGATTTCGCGTTCGGCCTCCTCTTCGGCCACGATGTAGGCGCGGATTTCTTCGAGTTTTCCCTTTCCCACATAAGTGACCGACGAAGGTCCGTCCATGCGTTGCGTGAAGCGTTTCACGGCAGTCGCGCCAGCCGTTTCGGCCAGGAAGGCCAGTTCGTCGAGATATTCGGCGGTTTTCCGCTCGCTTTGGTTTTTCGTGATCAGGCCAACGAGAATGGCCGTTTCGGCCTTGGCCTCGCTTTGTATAAACTCTTTCATGTATGTCAGTAGCGTCTTGTTAGAAATCTCAGCCCTGCTGTTTCCGTTCGTTCAGCCGGGCCACCATTTCGGCGGCCGCCCGGGCGGGTGCGCCGGGTTCGCCCAGCCGGGCTGCCATGTCGGCGTAGCCGCGCAACATGGCCTCGCGGCCCGGTGTGCCGGGCAGGATGTCGAGTAGGTGGCGGCGGGCGTTGTCAGCCGTCATGCCGTCGGCCACCAGTTCGGCCACCACCTCGCGGCCCGCAATGAGGTTGACCAGCGAGATGAAGGGAACCTTCAGGAAGTAGGGGCGGATGCGCGACACGAGCCAGCCGCAGCGCATGTAGTAACACACCACCTGGGGCACGCCCAGCAGGGCCGTTTCGAGCGTGGCCGTCCCGCTGGTCACCAAGGCCGCCGTGGCGTGTGACAGCAGGCGGTAGGTGTCGCCCTCCACCAGCTCCACGCAGCCCTCGGGCAGCGCGGCGCGTTGCAGCATCCGGCTGTAGAAGCTGCGCGGTATGGCCGGGGCCGCGGCGATGCATATCTGCCAGCCGGCTCCCGCCTGTGGGCCGGTGCAGAGCGGCTTCACGGCCTCCAACATGCGGCTCAGGTTGTCGGTGATCTCCTGACGGCGCGAGCCGGGCAGCAGGGCGATGGTGCGGCCGTCGGGCCGGGGCTGTCCGTGGCGGGCCACGTAGGCCGCCACCTCGTCGACGGTGGGGTTGCCCACATAGCTGATGGGGTAGTGGTGCTTCCGTTCGAAGAAGTCCACCTCGAAGGGCAGGATCGAGAAGAGGCGGTCAACCGTGCGGCGGATGTCGCCGATGCGGTGCTCCTTCCAGGCCCATATTTTGGGCGATATGTAGTAGAACACGGGACAGAGGTCCTGCTGCTTCACGAAGCGGGCCATCTTCAGGTTGAACCCGGGGTAGTCCACCAGGATGACCGCGTCGGGCCGCCACGCGGCGATGGCCTGTCGGCAGCGGCTCATGCCGCGCAGGATAGTGCGCAGGTGGAGGGCCACCTGTACGAATCCCATGTAGGCCAGGTCGCGGTAGTGGGCCAGCAGGGTGCCGCCTACGGCCTGCATGCAGTCGCCGCCGTAGTAGCGGAAGCTCGCTTCGGGGTCGGCCTCGCGCAGGGCCTTCATCAGGTGGGCCGCGTGCAGGTCGCCGCTGGCCTCGCCGGCTATGAGGAAGTACTTCATGGTTCTTGGGGCGTTGAGGGGGAGGAGGAGGGCCCCGCAGCGGAACTGCGGGGAACGGTGGTCTGCGGACGGGAAAGCCAGCCGACGGGCGGGGAACGGGGGCCGGCGGGCGGGGGCGGATACAGCAGGTCCTGGAGCGGCTGGAGCAGCTCGTAGGCCGTCACATCGAGCTGGGTGGGGGTGATGGCCACATAGCCGTGGGCCAGTGCCCAGCGGTCAGTGTCGGTGGCCTCGGGCTCCAGTTCGACCGATTCGCCCACCAACCAGAAGTACTCCGGCCCCCAAGGGTGCTGGCGGCGTTCGACCTCCTTCTGCCAGCGCGAGCGCGCCATGCGGCACACCTTCACCCCCTGGAACTGCGCTACGGCGGGGAAGTTCACGTTGAGACACGTGAAGGCCGGCATCTTCAGGGCCAGGGCCTTCTCCACCAGTTCCGTCAGGTAGGGGCGCAGCGGCGTGAAGTCAGCATCGGGCCGATGGTCACACAGCGAGAAGGCCACCGCCGGGTAGCCCTGCAGCGCGCCTTCGATGGCCACACCCATGGTGCCCGAGTAGTGCGCATTGACCGACGAGTTGTCGCCGTGGTTGATGCCGCCCACCACGAGGTCGGGTTTGCGGTCAGGAAAGAGGTTGAGGGCCATTTTCACGCAGTCAACGGGCGTGCCCGAACAGGAGCATACCGTCAGGCCGGGCTCGCGGCGCACTACCTGGTAAGTCAGGGGGCGCGAGGAGGTAATCGAACAGCCGAAGCCCGAGCGGGCCGAGTCGGGAGCCATGACCAGAAGGTCAGCATGGGGGCGCAGGGTCTCTATCAGAAAGTGCAGGCCGGGAGCCTGTACGCCGTCGTCGTTGGAAAGGAGCAGGTAGGGGCGCATAGAGTGGGGCGAAATGCGGATTAGAGTAAAAGAAACGTGCCGGACAGGCCGGCCCATTCGGGAGTTCAGCGTGGCAGGGCGGCACCCTGTGGGGCCTGAATCAGCCCAAATGCCGGCCCGAATGGGTGGCAAAAGTACAAAAAATACTTTAGCGGTATGAGGTTCGCTGATTTTTTCACTACCTTTGCCTCCGCTAATAGTGTGGACTGGCTCAACGGCGTGCAGCCCGAACGTCTGTCGGCACGGCGCGCGGCAGCGGCCCGCACCGTCCGGCTGTGGCTCCCCGGCGCGCGGCAGGTGCCTGTTCCGATCATCAACCAACCCAACAACCAACTATGGGCAAAATCATTGCATTGGCCAACCAGAAGGGCGGTGTGGGCAAGACCACCACCTCCATGAACTTGGCCGCTTCGCTCGCCACGCTCGAAAAGCGCGTGCTGCTGATCGACGCCGACTCGCAGGCCAACGCCTCGTCGGGTCTGGGCGTTGACCTGAGCAAGGTGGATTGTTCCATTTACGAGTGCGTCATCAACGGAGTCGATGTCCACGAGGCTATCTACACCACCGACATCGAGCGACTGGACGTTATCCCCTCGAACATCAACCTCGTGGGGGCCGAAGTGGAGATGCTGAACTTTCAGGGCCGCGAGCGCATCATCAAGAACATGCTGGCACCCTTACACGACGACTACGACTACATCCTCATCGACTGCTCGCCTTCGCTCGGACTCATCACGGTCAACGCCCTCACGGCGGCCAACTCCGTCATTATCCCCGTGCAGTGCGAGTATTTTGCCTTGGAGGGCATCTCCAAGTTGCTCAACACCATCAAGATAGTGAAGCGCAAGCTCAACCCGGAGCTCGAAATCGAAGGGTTCCTGCTCACGATGTACGACAGCCGGCTGCGACTGGCCAACCAAATCTACGACGAGGTGAAACGACACTTTCAGGAGCTGGTGTTCAAGACGGTCATCCAGCGCAACGTCAAGCTCTCGGAGGCTCCCAGCCACGGACTTCCCGCCATTCTCTACGACGCTGACTCGACGGGAGCCAAGAACCACCTGGCGCTCGCCAAGGAAATCATCAACAAGAACAAACTCTAACGACCACGGGGCCGCGTTGCCCGGACCGCCGCGCCCGGCTTCACGCCGCAGCCCCAATCCGATACATATCACATGGCTGTGCACAAAAAATTTCCGGCACTCGGCCGCGGGCTCGATGCCCTGATCTCGACCGAAGAAGAGCTGCACACGAACGGCTCGTCGAGCATCTGCGAGGTGCCCCTCACCCAAATCAAAGCCAACCCCAACCAGCCCCGACGCGAGTTTGCCGCCGAGGCACTCCAGGAGCTGGCCGAAAGCATCAGGCAGATAGGCATCATCCAGCCCATTACCCTCAGGCTCATGGACGACGGCACCTACCAGATCATCGCCGGCGAACGGCGCTGGCGTGCCTCGCAGATGGCCGGACTCCTCACCATACCCGCCTACGTGCGCACGGCCGACGACGAAAACATGATGCAGATGGCCCTCGTCGAGAACATCCAGCGCGAGGACCTCAACGCTATCGAAATAGCCCTGGCCTACCAGAACCTCATCGAGCAGTACGACCTGACGCAAGACAAGCTGTCGGAGAAGGTGGGCAAGAACCGCGCCACCATCGCCAACTACCTCCGCCTCCTCAAGCTGCCCGCACAGGTGCAGGTGGCCCTCCAGAACCGCGAAGTGGACCAGGGACACGCGCGCGCCCTCCTCGGACTCGACAAGCCCTCGCTCCAGGTGAAGCTCTTCAACGAAATCAAGGAGAAAGGCTACTCCGTGAGACAGGTCGAGGAGATGGTCAAGGCTCTCAACAGCGGCGAAACCCTCAAAAGCGCAGGGCGCAGCCTCAAGGACGGCGGCAAGCAGCTCTCGGGCGAATATGCCGAACTGCGCAACCGCCTCCAGCAGGTGTTCAACACCAAGGTGCAGCTCACCTGCTCGCAGCAGGGCAAGGGCCGCATCACCATTCCCTTCGCCTCCGAGGAGGAGCTGGAGCGCATCATCTCCATGCTCGACAGAATCTAAGTCTTTCAGCCCGAGGAGGGCCGGACTGCCGCCGCTGCCCGCGTGAGTGGTACGACCGTCGCCTCCCGGCACAAACGATGAGAAGTTTGAAAAATTGGCATAACCTATGGCGATTGTTGCTTTTGGCTGGCATCGCACTGACCATGTGGCGGCCCCTGCAGGCCCAGGCCCCAGAGCCTCATGGCGCAGCTGCGTCCACCGCCGAAGCCATGAAAGCCGGAGTCTTTGAAGAGGCTTCGGCTTTGCCCGTTTTAGCCAGCGAAGCGGACGGCACCCCGCGCAGCCTCGCCGCGGCCCCGGCCGACAGCCTGCCGCCCGAGGCGCAGCCTGCCGCCGGCGAGCCATCCCGGCCCGACAGTCTGGCCGCCGACACCGTGGCCCAGAAGCTACAGCAGCTCAGCGACTCCGTGGGCAGCGCCGTGACCCTGCCCGCACTGCCCAAGAAGCGGTTCGTGCCCAACCCCAAGCGCGCCCTCTGGCTCTCGTTGGTCGTGCCGGGTGCCGGACAGATCTACAACCGCAAGTACTGGAAGCTACCCATCATCTATGGCGGGTTTCTGGGCTGCACCTACGCCTTCATGTGGAACCAACAGATGTACCGCGACTACTCCCAGGCATACCTCGACATCATGGACGATGACCCGCGCACCGATTCCTACCTCGACATGCTCCCCCCGCGCTACGACATCACGGGCCGCGAAGAGCAGTTCAAGAACATCTTCAAGCGCAAGAAGGACTTCTACCGCCGCTACCGCGACCTCAGTGCCTTCTGCTTCGTGGGTGTCTACCTCCTCTCGGTCATCGACGCCTACGTCGACGCCCAGCTCTCGGAGTTCGACATCACCACCGACCTCTCCATGCGCGTGCACCCCTCAGTCATAGGCGGAAACGGCACCATCGGCCAGCGCACCGCCGCATACGGCCTCGGATGCAGCCTGAACTTTTAGTCAACGAAATGATAAACAAACCCTGACGGATGAAAAGAATAAAGACAATACTCCTCGCGTTGGCCGCCGGCTTCTTCACGGCAACCGCGCAAAACAATGACACCGAAATCACCGTCCACAACGACCAGACCGGACGCGATGAGGTGATCGACCTGCCCGAAGGCATGACCCTGAGCTGCGACTCGTTGCTCAACGAGTGGATGGCCAAGAAGTACCTCTACCCCGACACCACCTGTGTGGACCCCGACACGAACCCCGTGTTCCTGCCCGACGAGTTCCGCGACAGGCTGCGCCGCCTCCCCGTTGTCATGGAGATGCCCTACAACAGTGTGGTGCAGAAGTTCATCGACCAGTACAGCAGCCGCCTCCGCCGCAGCGTTTCCTACATGCTCGGTGCGGGCAACTTCTACGTGCCTATCTTCGAGGAAGCCCTCGACTACTATGGGCTGCCCCTGGAGCTGAAATACCTCCCCTTCATCGAGAGCGCGCTGGAACCCAAGGCCAAGAGCCGCGCCGGAGCCGTGGGCCTGTGGCAGTTCATGCTGGCCACGGCCAAGCGGTATGACCTCACGGTGAACAGCCTCATCGACGAGCGTCAGGACCCCTACAAGTCAACGTGGGCAGCTGCCCGCTACCTGCGCGACCTCTACACCATCTTCAACGACTGGAACCTCGTGATCGCCGCCTATAACTGCGGGCCCACCAATGTCAGCAAGGCCATTCACCGTGCCGGCGGACTCCATGACTACTGGAGCATCTACCCCTACCTGCCCGCCGAGACGCGTGGCTACGTGCCCGCCTTCATCGCCGCAAACTACATCATGAACTACTATTGCGAGCACAACATCTGTCCGATGAAGACGAAGTACCCTGTGAGCACCGACACGCTGCAGATACACCGCGACCTCCACATGGACCAGGTGGCTGCCCTCACGGGAGTCGACAAGGAGGCCATCCAGGCCCTCAACCCGCAGTACCGCACCGACCTCATCCCCGGTTCTGTCGGCACCATGTCGCTCTGTCTTCCCACCGACGCGCTCACGGCCTTCATCGACCAGGAAGACTCCATATATAATTACCGCGCCGACGAACTGCTGAAGCGTCGCGACGTGGTCGAGGTGCCCGAACAGCCGGCCTCGTCGCGCCGCACCTACACCTCGTCCAGCTCGTCGCGCTCTTCCAAGTCGTCACGCTCGGCCAGCAGCAGCCGCTCCAAGCGTAAGTCCAAGTCGAAGGCGGCCACGAAGACCACCACCGTGCGTCAGGGCGACACCCTGAGCCAGATTGCTGCCCGCAACGGCACCACCGTCAAGAAGTTGCGCCAGCTGAACGGCATCAAGGGCAACCTCATCAACGTGGGACAGAAAATCCGCGTCAAGTAGTCTGCAACGAGTTAGTTTCACTGAACTTTAACCCTACTCAGGTACCGCAGGTTCAACTGGTTGGGGAATAAGCGTTCAATGCACGCCCCGAAGGGGCAGAAGCGCATAGCCCGGGGCAACGCCCTGGGGATGATGAAGCGATGAAGTGCGCCCTGAAAGGGCAAAAGCGTCTGTCTGCGACGCTTGGCTCCCAACGCTTTTGCCCTTTCAGGGCGCATTGGTGGCGGTTAACCTACCCAGGGCGTTGCCCCGGGCTATGAGCTTACTGGGCTTTCAGCCCGTTCCTTGAACGCTTGTTAACCAGCGGAAGACACTTGCCAAACCTGAATAACCCTTAAACTCTTCGTCATGAACGACACACTGAACCCCCAGCCCCTCACTCCGCAGGAACAGAAGGACGAAGAAATGATAAGCGCGGCTTTCCAACGGCTTATCGACACCTATCTGGCCACGAACCACCGACGTAAAGTAGACCTCATCACCAAGGCCTTCAACTTTGCCAAACAGGCGCATAAGGGCGTGCGCCGACGTTCGGGCGAACCCTATATACTCCATCCCATTGCCGTGGCACAAATCGCCTGCGGCGAAATCGGACTCGGGTCTACCTCTATCTGTGCCGCACTGCTCCACGACGTAGAGGAGGACACCGACTATACCAACGAGGACCTCTCCAACCTCTTCGGACACAAGATTGCCAACATCGTCGAGGGTGTGACGAAAATATCAGGCGGCATCTTCGGCGACCGCGCCTCTCTGCAGGCCGAAACCTTCAAGAAGCTGCTCCTCATGATGAGCGATGACATCCGCGTCATTCTCATCAAAATCAGTGACCGCCTCCACAACATGCGCACACTCTCCTCCATGTTGCCCTCCAAGCAGTACAAGATTGCAGCCGAAACCCTCTACATCTTCGCACCCATAGCCGACCGCCTCGGACTCAGCCGCATCAAGACAGAACTGGAGAACCTCAGCTTCAGCTACGAGCATCCCGAGGAATACCATGCCGTGCTCGAAAAGATAGAGAACTCCAAAATCGAACGAGACGACATCATCGCCCACTTCACGCCTCCCATCTGCCAGAAACTCGACGAAATGGGCGTGAACTACCACATCAAGGCACGCGTGAAGAGCCCCTATTCCATCTGGCTCAAAATGCAGAACAAGCACATCCCCTTCGAGGAGGTGTTCGACATACTCGCCATTCGCATCGTCTTCGTGCCTGCCGACCGCGACCACGAGAAGGACGAGTGCTTCCGCATCTACTCAGCCCTGACCGAAATCTACAAGCCCCATCCCACCCGTTTCCGTGACTGGCTCTCCAATCCCAAGACCAACGGCTACCAGGCCCTCCACAACACCTTCATGTCATCGCAGGGCAAGTGGGTCGAGGTGCAGATACGCTCCGACCGCATGGACGACATTGCCGAAATCGGATTTGCAGCCCACTGGAAGTATAAAGACAAGTCCGCTGCCTACGACGAAACCGAACTTGACCGCTGGCTCAACTCCATCAAGGAAATCCTCGATGACCCGCAGCCCGACACGCTCGACTTGCTCGACAACATCAAGCTCAATCTCTACGCCTCCGAAATCATGGTGTTCACCCCGAAGGGCGAACTCAAGAGTATGCCCAAGGGGGCCACGGCACTCGACTTTGCCTATGCCATCCACACTACGCTCGGCTCCCACTGCATCGGAGCGAAGGTGAACCACCGGCTGGTCCCCCTGAGCCACGCGCTGCGGAGCGGCGACCAGGTCGAGATTCTCATCTCGCGCAACCTCCAGGTGCAGGATTCGTGGCTGGATTACGCCACCACGGCCAAGGCCCGGGCTAAAATACAGGCCAGCCTGCGCAAGCTCTCGCGCGACAATCAGGTCAAGGGCCAGCAGATGGTGCAGCAGTTCATCACTCAGGAACAGCTGCCCGACACGGAGGAGACCGTAGACCTGCTGCGCAAGGTACTGCGCCAGCCTACCGCCGAACAACTCTTCATCCGCTTGGGTCAAGGCTCCTTGGTGCTCACGCAGCAACACGTGCGCCAGTTGCAACAGCTGGCCGAGGGCGGCACGTCGGCGGGCCACTCGTCGCGCTGGCGGCGTTTCATCCCCTTTATCTCCTCGCGCGGCAGCCAGTCGGGCAAGGAGGCTGAAGGACAGGAGGCCTCGGCTGCCGCGCAGGACGATGCGCTGAACGATCCGCAGTGGGCGTTGAAGCTGAACCGCAAGGAGACGCTCGTGCTCACCGATGAGGTGCTCGAACGCTGCCAGATGGCCTCATGCTGTACGCCCATCCCCGGCGACGACGTGCTGGGTTTCATCACACCCTCGGGTGAGCTGAAGCTGCACAAGCGTAATTGCGAAACGGCCCTCAAGCTGAAAACCCGCTACGGCAACAACATCATCGCCACCCGCTGGGCCACCCACCGGACCCGCCTCTACGATGTCAGGATCGGCATTCGCGGCATCGACGCCCAGGGCGTGCTCTACTCGATTGCCGACTTTCTCCACAAGCTCAGCCACTTCAACCTGCGTCAAATCAACCTCAACACCAACGATGGCATTTTTGACGGCACGCTCACCATTGGCGTGTATGACACGGGCGACGTGGAGACGCTGTGCTCCCAGCTCAAGGAGATAGAGAATATCACCGAGGCTGTGCGCGTGTAGGCGTGCGCAGCGGCCGGGGGGGCTGGAGTTTCCGGATAGCCCGGACTTTCTGGACTTTCCGGGCTATCTGGATTTTCCGGGTTTTCTGGACTTTCCGGATAATCCAGAAATTCCGGCCTCTCCGTCCCCCCCCAAGCCCCCAAAATTGAAGCCCCGCCATTCCGTAGAATGGGCGGGGCTTCGCGTTATCCTTAAGTTTTTGTGTGGGATAGCGTGGAATTAGAAGCGGTAGTTGATACCGAACGACAGATTCTCGCCGCTGGCGTAGAAGCCGAAGCCGTTCTTGCCATAAGCGCAGTAGTTGTCGTCGGCGTCGCGGTAGCCGATGAAACCGCAGTGGGCCACGAAGTCAATGTTCTTGGCCACGTTCACGCGGATACCGGGCTTGAGGCCAACCTGCCAGCCAGTCTGAGAGTCACCGCTCACACCGTTCACCTGGTTCTTGTAGGTCTGGATGCCGAAAGTGCCATCGAGGAACAGGCTTACCTTGCCGAACTGGGCATAGGTGTAACGGGCGTAAGGATTCACGCTGAAGGCGTTGGTCGAAACCTTATTGTTGTAGTTGTGGCTGTAGCCGAGGGCGATACCCAGGTCCCAGTCTTCAGAGAGGTTGTAGCCGATTTCAGGCTGAATGCTGAAGTCCGTCTGGTTGTCGTCGCTGTTGCGCCAGAAGCCGGCTTCGCCGCCAACATACACTTGTGCCGAAGCACTGATGCCCATGAGGGCCACCATGAGAGAGAGTACAAACTTTTTCATTGCAAAATAGTTTAGTTTAGTTCATTGTTCGTTCGGACGGGAGCCGGCTTCGGTGTGGCGCAGGTTGGGTGTGCCTCGCCGAGGCCTGCTCCCGTCCGTTTTCGGGTGCAAAGGTATGGGGCTTTTGTTCAAACCGCCAAACTTCGGTGCCGTATTATAGGCTTTTTTTGCACTTCTGACCGCACGTTGAGAAACTTGATTGGCAAAACTGGAAACTAAGCTTGAAAAAGGAGTTTCTCCGTCTCGTCTCTTACTTGCTCCATTGGGCCGCAGCGGCAATCTTGAGGGGGATTTCGGTATTGTCAATTTGCCCGTGGAAGTTTTCGGCTCCGGCTCCGACGGCAAACACAGGCACAAAGCCATTGGAGTGTCCGCCGCTCTGCCAGCCGACCAAGGCACACTCGGCCAGCAGTAAGCGGGCCGTGTCGGCGAGCGCGTCGACCTTGGCGTAGAGCGTCTTTTTGCCCTCAGCCTGACCCGAAACCATGCCTTCGAATGCCTTTTGGAGACGTTGTTGCTGCTTCTCGCTCAGTGTTACGCCCGCACCGAAGCCCCAGTTCTCCTTCAGGTCATTCTGCATCACCTGCCAGGTGAGCTGGTCGCCCAGCTTGGCGTGGAGTTCCTTCACGTGGGCACCATAAGCCTCGACACTCATGCGCTGGTAGCGCAGCAGGTCAGTGTGAAGCTCGTACGGACCGCGGCCCAGGACGATGCCGCCCGTTTCGTGGTCGGCAGTGACCACAATCAGCGTTTCGTCGGGATGTTGTTCGTAGAACTCATAGGCCACCTGTATCGCCTTGTCCATGTCGATGACCTCATTGAAGACCGTGGCTGCGTCATTGCTGTGGCAGGCCCAGTCTATCTTGCCTCCTTCGACCATCAGGAAGAATCCGTCCTTCTGTTGCTTGTTCAGGAAGTGGATGGCGGCACGCGTGATCTGCTGTAGGGTCAGGTCTTCGGCCTTTCGGTCAATGGCGTAGGGCAGCGAGTTGCGTTGTACGTTGCTGGCCTTCTCGGTTTGCAGCAGCAGCACCTTGCCGGCCTTCTTGTTGCGGCGCTGGTAGTCCTTGTAGCCACGGCATACCGTGTAGCCCGCCTGTGCGCACTGTTCGTAGAGTGACGGAGCGGCCGATTCGGCACTCTCGGTGGGCTGCATGAAGTCGGAGCCGGCATAGAAGTCGAAGCCAGCCTTCACCAAGTCCTGTCCGATGGCGTAGTACGAGCCTCGTCCGCCCTGATGGGCATAGAAGGCGGCCGGTGTGGCATGGTCTACGCTCACGCTGGTCGTCACGCCCACGGCGGCCCCGGCCTGTTGTGCCCACACCGCCACGCTGTTGACCGGCGTTTGCAGGTCGGCCAGCATGCCCAGCGCGCCGTTTTTCGTTTTCTGCGAGGTGGCCAACGCCGTGCCTGCCGCAGCCGAGTCGGTCACGCCGTTGGTGCCCGAGAAGGTGGTGACGAAGGCCGAGTAGGGGAATTGTGTGAAGCAGAGCGGCGTGATGCCGATGCGGCCTTCGAGGGCAGCCAGGTAGGTTTCGGTGCCGTTCACTTGGTTGACACCCATACCGTCGCCGATGAAGTAGAAGACATATTTGGCCCTGCCTTCGGCCATTGCCCCGAGGGCAACGACCAGCAGCAGGAAGGAGGTGAGCATTCGTTTCAGCATTTTTCTTTTTCTTTTTGGTTCATGATTTTAAAGGTGATTGGCTGTGTGGCCCGTAGCCGTAGCCTTATTTACCCCATTCGCTGGGATTTTTGCGCCATTCGTGGAGCAAGGCCACGTGGTCCTGCTTGATGTAGCCCGTGGCGAGCGCGGCTTCCACCACGGCCTCGTAGTCGGTGAGCGTGGTGAGTTCCACCTGGGCAGCCCGGAAAGCCTCTTCGGCCACGGGGAAGCCGTAGGTGTAGCTGGCCACCATGCCGATCACCTCACAGCCGTGCTGGCGCAGTGCCTCGACAGCTTTCAGGCTGCTGCCGCCCGTTGAGATCAAGTCCTCAATCACCACGACCTTCATGCCCGGCTTCAGGTCGCCTTCAATCAGGTTGGCCATGCCGTGGTCCTTGGCTTTGGAGCGCACGTAGGCAAAGGGCAGTCCCAGGGCGTCAGCCACCAGCGCGCCTTGGGCAATAGCTCCTGTGGCCACGCCGGCCACGGCTTCGGCTTCGGGGTACTTCTCGGCCACGATGCGGCTCAGTTCGAGCTTCACGAAGCTGCGCAGTGAGGGGAAAGCCAGGGTCTTGCGGTTGTCGCAGTAGAAGGGCGACTTCCAGCCGCTGGCCCAGGTGAAGGGGTTCTCGGGTTGTAACTTGATGGCCTCCACATGGAGGAGTTTCTCGGCAAAGATTTTTTTCAGATTGCTCATGGTAGTATAGATGAGTGGGTTAAATATGTTTCAGTGAGGAGTCCGGGCTGTCCGCCGTGTCTACGCGGGGCGCGGGGCGGTGCGGCCGGACGTTGTGGAAGGTGAGTGGCCACATTCGGGCGCGGCTGTGCGCGGCATCGGCTACATGAGCAGGATGCCGTGTTGGCGGCAGGCGGCAATCTGCTCTTCGGGCCAAATCGAAGCCTGCACCTCGCCGATGTGTGCCTTTTGGAGCAGGAACATGCAGAGGCGGCTCTGTCCGATACCGCCGCCAATCGAGGGCGGCATTTCGCCGGCCAGCAGCTGGCGGTGGAAGTTCAGTTGCAGGCGGTCTTCGCAGTGGCGCAGCTTCAGCTGGCGGCGCAGGGCCTCCTCGTCGACGCGGATGCCCATCGAGGAGAGTTCGAAGGGGATGTCCAGCACGGGATTCCACAGGATGAGGTCGCCGTTCAGGCCCTTGTGGCCTTCTCCGTTCGGTGTGCTCCAGTCGTCATAGTCCGGGGCACGTCCGTCGTGCGGTTCGCCGTTGGAGAGTTCGCCTCCGATACCGATGATGAACACCGCGCCGTAGCGGCGTGCCGCCTCGGCTTCGCGTTCCTTGGCCGTGAGGTCGGGGTATTGCTGTAGCAGCTCTTCGGCGTGCACGAAGGTCACCTCGTCGGGCAGCACGGGCGTGATGTGGGGGAACTGCTCGAACACCATTTCCTCGGTCTCGCGCAGGGCGGTGTAGATTTGGCGCACGGTGCGCTTCAGGTAGTCGAGCGTGCGGTCTGCCACGGTGATGGTGCGCTCCCAGTCCCACTGGTCGACGTAGAGCGAGTGGAGGTTGTCGAGTTCCTCACAGGCGCGTATGGCATTCATGTCCGTGTAGAGCCCGTAGCCAGCGGGAATGGCGTAGGCTCCGAGTTTGGCGCGCTTCCACTTGGCCAGCGAGTGTACCACCTCGGCGCGGCGGTTGTTCATGCACTGTATGGGAAAGGCCACGGGCGATTCGACACCGTTGAGGTCATCGTTGAGTCCTGTGCCCGAGAGTACGAACAGCGGGGCGGTGACGCGGCGCAGGCGGAGTGCGCGCGAGAGCCTTTCCTGGAAAGCTTCCTTGATGAGTTTGATGGCCACTTCGGTCGTTTCGGGGAGCAGCTTCAGATGATAGTTGGCTGGTATGATGAGAGACATGGTTCGGGGCTTAAGAGGTGAGACAGATGGTGCACCGGGCGGTCGGTCCGCGTCGGGGTCCGGACTTCGTTTGTCAGCGGATGGTCGAGAGCATGCTGGCCAGGCCGTCGGCTGCCTGCTGCAGGGGCTTGGCCACCATACCCTTCATGAAGAAGTTCACTTCGGCTCCTACCGTGACCTTCATCTTCGACTCGTAGGTGCCGTGGGGCAGCAGCTGAATCCAGAGGTAGAGCTGTACGGGGCTACCTTCAGAGGCAAACTTGATGCATTTGGGTTCGTCACGCTCGACGATGCGCAGGGTGATGGTGCCCATGGGGCTGTTGATGTGCAGGGCATCGGTCTCGAAGCTCATCTGCTCGGCGTAGTTACGCAGCTCGTCCATCTTGTCGGCGGGCACCTGTTCGGCGAGCCGCATCTGCACTTCAGGGTCATTTAGCCGCTCCTTCAGGGCCGACAGGTTGTTCAGGTCCGACAGGCGTTCGTAGACTACCTGTTGCGACTGCTGGACTATTTTCACTTCACTCTCAAATTTCGATAAAGACATATAGGTTTGGTTGTATTGTGAATAGACTTTGTGGGGCTACTGCCTGCGTCGCAGCAGCATGTAGAGCACGGCGGGCACGCCCACCATGGGGGTGATGGCCGCCATGGGGAGCACACCGCGTTCGCCGGGAAGGTGCGACACGATGAGAGCCAGGAGGGTCACGTCGGCCCCCAGTAGCAGGCAGGCCGGGAGCAGGCGGCGGTGGTCGGCGCTGCGCAGCAGCAGGCGTGCCGCGTGGGGCACAGCCAGGCCGATGAACGACACCGGGCCGCAGAGGGCTGTGACGGTGGCGGTCAGCAGGCCCGTGAGCAGTAGCAGGCGGGTGCGTACGTGCCGCACCCTTATGCCGAGGTTGGCGGCGTAGTCGGGACCCAGCAGCAGGGCGTTGAGCGACTGTGCCAGCGGGAACAGGGCGGCCAGCGTGAGCAGGATGACCAGCGCGAAGGCGGGCAGGCGGCTGAGGGGTACGCCTGCGAAGCTGCCCAGCCCCCACAGCATGAACGAGCGCACACCGTCGGCGGTGGCATAGAAGCTGAGCAGCGAGATGATGGCTGAGAGTAGCAGGCTGAACATGATGCCGCACACCAGCAGGGCCGTGTTGCCACGCATCAGGCGGCTGCAGACCAGCAGCAGGGCAATGACGGCGCAGGCTCCGGCAAAGGCGGCGGCCACGGTGAGGGCCATGCCGCCCAGTGTGGCAGTGCCTATGGCCAGATTGCCGCCCAGAGCCAGCATCGCCAGGGCGGCTCCGAGCGAGGCTCCGCTGTTGACTCCCAGAAGGGAGGGGTCGGCCAGCGGATTGGCGAAGAGGGCCTGCATGACCAGTCCGCCGGCGGCTAACGCGGCACCTGCGAGCAAGGCCGTGATGACCTGTGGCAGCCTCACCTGTACCACGATGAAGTGGGCCGCCGTGTGTGTGTCGGGGGCGGTGAGTGCCTGCCACACCTCGGAGGGCGTGAGGGGCACGGTGCCGGTGAGCAGGGCCAGGGGGCAGAGCACCAGCAGCAGGAGCAGGGCGGCGAGTGTGGGTTTCAAGTTGTGGGTGAATCGTTGTGCCAGACCCGTGTGGCGGCACGGCTCAGGGCCGGGGCGGGGGCATGGGCGTATAATAGTCGGGCTGGCCCGGCGGTGCGGGGGGCAGCTTGAGTTGCGGGTGGAAGATGCCGACGAGCTGCCGCAGCAGGCGGTCGGGGTGGAAGGGCACCTCTTCGTAGAAGGGGACCGAGAGCGTGTTACACTGCCAGACGCGGCGTGTCTGCCAGGCCTTGAACTGGCGGGCGGCGGGGCAGTCGGCGGCCAGGCTCTCGTAGGTGAGGTCTGCGGCAGAGCCGTGTTTCACTAACCAGAGGTCGGCCTGCCGGGCCTTGGCGTAGACGGCTTCGAGGTCGAGGGCGATGCTGCCGCTTTCGGGCCGGTCGGCCCAGAGGTAGTCGGCCCCGGCATCGGTGAGGAAGCGGCCCATGGTGCTCGCTCCGCCGGGCTGGTACCACGTGGCTCCCGTGCATAGGTCGCAGAACACGGTGGGGCGCGGTGCAGGGGCCTGCTTCGCTTGTCGTTGCAGAGCCTTGTAGCGGCGGGCCGTGGCGGCAAAGAGCGAGTCGGCCTCGGCGGCCTTGCCGAACAGGCGGCCGTAGAAGCGCATCCACTCGGCCCGTCCCAGTGGGGAGGTTTCCATGTAGTCGGCGCAGACGATGAGCGGGATGTCGAGGCGTTCGAGTGCGCCGTGTCCCGCATTTTCGAAGGGAGAGGCCAGCACCACGTCGCAGGCGGCGGCCCGCAGGGCTTCGAGGTCGGGGCTGAGGCTGCTGCCCAGACTGGCGGCCTGACTGCGGCAGAGGCGGCGCAGCTGCGGGCTGACCACGTAGGCTGTGTCGGCAACGGCGGCAATGCAAGGCCCGGCCTGGAGGTCGAGCAGCAGGGCGGCGTGGACAGCCGAGAGCAGGGCGGCGTGGCGCAGTGGCGTGCGCACCACCTGGCCCTCGGGCAGGCGGGCCGGGAGTGGCCGGTCGGCGGCGACCAGTACGTAGGCCGCCTGTGTCAGGTCGCGTTTCCAGGCATTGCGCACCGTCACGAGACAGAAGCTGTCGGTCTCCTCCATTTGCAGCAGTGCGGCGTAGTGCAGCAACGGGCGGGCCTCCTCTCCGACGGAGGGCGGCGCGGCGGTAGGGCGGCAGGCATAGAGGAGTAGCAGCGTGAGGCAGCAGAGCAGGTGTCGCATGGTGTCAGATGGTGATTTCGCCGGCGATGCTCGTGTTCATCTTCTCGATGATTTCCTTGGTCGATTGGCTGTGGCCCAACAGGAACATGAGCTTGGTGATGACAGCCTCGACGGTCGAGTCGTAGCCGTTGATGACGCCGGCCTGCAACAGTTGCAGTCCCGTTTCGTAGCGGTGCATCTCGACCGTACCTTTGTAGCACTGGGAGATGTTCACGACGATCACGTCGCGGGCAATGAGTTGCCTGATCCGCTCCAGGAACCAGGGTTTTTGGGGCGCGTTGCCCGAGCCGTAGGTCTTCAGAATCACCGCGCGCAGTCCGTTCACCGCAAAGCACGTGTCGACGACCTCCTTGCGGATGCCCGGGAAGAGGGTGAGGATGAGCACGTTGTTGTCGAGCAGGAAGTGCGGCTTGAAGGGCTTGGCGTGTTTCGGCTGGTGAATGAGGTGCTCGTCATACTTGATGTGTATGCCCGCGTAGGCCAGCGGTGCGAAGTTGAAAGAGCGGAAGGCGTTGAAGCCCTCGGCATTGATTTTGGTGGTGCGGTTGCCGCGCATCAGTTTGCTCTCGAAGAAGATGCAGACTTCGGGCACCATAGGCTTGCCCTCAGCGTTGCGTGCGGCGGCTATCTCTATGCTTGTCAGCAGGTTTTCCTTGCCGTCGGTGCGCAGCTGTCCGATGGGCAGTTGCGAGCCGGTCACGATGACGGGCTTGGCCAGGTTTTCGAGCATGAAGCTCAGGGCCGACGCCGTGAAGGCCATGGTGTCGGTACCGTGCAGCAGCACAAAGCCATCGTAGCTTTCGTAGTGCTCGGCGATGATGCGGGCCATCTTGATCCAGTATCGCGGCTCCATGTCGCTGGAGTCTATGGGCGATTCGAAGGCGAGCGCGTCGATCTGGAAGTTGAAGCGCTTGAGTTCGGGCACGTGGTGGCGGAACTGTTCGAAGTCGAAGTTTTCGAGCGCGCCCGTCTCGGGATTCTCAATCATGCCGATGGTGCCGCCCGTGTAGATGATGAGTATGTGTGGGGTGTGCGTATGCTCCATGGTTGCAAATGTAGGTAAAATCCCTGAGCTATGGCGTTGGGGGCGGGAATAATCTGCCCGGAGGGCCGGGTTTGTGGGGGCGGGGGCGGCCGGAGCTCCGTAAACTCCGGACAATCCGGAAACTCCGGAAAGTCCAGATAATCCAGAAAGTCCAGATAATCCAGATAGTCCGGCCAGCCCGCCGCATACAAGCTGTGCCCGCAAGCGAGCTTGCGGGCACAGCGTATGGGCGGTGGCGGGGTTCGCCTTATTGTTTCTTCTTGGCTGTGTAGCCGTAGCCGTAACCGTAGCCCGTGCCGTAACGCGGGTGTTTCTCGTTGACGTCGTTGAGCACGATGCAGAGGTTCTTGAAGCGTTCGTTCTGGTACATCTTTTCGAGTTCGGGCAGGAAGTCGCTGGTCTGGACCTTCGCGCGCATGACGAAGAAGGTCGTGTCGGCCACGCGGTTCATGACTGCTGCGTCGGCCACGGCAAACATCGGCGTGCTGTCGATGACGATGTAGTCGTAGAGGTGGCGCAGCTCGTCGATGAGCTGGTCCAGGCGGTCGCTCAGCAGGAGTTCCGACGGGTTGGGGGGCGTATTTCCGGCTCCCATGAAGTCTACGCCGGGCGCGATGCCGTCTACCTTGATGATGTCCTTGATCTTTGTGAGCGGGTCGGAGAGGTAGGTGGTGAGGCCCAGATGGTGGTCAAAGCTGTGGCTGAGTGAGCGTCGGCGAATGTCGCCGTCGATGACCAGCACGCGCTTGTTGGCCATGGCAAAGGTGATGGCTATGTTGCGCGACAGGAAGCTTTTGCCCTGGCCCGGGGTTGTCGAGGTGAGCATGATGACCTGCGTGTCATGTTGCAGGTAGTTGAGGCTGTAGCGCATGATTCGGAACGCTTCGACCAGGGGTGCGTCGCTGGGCAGGCTGCTGATGAGCGTCTCTCCGTTGGCATTCTTCATGTGGGGGATTTCGCCGATCAGTGGTACGGAGGTCGCATCTTCGATATCCTTGCGTCCGTGAATGGTCACGTCCATCTTGATGCGCAGCCAGATGATGAAAGCGGGAATGAACAGGCCGATGCAGAGCGAGATGAGGAGAATCATGCTGCTGCGCGGGCTTACCCTGCGTCCGCCGACAGGTCCTTCGACCAGTCGCACGTTGGCTTCGTTGATAGCCTGTTGGAGGGCCACCTCTTCGCGCTTGTTGAGCAGGTAGGTGTAGAGCGATTCCTTGAGGGCCTGCTGGCGTTGGATGTCGATGCCGCGCTTTTCCTGTTCGGGCGCACTGGCGATTTTGCTGGTCAGCGAGAACTCGTTGCTGCGTGCGTCGCGCAGTTGCAGTTCGAGCGAGTTGATGTAGTTTCGCAGCGAGGCCGAGATGGTTTGTCTGATTTGTGACAGCTGGCGGTCCATTTCGCGAATGACGGTCTGCTCTTCGCTCGTGTTGCTGGCCATTCGGTTACGGTCGTTCATGAGCTGGTTGTAGGAGGCAATCTGCTGGTTGAAGTGTCCGTCGCCGAGGTTCAGTGTGGGTATGAGGTCGCGGTCGTTGGTGCTGTTGTTGAGGTAGTTGTTGAGGAACTGCGCCACGTTGAGCTGCGTTTCGATGTTGAGGCTCTGCTGTCGGGCGGTGGCAGTCTCGTTGAGCACCGTCTGGGAGGTCTGTTTGAAGTCGACAATCTGGTTGCGCTTCTTGAAGTTGGCCAGTTCGTTCTCCACACTGCTCAGTTCGGTGCCGATGATGCGTATGCGCTCGTCGATGAAGTTGGCCGTGCTTTGCGCCACGCGGTTCTTGTTCTCCACCACGTCCTCTTTGTAGATGGCGTAGAGCGTGTTGAGCACGTCGTCGGCGCGCCTTTCGTTCATGTCGTGGGCTGTGAGCACGATGAGCGAGGTTTCCTTGTCATACTCGCCCACGTTGAGCTTGTTCTGGTAGATGCTGGCGGCGTAGGCCACGGGTGTGCGTGTGACGGTGATGACCTCGTCCTTCCACTTGGCGAACTGCATGCCGCGGACGATGCAGAGTTTGCCCACGGGTGTCTTGACGACCTGTCCCAGGCGCACGATGAGGTTTTTTGTCTTCCTGCCCTGTGCGTCGGTGAAGCCCGAGAGCAGGACGGAGCCCTCGTCGCGTTTTGTCACCTCGAATCTCAGTGTGCTGAGTTTCAGCTGTTTGGCCCGCTCTTCGGTGAACGGTTCCTGGAAGAGCACCTCGAAGGGCCGTTCATCGCCGTACATGGCCACCTGATGGAGGTTTTCCTTGCGCAGGTAGTCGATGTCGAGGCGCAGGCGTTCGGCCACGCGCAGCATGAGCCGCTTGGAGGAGATGATGAATATCTCGTTTTTCAGGTTGTCGCCGACGCTGACACCGTTGAGTTCGAGCAGGCTGGTCATGTTGCTTCGCCGCGTACGCTTGATGCCGCTGGTCGTTCCTGTAGCGTCAGCCTCTTCGATGAGCATGACTGACTGGCGCTCGTAGATGCGGGGCATGCGCTGCTGTATGAACCAGCCGGTCACCACGCACAGGATGACCGAGAGGAGAAACCAGTACCAGTTCTTGATGAACTTGCGGTAACAGAGGGCGAGCAGGGGGATGATTTGCATATCGTCATTCCCTGCAAGTTGTTGGGGATTATCCATCTTGTGAAGTAGAGTAGTGTGTGAGCAAACTGGTGACAAAAGTACGACAGTTTTTTGATTGTGTGCCGCTTTGTCTGCATGAAGTATGAAAAAGGCAGCGTTTTTTTTGCAAACGTGGTTGTGTCGCGCCCGGAACGTGTGGTTTTTGCCCGGAGTGGGGCATTGTCGCGCTGCTTTGGCGCAGGGTGGGGGCGCAGGTGCTGTGAAGCCGGAGAACGGCGCGGTGCGTCCGTTCTCCGGCTTCGGCTTGCCGTTCCGCAGCCAGGCTTGGCGGCAGCGGAGCGGCCTTGTCAGGGTTCCGGTCTGCCTGTGGGATTAGTGGCAGGCAGTGCGGGGCTTGATCTGCTGGAAGAAGTCGTTGCCCTTGTCATCGACGAGGATGAAGGCGGGGAAGTCCTTCACTTCGATTTTCCACACGGCTTCCATGCCGAGTTCGGGATATTCGACACACTCGATGCTCTGTATGCTCTGCTGGGAGAGGATGGCTGCGGGTCCGCCGATGGAGCCGAGGTAGAAGCCGCCGTGCTTCTTGCATGCGTCGGTCACCACCTGCGAGCGGTTTCCCTTGGCAATCATCACTAGCGAGCCGCCGTTGGCCTGGAAGAGGTCGACGTAGGGGTCCATGCGTCCGGCCGTGGTGGGGCCCATCGAGCCGCAGGGCAGTCCTTGGGGTGTCTTGGCGGGTCCGGCGTAGAGCACGGGGTGGCGCTTGATGTAGTCGGGGAGTTCTTCGCCGCGGTCGAGGCGTTCCTTCAGCTTGGCGTGGGCGATGTCGCGGGCCACGATGATGGTGCCGTTGAGGCTGAGTCGCGTGGCCACGGGATACTTGGTCAGCTCCTGGCGCACCTCGTCCATGGGTCGGTTGAGGTCGATGCTCACGCCGCCGCCTTCGCCCGCTTCGCGCAGTTCGGCCGGGATGAGTTCGCCGGGATTGTCGTCCATCTTCTCGATCCAGATGCCGTCCTTGTTGATTTTACACTTGATGTTGCGGTCTGCCGAGCAGCTGACGCCGAGTCCCACGGGGCAGCTTGCACCGTGGCGGGGCAGGCGTACGACGCGGATGTCGTGGGCGTAGTACTTGCCGCCGAACTGTGCGCCCAGACCGATGCGGTGGGCCTCTTCGAGCAACTGCTGTTCGAGTTCCACGTCGCGGAAGGCGCGCCCTGTCTCGTCGCCGGTGGTCGGGAGGTTGTCATAGTAGTGGGTCGAGGCGAGCTTCACGGTGAGGAGGTTCTTCTCGGCCGAGGTGCCGCCGATGACGAAGGCCACGTGGTAGGGCGGGCAGGCTGCCGTGCCGAGTGTCTTCATCTTGGCTACGAGGAAGGGCACCAGCGTGGCGGGGTTGAGGATGGCCTTGGTCTCCTGGTAGAGGTAGGTCTTGTTGGCCGAGCCGCCGCCTTTGGTCACGCAGAGGAACTTGTACTCCATGCCTTCGGTGGCTTCGATGTCAATCTGTGCGGGCAGGTTGCACTTGGTGTTCACCTCGTCATACATGTTGAGGGGCGCGTTCTGCGAGTAGCGGAGGTTCTCTTCGGTGTAGGTCTTGTACACGCCTTTGGCGATGGCCTCTTCGTCACAGAAGCCGGTCCACACCTGCTGTCCTTTCTCGCCGTGCACGATGGCTGTGCCGGTGTCCTGGCAGATGGGCAGCTGTCCCTTGGCGGCCACTTCTGCGTTGCGCAGGAAGGTGAGCGCGACATACTTGTCGTTGTCGGAGGCTTCGGGGTCTGAAAGGATTTTGGCCACTTGCAGGTTGTGGGAGCGGCGGAGCAGGAAGGAGACGTCGCGGAACGCCTGGTTGATCATGCGGGTGATGCCTTCGGCCTCGACCTTCAGCATGGGTTTGCCTTCAAACTCGCCCACCGACACGTGGTCTTTGGTGAGCAGGTAGTATTCCGTGTCGTCCTTGCCGACCTGGAACATGGGGGCATACTTGAATTCGGGTACTTGTGCCATATTGATTTGGGGTTGGGTAGAAAATTTGGATTCACTGTTTGGGGCTTCGGGGGGCGGTCCGGGCAGCCGGGCCGTGACCCCTTGGGCTTTCAAGGGCAAATGTAGGCATAAATTGCGAGCTTTCGCGGCCGCGGGGCCTGGAATCTGCCTGCCTTCGGGCAGGCTTTGCTCCAGCTCGCGTTTCCTATTCGTCGCGCCAGAAGGCGGGTGTGAGGGGCAGCAGGAGCGAGAAGATCTCGAGTCGGCCTGCCAGCATCAGGAAGGAGTTGAGCCAGAGCGTCGCATCGTTGAGCGAGCTCCACGAGCTGAGCGGCCCGACCACGTGGCCCATGCTCGGGCCGATGTTGCTGAAGGAGGTGATGGCCAGGCCGAAGGCATCGAGCAGCGGCAGGCCCATGGCCGACATGGCGATGGCCGACAGGACGACCAGCAGGCCGTAGACGGTGAAGAACACCAGCAGCGTGCGGCCCATCTGGGGCGTGACGGTCACCCCGCTGATGCGCGTGGGCAACACGGCGTGGGGGTGGAGCATCTGGCGGAACTCGGCGCGCGTGAGCTTCCAGAGCATGAGCAGGCGTACGCACTTGAGTCCGCCGCTGGTCGAGCCGGCGCACGCGCCAAACACGCTGACGAACGTGATGAGTAGCCAGGTCGTCGGGTGCCACGTCATGAAGTTCTCGTCGGTGAAGCCCGTCGTCGTCTGCATCGAGGCCGTGTTGAAGACCGCGCTGCGCAGGGCGTCGCCCAGCGGCAGGCCGTCGGCATAGTGGAGTATGCCCGTAATGGCCAGTGCGCAGGCCAGGAAGAGGCCCGCGTAGAGCCGCAGCTCCTCGTCGCGGAGTGCCTCGCCGAAGCGCCGCTTGATACAGAAGAGGTAGAGCAGCGTGTAGTTGATGCCCGCCACGAAGATGAACAGCGCCGAGACCCACTCGATGCGGTCCGACTGGAAGTAGCCGATGCTCGCCGTGTGGGTCGAGAAACCGCCCGTGCCGATCGTCGAGAGGCTGTGGTTGAGCGCGTCAAACCAGCCCATGCCGGCCAGGTAGTAGCCGCCGGTGAAGGCCACGGTGAGCAGCAGGTAGATGCTCCATATCCAGCGGGCCGTCGTGCTGATGCGCGGATGCAGCTTGCCGATTTTCAGTCCCGTGGTCTCGGCCGAGAAGAGCTTGAGGTCGCCCCCGCCCATGTTGGGCAGGATGGCAATGGTGAAGAACACGATGCCCATGCCCCCAATCCAGTGGGTGAGGCTTCGCCACAGGAGGATGGAGCGCGGGAGCGCGTCGATGTCATCGATGGCGGTGGCCCCGGTCGTGCTGAGTCCCGACATGATTTCGAAGAAGGCGGCTGCGACGCGCGGCTGGTGGCCCCCGACGAGCAGGGGCAGCATCCCGATGAGCGTGAAGGCTATCCAGGTGGCCGACACGATGAGGAAGCCGTCGCGGCGGCTCATGCGGTTCTCCGCGTGGCGGCCCGCCCAGCGCAGTGCGAAGCCTGTGGCGAAGGCCACCGCCACGGGTATGCCGAACATGGCCGGATTGTTCTCGCCGGCCCACACGCCCATGCCGAGACACAGGGCCAGCAGCAGGGCTTCGAGGTAGAGCAGTGTGCCCACTGCCTTGTAGATGAGTGGAAAGTTGAGCATGACTGAAGCAGCCGTGGGGGGCGGTGCCCTATTTGAAGTACTTTTCGAGTTTCTTGATGCCTCCGGCCAGACAGAAGGCCACTACCGTGTCGCCTGGCAGGATCTGTGTGGAGCCGTTGATGAGCAGGCCTTCGCCGTTGCGCACCAGGCCGCCCAGCGTCACGCAGGAGGGCAGGTGCAGGTCCTTCACGGGGCTGCGCACGATGCGGGCCTCGGGCGACACCGCGAACTCTGCCACGTCGGCGTTGGCCACGGTGAGGCTCTTCACCGAGGTGATGTCGGCCTTGAGCATCATCTGGTAGATGTGGCTGGCCGCGAAGGTCTTCTTGTTGATGATGGTGCCTATTTCGAGGCTCTCGGCCATGCTGATGTAGTCAGTGTTTTCGACCATGGCCACCGTCTTGCGCACGCCGAGCCGCTTGGCGGCGAGACAGGCCAGGATGTTGGTCTCGGAGTTCTCGGTGAGGGCGGCGAATGCCTGGGCCTTGCGTATGCCCTCTTCCTCGAGCAGTGAGAGGTCGCGGCCGTCGCCGTGGATGATGAGGGCGTGCTTGTTGTGTACCACCTCGTTGAGCCGTTCGGCCCGCCGGGCGTCGGCTTCGATGACCTTGGCGCGCATGTAGTCGGGCATGGCGTTCACGAGGTGGACGGCGGTGCTGCTTCCGCCCATGACAAACACGTTCTGCACGTCGGGGTAGTCCTCCTTTCCGGCCAGGTCGCGGATGTAGTTGATGTATTTGGGTGTCGTCATGAAGTAGACGATGTCGCCGTGGTGCAGGCAGTCGCCGCCGTGGGGGATTACGGTCTCGTCGTCGCGCTTCACGGCCACGATGTGGTAGGGTGACTCCGGGCCACACAGGTCTTTGAGCGGCTGTTCGAGAATCTGGGCCGAATGGCGCAGCTTGGCGCCGAGCAGGATCAGGGCCCCGTTCTGTACCTCCCACCACTGCCTGATCCAGCTCCGCTTGATGTTGTGGAGGATTTCCTGTCCGGCCAGCATCTCGGGGTAGATGATGGAGTCGATGCCCACGGTACGGAAGAAGTCGCGGTGTTCGGGCAGCGTGTACTCGTAGTTGTCGACGCGGGCCACCGTCTTCCTGGCCCCGAGCTTCGAGGCCAGCATGCAGGCCGTCATGTTGTGTGCCTCGTCGGGCGTGACCCCGATGAAGAGGTCTGCCCCGTCGACTTCGGCCTCCTTCAGCGCGTTGATCGAGGAGGGAGAGAGCGGCAGGGTGAGTATGTCGAAGTTCGACGAAAGGTCCTCCAGCTTTTCGGGCGATTCGTCCATGAGCGTGATGTCGTGGTGCTCCTGTGAGAGCAGCTTGGCGAGGTGAGTGCCGACGGCCCCCGCTCCTGCGATGATGATTTTCATGGCTAAAGGATTAAGCTTTGACTTCTGTGGTCCCGCCTTCGAGAATGGCCGTACAGATGTGCGCCGCGTCGAGTCCCACGGCCTGGCGCAGCTCGTCGACCTTGCCGTGCTCGACAAAGAGGTCGGGCAGGCCGAGTCGCGTGAGGCGGGGGTGGTAGCCGTGGTCGTCAAGCCATTCGAGCACGGCACTGCCCATGCCGCCTTGGCGCACGCCGTCCTCGACGGTGACCACGTGGTCGAAGCGGCTGCCCACCTCGTGGAGCAGCTCCTCGTCGAGCGGCTTGAGAAAGCGCAGGTCGTAGTGGGCCACCTTCAGGCCGGGCTTCAGCTCCTCGGCCAGGGCGATGGCGCGGGCTGCCTCGGTGCCGATAGGTCCGAGGGTGACTACGGCGGTGCCTTGGCCCTGCTTCAGACAGCGTCCCTTGCCCACGGGCACGGCTTCGAGCGGCACGCGCCAGTCGACCAGCGAGCCGCTGCCGCGCGGGTAGCGTATGACGAAGGTGCCCATGTCGGGCAGGGTGGCCGTGTACATGAGGCGGCGCAGCTCGGCCTCGTCGTAGGGCGAGCAGATGGTCAGGTTCGGGATGGGGCGCAGGGCGGCCAGGTCGAAGGCTCCGTGGTGGGTAGGCCCGTCTTCGCCCACCAGTCCCGCGCGGTCCAGACAGAGCACCACGGGCAGGTTGAGCAGGGCCGCGTCGTGAATCACGTTGTCGTAGGCGCGCTGGGCGAACGATGAGTAGATGTTGCAGAAGGGCAGCAGGCCCTCCTTGGCCATGCCGGCGGCGAAGGTCACGGCGTGGCCCTCGGCGATGCCCACGTCGAAGGCGCGGTCGGGCAGGGCGTTCATCAGTATGTTCATCGAGCAGCCTGTGGGCATGGCCGGCGTCACGCCCACGATGCGCTTGTCGGCCTGGGCCAGTTCGAGCAGCGTGTGGCCGAACACGTCCTGGAACTTGGGCGGAACGGGTCTCTCCGGTTCCTCAACCAGCCGTTCGCCGCTCTGTATGTCAAACTTGCCCGGTGCGTGCCAGATGGTGGCCTCCTCTTCGGCCGGCTTGTAGCCCTTGCCCTTGACGGTGTGTATGTGGAGCAGTTTCGGCCCCTTCATCTCCTTGATTTCGCGCAGTATGCGCACGAGTTCCACCACGTCGTGGCCGTCGGTGGGCCCGAAGTAGCGTATGTTCATCCCCTCGAAGATGTTCTGCTGGTTGGCGAGCAGCGACTTCACCGAGTTGTTGAAGCGCAGGATGGCCCTGCGGCGGTCCTCGCCGAGCAGCCCCCACTGCGTGAGCTTCTGCGACACCTCGAAGCGCAGGCGGTTGTACCAGCTGGAGGTGTGGAGGTGCATGAGGTAGCTGTTCATGCCGCCCACGGCGCGGTCAATGCTCATGTTGTTGTCGTTGAGTATGATGAGCATGTTGTTGGGCGTGTCCGACACGTTGTTGAGCCCTTCGAAGGCCAGTCCGCCGCTCATGGCCCCGTCGCCGATGAGGGCCACCACGTGGCGGTCGTCCTCTCCCTTCTTGAGCGCGGCGAGCGACATGCCGAGGGCCGCCGATATGGAGTTGGAGGCGTGTCCGCAGGGGAAGGTGTCATAGTCGCTTTCGAGCGGTGAGGGGAAGGGCCTGATGCCGTGCAGCTTGCGGTTGGTATGGAAGGCATCGCGCCGTCCCGTGATGATTTTGTGTCCGTAGGCTTGGTGTCCCACGTCCCACACGATGCGGTCGTAGGGCGTGTTGAACACGTAGTGCATGGCCACGGTGATTTCCACCGTGCCCAGGCTCGACGCGAAGTGTCCGGGGTTGTCGGCCAGTTCGTTGATGATGTCTTGGCGCAGCTCGTCGCACACGGCGGGCAGTTCTCCGATGCTGAGCTTGCGGAGGTCGGCCGGCGAGTCGATATGCGGGAGATATGTAAAGTGAGTTTCCTGTTGCATTTCTCAGGCGAAATGTTTGCCGCTTGCAAAGGTAGTGCAAGGCGAGCGCAGTGCAAAAGAAAAGCTGAAAGATTTTCTTTTAGCACTGCCGAGCCGCCGCCTACCTTATGAAAAGGTAGTGCAAGGCGAGCGCAGTGCAAAAGAAAAGCTGAAAGATTTTCTTTTTGCACTGCCGAGCCGCGGGTGGGGCGGGGGGCCGGATGTTCCGGATTATCTGGATTGTCTGGATGTTCCGGATTGCCCGGAGTTTCTGGATTATCCGGATAGTCCGGATTTTCCGGAGCATCCGGCCTCTCCGCCCTCCGCCCCCTCCCGCCGAAACAACTCGGCACTTAGAATTTTCTAAGTGCCGCTCAGACAATCCTAAGTGCCGAGTTGTTTTGCCGCTCCCTGCACCCCGCAAATATTTTCGGGGAGGGGGCGGTCTTTTCCGCCCGGAAGGCCTAACTTTACCGCGCAAACCTGGGAGCGGGCCTCGCGCGCGCGTTCTTTAATATATATACTACCATGAGACTGACCTTACTGCAAACCGAGCCGGTGTGGCGCGATGTCGCCCGGAGCATCGAACAGGCTGAGAGGCTGCTGGAGGGAGCCGGGCCGGCCGATGTCTACGTCCTGCCCGAAATGTGGGCCACGGGCTTCGATGCCGAACTGGCCGAGCCGACCCGCCGGGGCAGCGCGGAGGCACTGGAGTGGATGACCGATGCCGCCTGCCGCCTCGATGCCGCCGTGGCCGGCACCCTCCCGTGGCCCGAAGCGGACGACGGCAGCTGGCGTAACCGCTTCTTCTTCGTTACCCCGCAGGGCGTGGCGGCCCACTACGACAAGCGCCACCTCTTCGCGCCCGCCCGCGAGGACCGCAGCTTCGTGGCCGGCGAGGCCGACACCGTGGTGGACTGGCGCGGCTGGCGATTCAGGCTGCAAACGTGTTTCGACCTGCGCTTTCCCGAGAGCGGGCGCAACCGCCGCAGCGAGCCATACGACGCGGTGCTCTACGCCGCCAGCTGGCCCGCCTCGCGCCGGCGGGCCTGGGACGCGCTGCTCGTGGCCCGCGCCATCGAGAACCAGGCCTACTGTGTGGGCGTGAACCGCGTGGGGAGCGACCCCTACTGTGCCTACAACGGCGGGTCGGCTGCCGTCAGTCCGGGCGGCGAGGTGCTGTGCCGGCTGGAGGGTGCGGCGCAGGCCCACACCGTGGAGTTGGACGAAGGGGCCATCGCGCGGCAACGCAGCCGCTTCGCCACTTTGGCGTGAGTGGGCCGAAGCGTTAAAAATGTGCATTGTTCTGACCAAAATGTTGGAGCGGTTGACGAAAAGGCGTACATTTGCGAAGTAAACATGGATACGTCGAAAACAAACATCAAATATAACAAGCGAACTATGAACATGACCCAACAGCTGGCAGTGGGTGTGAAGCACGCTTACTGTCCCCCGGCCTTGAGCCGGATAGAGTGCCGCCCGGGCGTGCTGCTGAATAGCAGCGGCGGGGAGCTAAGATTCGGTGAAGAAGGCGGAGCCGGCGCAGATTACACCGTGGATGACATTATTGACGAAGGCGACTTTTAACACGAGGACTATGAAAAGCATGAGCAAACCATTGATAGCAGCCGCTATGGGCTGCATGGCTATGGCCTGGACGGGCTGTAGCGACGACAATTTCGAACAGAAGCCTTCGAACCCCCAGCCGCAGCCCCTGTACCATACGGTGGTGCTGGAGTCCGTCATGAACCAGCAGGACAGCGACGCGCAGAGCCGCACCGTGATCGAATCGAGCGTAAACGGCTACTATGCCAAGTGGAGCGTGGGCGACGTGATCGACTTCTTCGAGTATGCCGAGAACGTGCCCGTGAGCGTGACTTCGGAGGAGGGTCAGACGGTGACCACCTACGATAACATAAGCAGCAAGTATGTGTCGGCTGCACTGGGAGAATCAGACATTCGCCTCGGCAAGGCCAGCTTCCAGGTAAATCTGGCAGCGGCCAATCAAGGAGGAACAGCCTACACCTATGTGGCCGTCTATCCGCACACGTCGTATAAGGCGGGTGATCCCTATGAGTCTTTCATGGCTGTCAACCAGTGGGAGTCGGAGAGCGACGACAGCTATAAGTGGTGGAAGGAAGATTGGGGCTATAGCGGTCCGTATGTGAAGCCGCACCCCATTGTGATGGTGGTACTGCCGAATAAGCAGTCACCCACAGCCAGCAGCTTCGACCCCAAGGCCGACCTGATGGTGTCGAAGCTCAAGAGGACGGATGAGCAGCTTACCGGCAGCGAGCCGCTCACCTTTGCCCGCTTCGGCTCAGTCATCAAGATAACCGTCAAGGGGCTTGATTCCTATAAAGGACAGACCGTAAGGTCCGCTCAATTCGGCTTCGACGAGAGCTACGGCGGCAACCAGAATGCCGAATATGACACCGCGCTCGAACGGTTGAGGTACTACAAGGGATTCCAAAGGTTTGACCTGACACCGAAGAACGTGACGGTGAAGGATGACGGCACGGTCGACCTGTGGATCAGGGCCTATCCAGGCGAAATTACCGGATGGTTCCGCGTGGACCTGACCTTGAAGGATGAGTCGAGCAATGAGACCGTCCTGTCCCGCAGGGTTGACCTGCAGGCGGCGGGCAAGAGCCTGAAGTTTGAGGAAGGCAGCATGACAACCTTCGGCGTGACGAATCTGGGCGTGGCCGACGTGGAGCCTGTGTCGAGCGAGAACATCACGCACCAGGTCAACGAGACAGCCGACGGCTTCACTGTGACCTGGACCGGTGTGGAGAACGCCCAGGGTTACGAATGCTGGTATTGTAAGAGTGGGGAAGAATCAGTAAAGGTGAAGCTGACACCCACGTGCATCGATGCAGGTGCTGACAAGTGGCAGGTGACAGCGTCGGGTCTTGACCCCGCCCAGTATAATGTGTTTATCCGTCCTGTGCCCGACGAGGGCCATGCCATGAAGACTGGTCTGGATGAGGCACAGTTGGCCACCTGCGAGTACGTTTACGTGGGCGTGGAAAGGGAGTATTACCTATCGCTGTGCAACCTGACGACCCAGGAAATCGATGGATTGGGAGCGGAGCTGGATTTCACTTCGTCAGGATTCAAGGCCATGGGATTCAACATGGGTGTCAGAAACTGTGAATACTTATATGCGATTACTGGCAAGACCTTCAAGTTCTATACCACGGAGGTGCCCTACCGCAGGTTTGTCGGGCTGCGTATCTCTGCTAAATCGAAAGAGACAGTCGAGAGGCTCACGGTGTACGCCACGAACACGCCGGGCAGCACGGAAGGCGCGGTGAAGCTGTCCGCTCCGACCATTACGGAATATAGCAGCTATGTCGTTGCCGTGTATGATTTGCCCGAGGGCGACTACAAGCACTTCTATATGGAGGGCTTCTACACTCAAAACGATGAAGTGGGACTCTTGTCTATCACCGATATGAGCGTGAATGGCTATGAGTAAGCCGTGTAGGCAGTTCCCGGCTGTCGGACAGCCATGACAGAGGCCGTGAGGCCAGCCCAAGAAAAAAGGTGATGAGGTTCGTTGAACTTCATCACCTTTTTTCTTGGGCTGGCCCCACGGCCTTGTGCGGTCGAGGCCTGCGGCGCGTCAGAGGCGGTCGACCAGCTCGGCGAGCGGCAGCCGGTCCTTGGCCTTCTGCGGGCAGTCGGGAGCGATGTGGCCCACGGGCAGAATCACCACCGCCTCATGGTCGGGCAGCGGGAAGAGGCTGCGCATGAGGTCGGGGTCGTAGTTACACACCCAGCAGCTGCCCAGTCCGCGCTCGGTGGCAGCCAGACAGATGTGTTCGGCAGCGATGGCCACGTCGATGTCGCCGTGCGCCTTCTGGTCGGCAGCGCGCGTCCAGCAGCGGCCCGTGTGGGCGTAACACACGATGTAGAGCGGCGCGGTGGCAAACCATTCGCGGTTGTAGACCTGGCGCAGGCGCGCCTTGGCCTCCTCGCTTTCGACCACCACGAAGCGCCAGGGCTGGCGGTTGACAGCCGAGGGAGCCAGACGGGCACATTCCAACAGGTAGTCGAGGTCGGAGGGACTGACCTTCTGGTCGGTGAATTTGCGCGCCGAGAAGCGCTGGCGCGAGAGTTCAAGCATGTTCATGGTTCAAGGATTTTTGCGGTAAGTCACCTTGCCCGTTCGGTCGTCGGCATAGATGCATTCCTTCAGCTTCTCGGAGCTGATGGACACAGCGTCGCGTGTGAGTTCGGGCACGTTGTAGCTCTTGGTGAGCAGCAGGTTCTGTTCGGGGTCGGCTTGCGGCAGGATGAACGCCTTGTGGGCCTGACCCTTCGTGTCGAAGTAGGCTATGTAGGGACGGGTGTAGGAGCCGTCGTCGCGGCGGGAGCTGAAGACAATCCAGCGACCGTTGGAGCTCCAGGTGTGGTAGCTGTCGACACCCTTGCTGTTGGCTGCTTCGAGCGGGCGGACTTCGCCGGTAGCGAGGTCCTTCACGTAGAGGTCGGAGGAGGAGTGCCAGATGTGGAACTGACCGAAGTCGGCCAGGGTGAAGAGCACGTAGCGGCCGTCGGGACTGACGCGCGGCACGGCGCAGCTGCGCTCCATGGCTGCACAGTCCACTTCGGTCTGCGGCTGGCCGAAGGTGCCCGTGGCGGGGTCAAAGCTGATGCTCATGAGGTTGTAGCGCACCTGGCGGCAGATGCGCGTGATGATGTCCTGGCGCTGCTGGGCCGTGGTGCCGGCAAATTCGGGCACGTGGGCCGAGCAGTAGAACACCTTGAGGCCGTCGGGACTCCAGCAGGGGAAGGTCTCCAGCTCCGCTTCCGTCTTCAGAATGTTGCTTATCTGCTGCTTGTCGGCATCGTAGAACACGAGGTCCGAGCCGTAGTCGACCACCTCAATCTTGTCGTGGTCTATCATGTGGAATGTCTGGCCCGTCTGGTTGGAGGAGAAGACGACCCAGTTGCGCTGCGGGTGCCACGAGGGGTAGACCGAGTTGGAGAGCACAGAGTCGCACTTCATGTTCATCTTCACGGCCTTTCCGCCGTCGATGAACACCGTGCCGCCGTGCTTGGCGCGCACGTGGAAGAGCATGCGCCGCGTGCTGTAGTTCTGGTAGTTGTGGCAGTTGACGCAGTGGTTGTCGGCGTCGCTGTACGAGCGGTTGTTCTCGTAGATGGTGTGCACGTCGAAGCCCTGTAGGTCGCGCTGGTAGAGGCCCAGCTGGCGGTAGAGCTCATAGGACGGCTCGATGAGGCGGTAGGAGAGGTAGCGGTCGATGGGCTCGGCGGCCACGGTGAGGGTGTAGGCGGGAAACCGGACCCAACCGCTGTCGCGGCGGGCGTAGAGCGTGACGGTGAGGTCGCGGCCCTTGTTGGCCTCGAGCAGGCCGCGCCATTCGAGCGAGTCGAAGCAGAGCTTGCCGTCGGCCGAGGCGGCTGCGAGCACCTGGCGGCCTGCGCCCTCGATGCAGCCGACGTAGGCGGTGCCGGCGGAGCGCACCTGGATGTTGAGCGGGGCGATGTTGGGCGGAATGACTATGCCGCGGTAGTCGGGATAGATGTGGGCTGCCTCCTGAACGGCTGTGCTCTGTTCGGGCAGGCGGGCCTCGGGCCGGTTGCAGGCTGCGGTGAGCAGGGCCAGCACGAGGGCGGTGAGAGAGGGAAGGAAGGTTTTGGGTTTCATGGGGCTGTCGCCTTGGTTCGGTTGGGGGATTAGGGCCCCGCAGCGGAACTGCGGGGAACGGTGGTCAGCGGACGGGGGCCTCACAGCGGAACTGCGGGCGGGAAGGGGCGCGGACGACCGCAAGAGAAGCCGCGGACGGGGGCCTCACAGCGGAACTGCGGGCGGGAAGGGGCGCGGACGACCGCAAGAGAAGCCGCGGACGGGGGCCTCGCAGCGGGACTGCGGGCGGGAAGGGGCGCGGACGGGAGCGGGAAGGGGCGCGGGCAGGGAGGCCGCGGGCGGGGAGGGTGTCAGTTGACGCCGCTCTTCTCCTCCTTGTTGGGCTTCATGACCTGGTCGGGGTCGTTGTTTTCCGTATAGTAGTAGTAGACGTAGGTGCCGAGCCAGCGGTCACGCAGCTCGTGGCGCAGGGCCAGACGGTCGTTGACGTAGGGCTTGGCATCGAGTAGGAAGGAGCGGATCTCGTCGGGCACGAAGCGGCCCACCTGGGGGAAGTGGCTGAGGAGTTCGGGCTGCTTGAGCGACATGATGGCTATGGCCTGCTGCACGCAGGGGGGGAAGGACATGCCCTTCTGGGCCATCACCTGGGCGCGGGGCAGAAAGTTGTCGAGGCTCTTGGAGTAGAGGCAGGCCGCCACCGAGGTGGGCAGCGCAGCGTCAGTTCCTTCGGTCAGCCCGATGTTGTAGCCGAGGAAGGCGGGTGGCTGGTAGTTCTGCTCAAAGCGTGACTCGCGCGGGTAGAGAGAGAGGATGTGGGCGAAGGTCGGCTGCTGGCGGATGCTGTCGGGTTTTCCGGCCAAGGGCCTGAGCTTCGCGGTGAAGCCGGACTCGAAGGGCGACTGCTCGATGAGGGTGGCGTACTTCAGGAACAGCTCCTTCTCGTTGTTGAGCAGGGCGCAGAGCGCGAGCCGCTTGAGGGTGAAGAGGCGCGGGCCGTTCATCACCATCTGGTCCATGGCACTGCGGTAGGCTGCGTTGAGCAGTCCGGCGTGGAGGTTGCAGTCCATGAGGAAGATGCCGTATTCCTCGCTGCCGTCGTGCTTTTCGAGCCGCGCTTCGGGATATTCGTAGACGATGTCGAACATGCCTTCGAGCAGCTGGTCGGTTTCGAGCAGGGCCAGGGCGTGGTAGGCGGCCACGGCGCGCGAGGGCTGCTTGGCCGAGCGGGCCTCGGTGATCATGGCCTGCCAGTCCTCGCGGTCGGTGAGGTTCTGGAGGCGCGCGGTGAGGATTTCGTTCTCATTAAAGTGAAGGGCTGCCCACGAGGTGCCCGCTGTGAGCAACAGGGCCAGGGCCAGACCGTAGGGGCGCACTGGGGCGGGCGCGGGAGCGGCCTCCTTGCGGCGCACGGCTATCCACACGGCGAGGGCGGCCACGGCTGAGGCGAGCAGGCAGGCCAGCGCGATGAAGATGAACTGCGAAGGTTCCGACTTGTAGTAGAGGTTCGTGCCGCGCCACAGCATCCACCCGATCTGGACCAGCGGCAGCACGAAGCCCAGCCCCGCCCAGCCGGGCGCAAGCCGGAATGTGTAGTCCGCACAGCGCGCGGTGAGCGTGTAGACCAGGGCCAGGACAGCGGCACCGAGCGCCGTACACTTGAAGAGCAGCAAGGGCCAGCGCATGAGCCACCACAGCCATCCGTAGGGCTGGCTGAGCAGGTAGTGCATGGTGTCGGGCGAGGTGGAGATGTAGCTGTCCTGTTCGGCACGGGTGAGCACGTCGCCATACACTCCATAGAGAAAGGCAAAGAGGGCGGCGAAGCCCAACACGTAGGTGAGCCACAAGGCCGTGCGGGGCTTGGGAGCCCACCGACGCGCGGGCTTGGGAGCTTTCGGCGCGCGCGAGGAGGAGGGGGCACTCGGCGTGCCCGGAGTGGAATGCTTCTTTTTCACGTTGTTGTCGCAGATTAGTCAGTGAGAAGCGTGCGTGGCGGTCAGGCCACGCACGCCGTGTTCAGGATTCGACGGGCGGTAGGCCGTCCGGGGCCAGGCCTCAGGGCATGGCGTTGAGTTCGAGTGCAGGCTGGTCGTCATACTGCTGCTGCAGCTTGACGAGTTCCTTCATCAGCCTCTGGGTGACCTTCTCGGTGCCCGGCTGGCCGTAGAGGTTGTGAAGCTCCTGCGGGTCGGTGTTGAGGTCATAGAGTTCCCACTCGTTGATGTCGCGGTAGAAGTGGATGAGCTTCCAGCCGTCGGCGGTACGTACGCCGTAGTGACGCTTCACGCTGTGTTCGGCGGGGTACTCATAATAATGGTAGTAGAGACTCTTGCGCCAGTTCTTGGGATGCTTGCCCTTGAGGAGCGGCAGGAGCGACACGCCTTGGATGTCCTCGGGAATGGGTGCGCCGGCCAGTTCGAGGAAGGTGGGGGCGTAGTCAATGTTCTGCACCAGTTCGGGAATGTCGCCCTTGGCCTCCAGCCCGGCGGGCAGGCGCATGACGAGCGGGGTGGCAAACGATTCTTCATACATGAACCGCTTGTCGAACCAGCCGTGCTCGCCCATGTAGAAGCCCTGGTCGGAGGTGTAGACCACGAGGGTCGAGTCGAGCAGGCCCGCCTCCCGCAGGTAGTCGAGCGTGCGGCCGATGTTGTCATCGAGCGACTTGAGCACCTTGGCGTAGTCGCGCATGTAGCGCTGGTACTTGAACTCGGCCAAGGCCTTGCCGCTGAGGTTCTGTCGGTAGAAGTCGCGGGCCAGCGGCTCGTAGACATCGTTGTACTGCTGGAGGTCGGCACTGTCGAGGCGCGAGATCATGCGCAGATAGTTGCTGGTGAGGCGCGTGGTCATGCCCGGGCGGTACATCTTCGTGTCGTAGACGATGTCCATGTGGCGGTTGTCGGCAATCTCCATCTCCTGGGCGGCAGCTGCGCGGCGGCCTTCGTAGTTGTCATAGAAGGTGGCGGGCAGGGCGAATGTCTTGTCCTCATATTCGCGCAGGTACTTGATTTCGGGCAGCCAGCAGCGGTGGCAGGCCTTGTGGTGGATGAAGAGGGCGAAGGGCTTGGAGCGGTCGCGCCGGTGCTCCATCCAGTCAATGGCCTTGTCGGTGACAATGTTCGTCACGTAGCCCCGCTCACGCACCGTGTCGTTCTGCATGGTGATGAAGTCGGGGTTGTAGTAGTCCCCCTGTTCGGGCAGGATGTTCCAGTAGTCAAAACCCGTGGGGAGCGTGACCAGGTGCCACTTGCCCACGATGGCTGTCTGGTAGCCAGCTTGTTGGAGGAGCTTGGGCATGGTCTGCTGTGTGCCGTCGAAGATGCCGTGTTCGTTGTTGGTGAAGCCGTTCTTGTGGGAGTGCTTACCGGTAATCATGCAGGCGCGGCTCGGCCCCGAGAGGGAGTTGGCCACATAGGAGTTTACGAACTTCACGCCGTCGGCAGCGATGCGGTCAAGATTGGGCGTCTCGACAAAGCGGTTGTCGTAGCAGCTCATCATCTGGGCCGTGTGGTCGTCGGTCATGATGTAGACGATGTTGTAGCGCCCTTGGGCCGCTGCCACGGCTGGCAGCAGGAGGGGCGAGAAGAGCAGGAGGTTCTTCTTCATGCTTCGGTTTGTTACGTTTGGGGGTTGTGGGTGCTTGGCTTGTGTCCGCGGGATGGAAAAAGAGGAATCAGAAATCGGGAATCAGGCTGTGCCGCAGCTTGGCTTGGGCCGAGTGGCATAGGTGTTCTGATTCCTGGTCTCTGATTCCTTCGTGCAGCGTAGCACAGGGTGCTGTGCTACTTCTGGGTCATGTTATAGACGATGTCCATAATCTGCTTGCCGAGTGCGTCGGCTTCTTCCATGGTGTGGGCTTCGGAGTAGACACGGATGATCGGCTCGGTGTTGCTCTTGCGCAGGTGAACCCACTTGTCGGCGAAGTCGATCTTCACGCCGTCGATGTCGGTCACCTTCTCGTCCTTGTAGAGCTCCTTCACCTTCTTGAGCACGGCGAAGATGTCGGTAGTCGGGTCGAGGTCGATGCGGTTCTTGGCAATGTAGTACTGCGGCAGCGAGTCGCGGAGCTCAGAGGCGCGCATGCCCGTCTTGGCCAGGTGGGTCAGGATGAGGGCGATGCCTACGAGGGCGTCGCGGCCGGAGTGGGCAGCGGGATAGATGACACCGCCGTTGCCTTCGCCGCCGATGACGGCGCCGGTCTCCTTCATCTTGGTCACGACGTTCACTTCGCCTACGGCTGCTGCTGTGTAGTTGCAGCCATACTTCTCGGTCACGTCGCGCAGACCGCGGGTCGAGGAGAGGTTGGAGACGGTGGGGCCAGGAGTGTGGCGGAGCACGTAGTCAGCACAGGCCACGAGGGTGTTTTCTTCGCCGAACATGGAGCCGTCTTCGCATACCAGGGCCAGACGGTCGACATCGGGGTCAACCACGATGCCGAGGTCGTGGCGGCCTTTACGCAGCAGGTTGCGGATCTCGCTGAGGTGCTCCTTGAGCGGCTCGGGGTTGTGGGCGAAGTCGCCGGTAGGTTCGGTGTTGAGGCCCGTTACCTGGGTTACGCCGAGCTGTCCGAGGAGTTTGGGAAGGATGATGCCGCCAACGGAGTTGACGGTGTCGATGGCTACGGTAAAGTGGGCACGGCGAATGGCGTCGATGTCGACCAGTTCGAGGTCCTTGACCATTTCGATGTGGCGCTGGTCGTAGCTGTAGTTCTTGGTGTAGCAGCCCAGGCTGTCGACGTCGGCAAATTCGAAGTCGCTGCTGTTGGCTTTGCGCACAACCTCAGAGGCTTCTTCGGGCGGGAGGAATTCGCCTTTCTCGTTGAGGAACTTCAGGGCGTTCCACTGGCGGGGGTTGTGGCTGGCGGTGATGATGATGCCGCCGCAGGCGCGTTCCATGGTCACGGCCAGCTCGGTGGTGGGCGTAGAGGCCAGACCGATGTTCACCACGTCGAATCCCATGCTCATCAGTGTACCACATACGACGTGGGTCACCATTTCGCCCGAGATACGTGCGTCACGGCCTACCACAATTTTGCGGCGGTATGTACGGTTCACAATTCTTTCGCGCAAGGAGGCGTAGGCGGAGACCGACTTGGCAATGTCAACGGGATTCAAGGTATCGCCGGTGCGGCCGCCAATGGTGCCGCGGAAACCGGAGATGGATTTAATAAGTGTCATAGTATATTAGAATTAAAAGAATTGCGAAGCAAAGGTAGCGAAATGTTGATAGTTTGTGCAAGGAAAACGGTTTTTTTTTGCGGAGTGCAGATTCGCGGGGACTTTTGGGGAGGAAATAGCCTTCCGGGCAGGGTGATAGTACTTACTTTCCAAAGAAGATATACTTCAAGTGCGGTAGAAGATATACTGCAGCTGCGATAGAAGATATACTGCAGCTGCGATAGAAGATATACTGCTCCTGTCAGTCAGTTGGCAAGGGGCCAAGGGGCGGGCTGTGCGCTTACTGGGCTTTCAGTCCGCTCCTTGTACGCTTGCGTCCATGATTTTCCAGTCGGCGATCGTGCGGCGCTCGGGGTCGAAGTTGACGGCCACCTTGACGGCGGGCAGCTTTTCGAGGGCGAACTTGGCGGGGTAGTCCTTGAGGTCCATCTGGCGCATGGCCGTCTCGGCACTCCGGTTCAGCTTCAGCTCGAAGAGGTAGATGGCCTTGGCGGTGCGCATCACCACGTCGACACGGCCGGTCGGCGTGCGCACCTCGACATCGACATACCTGCCCATAAGAGAGAAGATGATGTAGAGCATCTGCTGGTAGTGCCCCTCGCTGTTGGCCCGGTCGCAGTAGGGTACGGTCAGGAGGTAGGCTTGCAGCAGGCTGAGCATGGCGTCGAGGTCTTCGTTGAGCAGGGCCTCGTACATGTCGCCGACAGTGGTGTTGCCGTCGTCTGCATATTCCGCCACATAGTTGGGTAACAGGCAGTCCAACAGCCCGATTTGTATTTCCTTGTTCGGGTAGTCCAGCGTGTACATGCCAGTTTCAGGGTTGTGGTCCTTGATGGTGAGGTATCCGCTCTGGTATAGCAGCGGCAATATGGTCTTCATCCTTTCGGTGGGCGCATCAAAGGCTGCGGGCAGCACGCGTTTCTTCCCGATGTTCGCAGGTGCGATGTTGAACTTGCGCATCATTTCGATGAGGTAGGTGGGTGTGCCCGTCTCGAACCAGTAGTTGTTGAGCTGGCGGTCCTGCAAGGCGTTGAGGAGGCTGAAGGGGTTGAATATGTCGGGCGAGGGCCAGGTGAAGTGGTAGCCGTCGTACTGCCGT
>CALZRA010000007.1 GCA_945828345.1 uncultured Bacteroidales bacterium
TCAACCGGTTTCCTACGGAGAATCAGAGAGGAGGAAGGGTTGGCGGAAGGGTTGAAGGATTTTTCAGAAGATAAATTTGCGTATAGAGAGAGGGGGGGGGAAGAAATACAACGCGAATTGCCGCAAATTGACCGCGAATGGAAGTAAATGATGATTCTCGGGCATTTCTTTGCCGCACGCGGCCTATGACCCCAGCTGCGCCTAATCGTTGTCGAGCACGTAATCGGCGAGTTCCAGTTTCTGTTGCTCGCTGAATTGCAGGGCTATCCATTCTTGTGCCTTGCTTTCGGAAATGTGGTCGCGAGCCATAAGCCGCTGCAACTGGGTCTGGGCACTGACGTGGATGAGCAGCGAACTGTCTACCAAACGGTCAAAGCCTGACTCGAAGAGCAGGGCACACTCCATGAAGAGTACGCGCTGGGGCGGCAGGGTGATGAGCTGCTGTAAGCTGTCAAGCTGTTTGCGGGGAAAGGGGGGGGACAATAAAGGCTCTCTATGGCGGGCTGGAAGATCATCTTCTTTATGGCGGGCTGGAAGCCCGCCCTCCCAGTGGTGGGCGACACGACGGGCAAAGGCTTCTGCCACGCGCGGATGAACGATGGCATCGACCTGGGCTGCATGGGCCTTGCCTTTACACAGCCAGGCGGCTAACTTGGACTTGACCAACTGTCCCTGTGCGTCGTAGAGGTCGCTACCTACCAACTGGCTGAGCTGCCGGCGCACTTCGGGGTCGGTGCGGATGATGTGCTTCGCTTCGCTGTCGCAATAGAACACGGTGTGTCCCGCCTGCTCCAACTGGGCGCAAACGTAGCTCTTGCCCGAGGCGATGCCGCCTGTGATGCCGATGAGGTGCAGGGAGGATGGGGGACGTTGCAGGTGGTCAGTCGTTTTCGGCTTCATAGTCGGGAATGTCTTCAATGACGTATTCTACGTCCTGGGGCCTGATGCGCACGTGTGACACGCCTGCGGGAATCGTCTTGAGTTGCAGGTGGCACTTGGTGCTCTTGTTTTTCAACAGTTCCTCGTAGTTCACAACGAGCACGAAGTTCTCGGCTGTTATCTGGCGGTAGAGTGCCATGCCGACCTGGAAGGTTACGTTCACCGTGGCAGGGAAGGTGCGCAATTGTTTGGCGGCAGGGAAGTTGACTTGCTCGACGGGCACTTGCACGGTTTTCTCGACCAAGCGGTCCACGCAGAAGGTCAGGTTGACGTGGTCGGGCACGAACTTGGCTCCGCGCACCTTGCTGAACTCGGCCTTCAGTTCCAAGGTGTCCTGCAGGTTGGGCTGGTTGAGCGGCTTGAGATAGGCTCCGGTGATGGTGTCGAGCTGGGTCTTGGAGGCGTAGACCATGACCGAGTCGCAGCTCATCCGGGTAGAAGAAAGGGTGTAGAGCTGGCCGGGCTTGACCACGCCCTGCATGACGACGGGTACCCGCTTGCACTGGCCGTAATTATAGTAGAACTCCAGGGTGTCGGGCTTCACGCTGACGGTCTGTGTACCGGCCATGAGCTGCGGTGCTATCTGCCGCAGGATTTCATTGCCCTGCACCACGGCGTGTCCCCGGGCGTTGGCGTAGGCATTGAAGTCTATCACCACCTTCTTGAAGGGGTGGGTGTAGCGATAGGCCAACAGCTGGCTGCCCTTGTCGCGCAGGGTGACGCGCAAGGTGTGGGGCAGTTCGGTGGTGATGACCACATTGCTGGGTACGTTTTGCAGCTCCAGACCGACCTGATACTCTTCCTCGTAGGTTTCGCTCAACGCCTGAAAGGCCCAGAACACGGTGGAAAGGGCCAGAAAGAAAAGGAATATCAGAAACTGCTTGTTCCAGAGCTTCGCAATATTTCGCTTGATGACTGAAACGGAGGACATGGCGGAGGATGTGGTAGCGGGGTAAGGTTGCTTGCTGAGGTGATAAGGATGAGGTTATAATATTATTTGTGTTCCGCAGGTGCTTCCGGATTGTAGGACAAGCGTTCAGGGCACGCCCCGAAGGGGCAAAAGCACATAGCCCAGGGCATCGCCCTGGGTAGAACGAAGCGATGAAGGTCGCCCCGAAGGGGCAGAAGCGTTAGAACAAAGCGTCATTAACAAACGCTTTTGCCCTTTCAGGGCGCATTTGCGACGGTCTACCCACCCAGGGCGATGCCCTGGGCTGAGCGCTCATTGCCCTTTCAGGGCGTGCCTTGAACGCTTGTTTACCTTCGGGGCGCAATGCCCTGGGTAGAACGAAGCGATGAAGGTCGCCCTGAACGCTTGTCAGCCAGCAATAAAAGCTTGCACAACTTACATTATTTACTATCCCTCATAACCCAAAGGATTCCTCAATGAGCCAAAAGGGCATCAGGCTTTCTTCTCGTAAACGGGATTGATGGCATCCTTGGCAAAAACAATCTTGATGCCGGTTGCCACTTCGACCGTTACGGTGGCTTCTGCCTCATTGATGCTCTTCACCACACCATGGATGCCGCCGATGGTCACGATGGACTGGCCAACGGTCAGGCTGTTGCGGAACTTCTGGATTTCCTTCTGCTTCTTGTTCTGGGGACGGATCATGAAGAAGTACACGATGGCGAAGAGAACGACCATCATGATAATCATCTGCATACCGCCACCCTGCTGCTGGGGGGCAGCTTCCAAAATCATTGTATTCATTTGCGATTGATGTTAATGTGTTAGCTAAATTACGTATTCCGACCTGCATGAGCCCTACCGGCGCACCTTGCTGATGCGGCCTTCGCTGGTCAGCCGCTTCACGATGCCGTCGAGCATACCGTTGATGTAGGAGGAGCTGCGCGGTGTGCTGTACACCTTGGCGATGTCGAGGTATTCGTTGAAGGAAACGTTCAGCGGAATAGAGTCGAAGGTCAGGATTTCGGCCAGGGCAATCTGCATGATGACCACATCCATGAAGGCCAGTCGGTTGAACTCCCAGTTCTTGGTGCTCTGGCGGATGATGTCGCGCAGTTCAGGACCGCGTTCGAGCGTGGAGCGGAACAGGCGGCTGGCGAACTCGCGGTCTTCGTCGACTGCATACATCGGCAGCAGGGGCTGCTCGGCATCACTGTTCTCGGTGAAGCGTTTGATCGTTTTCAGCACGAAAGAGTCGACCACCGTCTTGTCGTCGTTCCAGTAGAGCGAATGGTCTTCGATCAGGTTGTCGAAGTCTTCATTTCCCACCACGTATGTCTTGTAGAGCTTACGCACCAGTTCGCGGTCGGCCTCATAGGAGAAGTCCTCCTTGCTGAGGTAGAGTTGGAAAATGTCGTTTTCGGTGAACAAGGCATAGAGTCTTTTGACGAACGAATCCTCTTCGACCCACTGGCCTTTACGATTCTCCTGATAGTCCAGCAGCGCATTGTTGAGTGCCAGCTGCTGCAAAAACTTGTTTTCGGCAAACTGTTTGTCGGGCGACACCCCGCCCACTACGGTTCCTGTGCGTTGCTCGCGTGCTTCACGAACGGCATTCTTTCGTTCGGCATACTTCTTCAACTCCACCAGCAGAGAAAGCAGGTATTCGTAGAGTTCGTAAGCCTTCTGCAAGGAGAAATTCAGCTCCTTCTCGGCCACTTCGAGCGTTTTGCCTTCATTCTGATAATACGCGTAAACGAGCTGAACCACTTTCAGCCTTATCAGTTCTCTGTTAATCATAATAATGCACAATTCTTCTTTCAGGGGGCAAAGTTAGTGCAAGGTGAGAGAAGTGCAAAAGGAAAACCAAAAAGTTTTACTTTTGCACTTCCGAGCCGCAGCCTAACTTATCAAAAGTTAGTGCAAGGTGAGCGCATAGAAAAGAAAAAACGTGTTTTTTATTTTTCTATGCCGAGCCGCAGCCTAACTTCGCGAAGCAGAGTTAGTGCAAGGTGAGTGAAGTGTAAAAGAAAAGCTGAAAGTTTTTCATAATAAGGCGGGCTGGAAGCCCGCCCTCCCAGTCGTTAGCGCTACAAGCCGGCTGTTGTCATGCGAATAAGAGGCGACGGTGCACTGGGAGGGCGTGGCAAAGGGTAAATCTTGCGTTTCCATCGAAGTATATCTTACTTGGTCCAAGAAGATATCTTACTTGGCCGGAGAAGATATCTTACTTGGCCGAAGAAGATATCTTCTTTCGAGAGTGGAGTGCAACTGATTGTTGTAGCCCTAAAGAAAGCATAAACATGGCACAAGAATTTGGTTATATGATAATTTGTGCGTAACCTTGCAACGAAATGCGGGCTTACCTCTCCTGCAACAGACATGAAGCTATGGGTACATATATAAATAAAGGCAATAATGCATTCCGTGACATTGTCAGCCACGAGTATGTTGACAAGACTTCGCTGATACCTCTGGTCAATGCCACGCTCAACTCTGAGTGTCGCTACAGTTGCGTCACACGCTGCCGCCGCTTCGGCAAGTCGATGGCGGCAAAGATGCTGTGTGCCTATTACGACAAGTCGTGCGACTCGCGCGAACTGTTTGTGGGATTGAAGGCAGGGAAGGACAAGTCGTTCGAGACTTATCTCAACAAGTACAGTGTGCTTTATCTCGACGTGACTTCATTCACAGCACGGCCTGAATTGCGTGTGAATATCGTGCGACACATTCAGGATGAGATTATTTACGAATTAAAAGAAGCATTTCCGGATGTAAAATATAAGGAGAACTCCGACCTTATGGATACGCTCGCCTCGATTCACGAAGCTACAGGAGAGAAGTTCTTCTTTATCATCGACGAGTGGGACGCTATCTGCCGCGAGTTTCCTAATCGCCAGAAGATGAAGGGCGACCCTGAAACGGTCTCTCCCACCATTTTGGACGAGTATGTCATGCTGCTTCGCCGCTTGTTCAAGACCCAAGATTCTGATGAGGTTTTTGCCGGGGCCTATCTCACAGGCATTCTGCCAATCAAACGATATAACACCGAGTCGGCGCTGAACAACTTCAACGAATACTCCATGATTGACCCTGCATATCTTGCATCTTGTTATGGCTTTACCGAAGATGAGGTACGCGAATTGGCACAACAGCATAATGCATCTACGGAAGACCTGAAACAATGGTATGACGGATATCATATCGGTAGGGAAAAGAGCATCTACAATCCTTATTCGGTAATGAAAGCCCTGCAGCGTGGAGTTTGTCGAAGCTATTGGACAACTACCGGAGCATACGATTCGGTAGTCACCTATATCCAGATGAACTACGACGGACTGAAGGACGACATCATCCGTATGCTGTCGGGAGAGCGCGTGGATGTAGACACCACAGAGTTCCTTAATGACATGCATATCATAAGGAGCAAGAACGATGTACTCACCGTGCTCATTCATCTGGGGTATCTGGCATACGATGGTGACGCACAAGAATGTTTCATACCCAACAAGGAGGTGGCCGACGAACTGAACAACGCCATAAAGGCTACATCCTGGGAACCATTGATCAAGACCATACAAAATTCCAAGGGCCTTCTCAATGCCACCCTCTCAGGCAACGGGCAAGCCGTGGCCTCAGCCATCGACCTGACTCACGACGAGCACACGAGCATACTCTCCTACAACGACGAGAACTCCCTCGCCTGTGTGCTCACCATCGCGTATATATGGGCGAAGAACGAGTATGTCATCCACCGCGAGTATGCCACTGGCAAGGGCTATGCCGATCTGGTGATGATTCCACGCCGCAACGTCAGCAAGCCGGCCCTTGTCGTAGAATTGAAATTCAACCACTCTGCCGATACGGCCATCGACCAGATAAAGCGCAAGCAATACCCCGCGAAGTTAGTGGAATACACCGGCGACATCCTGCTCGTGGGCATCAACTATGACAAGGAGACGAAGCAACATACTTGTAAGATAGAACGGATCTGACGGGGCCATATTGTGACTCTGTAGCTGGATACTGACAAGCCCTCTCCTCGACCGGCATCGAGGAGAGGGCTTTGTTGGGATTTCGGCTTGAGCCCTTTGTTGCCATTTCGGGTTTTGTATGTTAGGCTCTAATATCCAGCTTGTCCCAATGGGCCAAACGCCATCAACGGCGTATGAGGGCAGCCAGGATGTACATTTGCATCATGGCTACAGCGCGGGCATTCTCACCTCCGTTGGGGATGATGATGTCGGCATACTGCTTGGTGGGTTCAATGAACTCGTCGTGCATGGGCTTCAGGACGTTGCGGTATTTGCTGATGAGCATTTCAAGCGGATGACCACGCTCGGCAATATCGCGCTCTATGACGCGCAGCAACCGTTCATCGGGTTCGGCATCGACAAAAATTTTCAAGTCCATCAGGTCGCGCAACTGCTTGTCGTAGAGGGTCATGATGCCTTCTACTATAATCACTTCGCGCGGCTCGACACGGATGGTTTCGGCGAGCCGGGTGCAGGTAAGATAGGAATAGGTGGGCTGTTCGATCGCCCTTCCGTGGCGCAACTCGTCGATTTGATGCGCCAGCAGCGGCCACTCGAAAGCATCGGGGTGGTCGAAGTTGGTGAGCTTGCGCACTGCGAGGGGCAGGTGTGACTGGTCGTTGTAATATGAGTCCTGAGGTATGACAGCTACTGTGTCGGGGGGCAGGGTATCGACAATCTTACGCACCACGGTGGTCTTGCCCGATCCCGTGCCGCCTGCTATTCCTATAATGAGCATGGTATAAAGGTATTGGATTCTGCGGCGAAGTTACGCTTTTTTGTCAAACCCGTGCGTTGATTTCATTAAAATGTAGGGGAGAAGTACACCGGCAGGCATACAAGAATAGCTCCAGAGGCCTGCGTAAAGGGATAGGAACTTGAAAAAAGGTGTGCAGGGCGCATCCGGAGCTAAGAATGGGGCAGTGGTGGAAACACTGCTGTTTAATCATCCCGAAAAGTTGTCTGTGAGGCAAGAGTTGCTACAACATTTCGAATTGTTCTTTCAACTTCGAGAAATACCGCCGCGAGGCGATGATTTCGAGGTGTTCAAACGGTGGGGCAAGGCGGCACCGTTGGGTATTGTTCTCAACTGCGCTGAGGTAGGTGAGGTTGATGATGCAGGTGTTGCTGATGCGAACCAACGAGGGTGAAAGTTCGAGCAGGTCGGAGGCCGACGTGCCACGCTTGAGCGTGTAGGTGGTACAGTCGGTCAGCATCAGCTGCCAAGAGCGTTGCAGGCTGTTGTAGTTGAACAGCAGGATTTGTTGCGTTGTGATGAAGAGCAGTTCGCTCACGGTCTGAATGGCCAGCTTGCGCGGTCCGCTCAGGTTGGCTGCGGGCTGCATGCGCTGGCGGTTTGTATGCGCTTCGGCCAATCGTTCCACCACAGTACGCAGCTCGCTCTGCTTGTAGGGCTTGAGCAGAAAGTCGAAGGCTGACTGGCGGATGGCATCAATCATATAGTCGGGGAAGGCCGAATAGAACACCACCTTGAAACTAAAGTTGATGTGTTGCCGCACGGACTGCAAGAATTCAAGGCCCGACTTGCCCGGTACTTCCACGTCGAGGAAAAGCACATCGGGGTGTACCTCCAGCATGGGCAGGGTGGCTTCGGAGTAGTTGCTGTAGGTGTACACTTCGCTCACCTGCTCAAATTGACGCAAGTCGGCGGACAGACTTTCGAGTGCCGCGGCGTTGTCGTCGACTATGAATACAATGAGACCCTTTTTTTCGTTCATCCTGTCAAACTTCAATGTCGGGGAGGTTGGTTGTTACCGAAGGCAAAAGTACATCTTTTTGCGTTTATGTTTTTTGCATTATGCGGCCGTTGGGCTTAGGCGGCTCACCGTCTGGCCTAAGCGGTTGAAAATCGGGCTTGAGCGGTTGGCTTTTTTTAGAAAGGACATAATCCCGTGCCCTACCCTACACTACGGCCTGCCGTAAAATGCGGCGTGAATACAACTGAGGCTATAAAACTGCCGCCTCACCGAACGCATCGGCTTTCATGCAGCAATCTTATAGCCTCAATCCTTCCGCACAGGTGCCCGGCCTTGTCTCTGCGGGGTCGGCCACCAATGGGATTATTTCTTAGAACTGGTAGCGATGGTCTACCATGCCTGCCTTGTGCATCATCAGGTAGTTGAACACTGACTGATAGGCACGCTGGCCAATGCCCTGTGCGTACTGCGACATTTCGGCCGCAGCGTCAAACTTGGTGTCGGCCTTGGTGGCCTGGGCAGTAACGTTGGCCAGATAGATGGCGGCGGCACCCTTCACCAAGCCTGAGTTTTTGTTGACAGCCGTCTTGGCAATGGCTGCTGCCAGCTTGGGCTCGGGAGTGTTGACCATGTTGAGCGCGGGGTAGCCCGAGAAGGTCTGGCCGGAGAGCGTATCGACCACACAGCCGTTGCACTTCTGCAGGTCGGCAATGGTCTTGGCATTCTTGGCTAAAGCCAGTGCCTTGTCGGCCTTCTTGTGCTGCATGACTACGGAAGTGAGGAACTCCTTCACCTGAGCATTGTCGTAAGGCAGGTAGCCCTCCTTGTTGACACCCGTCACGCAAACTACAAGCAGGTGGTCGTTGGCACGGCCGCACTCGTAGAGGCGAGATACCTGGCCGGCTTCGGCCTCATCGAAGATCCAGCGCACGCAGTCCTTGGACTGGCTGCCGCCGATGCGTGCCGGGATGAGGTTCTGCATGGATGAATAACCAGGCAGTTCGGCCAGCATGTAGCCGTTCTTGGCGGCGTTCTTTTCGATAGAAGCCACGTCCTTGTTCTGGGCCAGGAAGCGGTTGATCTTGCTGAGCTCGTCTTCGTAGGTCTTCTTTGAGAAGTTCAGCGTACACTTCACTACAGCCACGTTGTACTTCGTAACGGTCTTGCGACGGTCGAGCACCTGGACGACAGCGGCACCCTGCTCGCTGGTGATGAGCTGTGAGCTGCCGGCACCGATGGTGTAGAGCTGGTTCAGGTAGTCGGCGCTTTCGTCGGTCATGCCGAACGATTCGTACTGCGAAGAGGTGAGCCATACGGAATCAGAACGCTGGCCGTACTTCTTGGCCAGTTCGGCAAACGATGCACCACCGTTGAGAGCGTTGAGGATAGAGTCGGCCTGTGCCTTGCGGGCCTCGGGGGTAGCGGCCACGGCTGCAATCTGACGGTAAAGGATAGAGTCGGGCACTTCCTGCTTGGCGATGAGCTTCAGGGTGTTGATGGTGTTGTCAGCCTGGTTGTAGTAGGCCGGCTGTACGCTGCCCACGGCCATGGAGTCGAGACGCTGTGCGACATCGGGCATCTGGCGGAAGGCCTGCTTGCTCAGTGCGAGGTTGGTGTAGGGCACCTCTGAGTTGGAAGTGCGTACCACGTTGGCCACCTCGTCACCGCCGCGCAGCTGCTGTTCGAAGCCTTGTACCTTCTTCATGAGGTCGGCACGGTCGGCGGCGCTGGCCACTACGTTCACGTCGATGAGCTTGAGGTCGCGGGTTGGAACGGGCACATAGAAGCGGTGCTTGTACTGCTCGTAGACGGCCTTCAGGTCCTCATCCGTCACCTGGATGTCCTTTCCTTCGATGGCGGTGTAGGGCAAAGCGGCTACTACGGCATTCTTCTCTATGTTGCGTTCGTCGAAAGCGGCGCGTGCGGCAATGGGGTTTGACACGAAGCCCATGGCGAAGAGCATGTTGTACTTGTTAGAGAGAAGCTCGCTGCGCAGCTGCTTTTCGGAATAGTCCCAGAGCTTCTTGACCATCATGATTTGCTCTACAGCTTCGGGATTGTTGGCCTGCTGTGCCTGCTGGATGGTTTTCTTGTAGTCTTTGAGGAAGCTTTGCAACTGGGCGAGGTCGAAACGTCCCGTCTGCGGATTGCCGAAGAGTCCGGCCATCATCTGCAGGCTCTGTGCGTTGCCCAAACGGAGGGCTTCCTGCACTTCACCGTCGGTTACGTAGATGCCCAGCTTGTCGCATTCGTGCTTTACCATCTGGTCTTGCACATACTGCTGCCAAACCTGCTCACGAATCTGCTCGGTCTGCTGGTCGGTGAGGTTGCCGTCCTGTCCCTGCATACGCATCTGCAGTTTGGTCACCTCGCTCTGTTCGTCGACCATGGTTTGGAAGTCCTGAATGGAAAGCTTCTTTCCAAAAACTTCGCCTACTTGGCTTCGGTCCATGTTCGAAGTGGTCTCGATGGAGCGGAAGAACTCTTCGGCGATGAAGGCAAAGAGGGCCAAGCCCAACACGCCCACCAGAAGGGCGCCTTTGCTTCGAATTGTTTGTAATGCTGCCATTTGAAGTTTATTATTGTTTTTTGTTTGTTATATTCCAGCGGGCAATATGACGCGCAAAGGTATGGAAAAAATCTGAATTTCATGGCGCAGCCCGAAAAAAACAGCGTTTTTCACCGTTCAAGAGCCTTTGCGGTGGCTTGCAGGAGCCTCACGCAAGGGTGCTACAGGCATTACTGTAGCAGAATCGCCGGCAGTACCTGCGGTGTCGGTTGCAGCGGGCGCAGGATTGTTGTCGAAGGTGTCGTTCATGGGCAGGAAGCCCTTTGTCTGCTTGATGTGGTAGTGCGTGAGCCGCTTGTTCAGCAGTGTGGCCCTAAACCAGTTGCCTTCGATTTCCTGTTCCGGCTCAATGAGTTTGGTATATACGTCGGAAGAGAGCTCGCCCGTGCGCATGTTCCAAAACAGCTCTTCGGTGGTCATGTGTGTTTGTGCCGCCTGGTCATCGAGTTCTATATGGCCGCGCAGTTTCCACAGGTTCTGGTCGTAGAGCCAGGCACTGTCGGCTGTGATGTGGAGGTTGACCTTGAACTTGTCGTCATAGCGTTCGATGAAAATGCCTTTGGGGAACTCCCAACGGGGCGGATTGGTCTTGTCGAACACCCGCCATTCCTCGGTAATTATTTTATAGCGTATGACACCCGAATCGGAAATGAGCTTGCTCACACCGTGCGTCACCATGACAGGCAGCGAATCGCGACCTTTCACAGCCCCTCCCATCGGAGGTGCCTCGTTGTCGCAACCCGCAGCCAATGAGAACAATGCCGCTGCAAGCACAAGGGTCGGCAGCAAGTGTAGGGTAGAGCGCATAAGTTTGTTGTGGGTTAGAAAAGCCTGCATCACTCAGCCTTCCACTTCATGAACCAGCGTTCGTTGAACGAGAGTCCGATGCAGAAGCGGAAATAGTTTTCGGTGACTTGCCCGGCAAACTGGGGCTTCACGTGTTCGTATTGCAACGAGAAGTTGATGAGCGAACGGTTGTTGTTACGGTTGGAGATAGGCATTGCCACACCCATACTGGCCAGAAAGTCTTGCGGTCCGTCCTTCCCGTCCACCTTTATATAAGGAGTGGAGAAAGCGAATCCGAGCCGGTAGCGTACACGGTTGCGCCACTTCACGCCTTCGGGATTCTGTACATATTCCATGCCTATGCTGGCCCTGTGACGGTCGGTAAAGCTGCCCTTCATTCCCACATAGCGGGGCACGCCGCCCTCGGTTACTATCGACGGATATTTCACATCGCCCCACTTCTGGAAGGTATAGTCAAGCCCTACCCTCAGCGTACGGCCATGTGCCCATGTAACGCCCACGCCCAACGTGTGAGGCAGGCCAAAGGCGTTGGCGGCTTTCAGCGTGTCGGCTGCGGCAAGCGAACTGGAGGTTATCTTGCGATTGTAGTAGTAGGCGGGACGATTCATGTCGTGGCCCAGTCCATACACCAGGCCCAACACCAGCCGGTTCTTCCGGTCGAGTTTCAACTGGTACTGCAAGCCCAGGTCGAGCTTGTAGGAACGTATGTCGGCCGAGTAGATTTGCTGGGTCGAGCTGATGTTCGTGTCATCGAAGCTCATGAGCACTTGGTGGCCCACTTCGCCCCACAGGTAGCCCACATTGGCTCCCAAGGCCAGCGATTTCGTAGGTGCCCAGCCCAAACCTACATAGACTTCATGCAGTCCGCCGTCACCCTGGAAGGTGGTGGTTTGGGTGATTTCGTCGTTGCCCGAACTGAACTGCTTGTCAGAGGTCGTGTTGTAGCCAATGGTGCTGAAAGGGATCATTCCCACCGACATGCCCAGTTTGGGAGCTAACCGGAATCCTGCCGTCACATAGTCAACCGAGGAATTCTTCACATTCGTCTTGGTGCCGCCAAGCCCAACATTGGCATTTTGCAACGACATGCCGAAGTCGAACAGGAAGCTGAGGGAGTCGATGGATGCATACGAAGCGGGGTTTAGCGTGTTCAGTTCCTTCCCGTCGGCCATGCCGTATGCCGTGCCCGCCATGGCCTTGTTAAAAGCATTGCCGCCTTCGGCCAGCAGTCCGAAGCCGTAGCGCGAATAGGGCGAATTGCTGCCATTGGTCTGGGCTGCGACCTGTATGGTAGCAGCTGCCGCCAGACATACTGCACAGCTCAGTTTGCTTAGGTTGTTCATTGTGTTGTGTGTCAATGTGAGAAAATCAGGGTCGCTTGAAAGTTTCAACGCGCCCCGCGAAGATGGTGTAGCAGAATACGGTTCAGACCGGTTTCGACGAGTGCGTCATTGCGCAACACCTCTCTGTGCTGCGCAAAGCGCACGCCGTTTCCACCGGTGACAAACACCGCCGTCTGTCGGCACGCTCGCTCGAACTGGCTGATGTAACCGTCTATTTCGTGTTCAATGCCCTGCATCACGCCTGCCAGCACAGCCTCCCGGGTTGTCCGTCCCAGTCTGGGCCAGCTGCTGCATGCCTCCACTAAAGGCAGCTTGGCAGTTTGCTCGTGCAAGGCACGCAAACGCATGCCCACTCCGGGCGAAATGTTGCCGCCCAGATAATGGCCCCGTTCATCGACATAGTCATAGGTGATGCACGTGCCGACATCCACAATCAGCAGGTTACACTGCGGTCTCAGCGCAGCGGCACCTACAGCAGCGGCCAGCCGGTCAGCTCCCAAGGTTTGGGGCGTAAGATAATCGCACACGAGCGGAGTAGGCGTTTCGCCCGTTACAAGCAGCACCTGAGGCAGCAGACCTTGCAATGTTTTCAGTATCTGTTCGGGAGCAGTGCCCACCACCGCCACGGCGCAAGCCTCTGCGTCAGATTCTTCTGCCAGTTTGCGCAGCTCCGCCTCCGGGTCGCCGTCAATGCGTTTGCGCAGCAACAGCGTATCGCCGTCAAAGACCGCTGCCTTGGCCGAAGAATTGCCTATGTCAACTATCAGGTTCATACGTCTTGCTTTTCGGGTGCAAAGGTAGTGTAAGGCGAGAGCACAGAAAAGAAAAACGCGTTTTTCTTTTCTGTGCCAGGCCGCAGCCTACCTGCGCGAAGCAAAGCTATGTAAAGTAAACGCGCTTCACGCGGTTGCTGACCGATGTCAGCACTTCATAGGGTATCGTGTCGAGCAGGTCTGACAACACCGTTACGGGCAGGTTGTCGCCGAAGATTTCCACGGTGTCGCCTTCCTTGCAGTCAATGCCTGTCACATCGACCATACATACGTCCATACAGATGTTTCCGACATACGGAGCCTGCTGACCGTTCACCAAACAGTAGCCTTTGCGGTTGCCCAAGTGGCGGTTCAGTCCGTCGGCATAGCCTATGGGCACGGCCGCAATGCGCGAGTCGCGCGTGGTCACTGTACGACGCGAATAGCCGATGCTGTCGCCCTGCGGCACCTCGCGTATTTGCAGGATGGTGGACCTCAGCGAAGTCACATTGTGCAACCGGCGGTTGTCGATGGGGTCGATGCCATACAAGCCCAGACCCAGACGCACCATGTCCAAATGACGTTCGGGGAAACGCTCGATACCGGCACTGTTGCAGATATGGCGCAGGATCTTGTGGCTGAAGGCTGCCTGCAACGTGCGCGAAGCTTCGTCAAACAGCTTGAACTGCTGTGCCGAGAAGGCATCGAAGTCGGGCGAGTCGGAGCCTACAAAATGCGAGAATACCGAACGGGGCACCAGAGCCGTCTGGTGCTTCAGGCGGTCTATCAATACAGGCACATCTCTCAGCGGGTCAAAGCCCAGACGGTGCATGCCTGTGTCGAGCTTGATGTGGACGGGCAACCCTTGGATGCCTTGTTTCTCGGCCGCCCGCACCAGCGCATCGAGCAGCTTGAAGCTGTACACCTCTGGCTCCAGGTCGTATTCGAAGAGCGTGCCGAAGGCTGTCAGTTCCGGGTTCATCACCATGATTCCCGTAGTGATGCCAGCGCGCCTCAGCTCTGCCCCTTCGTCGGCCACCGCCACTGCCAGATAGTCCACGCCACGGTCTTGCAGCGTCCTGGCGATTTCGGTTGCCCCTGCCCCATAGGCCGAGGCCTTCACCATGCAGGTGATCTTCGTGTCGGGCTTCATGAACGAGCGGTAGAAGTTCAGGTTCTCGGCTATAGCTTGCAGGTTCACGTCGAGCGTCGTTTCATGCACTCGGAGCGAAAGGGCCGAAGTCACCCGCTCAAATCCGAAGCGGCGCGAGCCCTTCACCAGCACCATCACATCATGCAGTTCTTCCAGCAGCCCGCTCTGCATCAGTTCGTCGGTCGTGGCAAAGAAGGTCTTCGCCATGCCGAAGCATGCCTGGGCAGCTGTTATCTCCTCTCCCACACCAATCAGCCGGTCTATGCCTCGCCGCTCCAGCATCTGGGCCACCTTGCCGTATAATACGTCCGGCTCCAGACCCGTTTGCAGCATGTCCGACAGTATCAGTGCCTTGGGCCGTTCGCCCAGTTCCGGGCGGCGGTTCATGAAGTCCAGTGCGATGTCCAACGAGGCCACGTCTGAATTGTAGGCATCGTTGATCACGGTACAGCCCCTCACGCCCTGCACCACCTCCAAGCGCATTGCCACGGGTTCGAGGCGTTCCATGCGCCGGGCAATGTCGGCCGGTTCGAGCTTCAGGGCCAGACACACGGCCAGACAGTGTATGCAGTTTCTCACCGAAGCATCATCGCTGAAGGGAATGTGCATTTCAGCCTGCTGCCGCCGGTAGGTGTAGCGAATGCGGGCACCTTCGCCCTCCTTCACGACCTCCTCCACAAACAGCGGGGCGGAAGCGTCCTTCATGGACCACGCCAGGAGCCTGCCCTTCGGCGGCGCAGCCTTCAGACAGCTGCGGGTCACCTCGTCGTCGGCACAGCACACTAACAGTTCGGCATCGCGCATCAGCTCCAGTTTCTCGTGACACTTCTCTTCGAGCGTGGCAAAGTTCTCCTGATGGGCCGGTCCGATATTGGTCATGACTCCGATGGTGGGCTGCACAATGGCGCGCAGCGCCTGCATTTCGCCGGGCTGAGAAATGCCTGCTTCAAACACGCCTACCTGCGAATGCTCGTCGAGCAGCCACACACTGAGCGGCACGCCTACTTGCGAATTGTAGGAACGGGGCGAGCGCGTCACGTGCATGGAAGGCGAAAGCAGCTGGTAGAGCCACTCCTTGACCACCGTCTTGCCGTTAGAACCCGTCACGCCCACAACGGGCAAGTCGAACTCCTCGCGATGCCGCTCGGCCAGCCGCTGCAACGCCTTGAGCGGACTGACCACCTTCAGGAAGTTGGCATCGGCATAAGCCGTCTGCCAGTCGGCAGGCACAGTACCCACCACAAAGTTGCGTACGCCGCGCCGGTACAGGTCGGCTATATATCGGTGTCCGTCGCCCACCTTGGTGCGCAGGGCAAAGAAGAGCGTGGTCTCGGCAAAAGCCAGCGAACGGCTGTCGGTGAGCAGCCGGTCAATTTCGGCACTTTGGGTGCCATACCTGTGTGCGCCCGTCAGGGCCGCAATGTTTTCAATTGAATAGAGCATGAGCTATCTTGTCAATTAACAGTGTACGATGAAGGCTGTATTCCTCGCAAAGCGCAGTACCCAACGCACTGCCGTCCAACAGGCAATGACTGTTTACACATTGTCCAACCCGCGCTTCCACTTTTGTTCAAACGCCTCGCGCCTCTCGCGCATCCGCTGCAAGAAGTGCCGGTGTGCTTCGCTACCCGGGTGCAACGGGCGGTGTTCGGCATCGCGCAGCAGCTGCATCCGTTCGCGGGCGAACTCCTTGAGCTGCGGCGTAAAGGCCCATTCGGCAAAGCGTTGCCACACATAGTCCACGGCCTGCTCTGAGGGGTGCAGCATGTCGGGAGCATAGAAGCGGTAGTCGCGCAGCTCATCGGTCACAATCTCGAATGCCGGGAAGTAGACCACCCGGTCGAACTCCTGCTGCAACGCATCGACCAGCAACAAGAGGTGCGCCTTGGAGAGTGCGCTGGCGTGCATCCCGTGTTTCGCATAGCGGTAGGGGCTCACTGTCAGCACCACCTTCAGCTCCGGCCGCTGCGCCAGCAGGCCGGACAGCACATTGCGCCATGCTGCAAGCATCGCGTCAGGCTGCAACACCCTTTCGTGAAACAGGCGGGCCGGCATCTTGTGGCAGTTGGCCACAGCCCGTGTGTCCTCCTCGCCCTGCCTGAAGTAAGCATGGTCGGTGCTCAGCGTCACGAACAGCACGTCGGCCTCAGCCAGCGCGCGGTGTCCGTCCTGCCAAGCTTCCTGTAGCACCTCACGCAGTGCGTCGGGACTTTCCGCCTCAAAGCGCGTAGCGAAATGCCAATGGCGGCAGCCTCCTTCGGGATGCTGAAACATGTCCGTTTCCCAGCGCGGCGGTTCGGGCTGCATCCAGTCAGTCAAAGCTCCGCACAGGCTTTCGGGATTATACATCACACCGAACGGGTTGGCACACACCTGCTTCCGCCCCAAGCTACGGGCCAGTCGTTCCCCCATGTGCTCGGCAAAGCACGACCCTGCCAACACGACCTTCGAATGCGGGGTGAGTTGCAGTCTTTGTGGCGGAAGTTCAACAGGAGTGAGCAGTTGCATAGGTCATACAGAGTTTTATGCCTTTGGGCCGCAGCCTGCTTTGGCGAACCGCAGCCTGCTTTGGCGCAGCAAAAGCAGTGCAAGGTGAGCGCAGAGGGAAAGCGAAACGTGTTTCGCTTTTCCTTTGCCGAACCGCAGCCTGCTTTGGCGCAGCAAAAGTAGTGAAAGTTTTTTATTGGTATTAGCCAAACCTGTTTTAGTTGTCCTGTTTAGCAAGTCGATCTGCTGGCCAACAAGCGTTCAAGGCACGCCCCGGAGGGGCAACAGCGCATAGCGACGCAGCACTGAGGAGAGCGGGCAAAGACCCGCACCTCTACAGGTCGAGCAGGTGACACTGCATGGTGCGCAGGTCAACGGTCCACAGACGGCCACACAGGGGCTGGCCGTAACCACAGATGAGCTGCAACACCTGCTGCGCCATGACACTGCCTACCACACCGGGAGTCATACCAACTATGGCTTTGCCCGGATGAGGCATAGCGAGTACCGAAGCTTCATCAGGGTAGAGATCGCGGTAGCGGCGGGGCGTGCTGCCGGCATGAAACACCGACACTTGTCCCTCAAAGCCGCACACGGCTCCATAAATATATGGACGGCCCACAGCAGCACAGGCATCGTCGATGAGGTAACGCGTGGCAAAGTTGTCGCAGCCGTCGACCACCACATCATACTGCCCTATCAGCTGGGCGGCATTGTCGGCAGTGAGGCGACACACGTGGGGCTCTACCTTCACTTCGCTGTTCAGCGCATTGAGGCGGCGGGCTGCTTCGGCTGCCTTGGGCTGGCCCTGTTGCTGTTCGGCATAGAGCACCTGACGGTGAAGGTTGGTGAGGCTCACCACATCATCATCGACGAGGCCGAGCGTACCCACCCCGGCTCCGGCCAGATAAAGGGCTATGGGACTGCCCAGTCCGCCTACGCCTACAACGAGCACGCGCGAACGGGCTATCTTGCTTTGGCCCTGTTCCCCGATTTCGGGCAGCAGGAGCTGACGTTGGTAACGTGATTCCATGATACGGGAACAAAAGAGATTGGTTTCCTTCTGGACGGGTCAGCGGCAGCGCACGCGGTCGAAACTGCTGTCCCAGTCCTTCCACACGGGCTCCATGCCCATGCGGCGCAGGGCGGCAGCCACCTCCTCCACCGTGCGCGGGTCGCTCACCTCGAACTGTTCGAGGGCGTCGCGGTGGGTGGAATAGCCCCCCGGCTCGGTCTGGCTGCCAGCCGACATAGTGGTGACACCCAGTGTGGCCATGTGGTCACGGAAGCGGGGAAGCTCGCGTGTGCTGTAGGATATGTCGACATCATGGTCAAAGATGCGCATGGCAAAGGTGAGCTGCGCCAGTTCGCGGTCGGTCATGATGCAACGGGGCTGGAATCCGCCGTTCTCGGCAGGACACATGCGCGGAAAGTTCACGCTGTACTTGGTGCGCCAGTAGCGACGCTGCAGGTAGCGCAGGTGGCGGGCCATCATGGTGAGGTCGGTGCGCCATTCGCGCTCCAAGCCTATCAGCACACCCATGCCGATGGAGTGGACACCGGCCTGGCCCATGCGGTCGAAGCCGTTGACGCGCCATTCGAAGTTGGCCTTCATACCACGCGGGTGATAGAGGTTATAGTTGGCGCGGTGATAGGTCTCCTGAAAGCAGATGACACCGTTCAGCCCGTGATGGGTGAGTTCTTCATATTCGGCAGCGGCCAGAGGCATCACCTCTATCTTCAGGTTGGAGAAGTAGGGCTTGGCCAGATCGAGCGCGCGGGCCAAATAGGGCACGCCGGCACGGGCGGGATTCTCGCCTGTCACAAGCAGCAGGTTCTCGAAAGGGCCGAGCTGCTTGATGGCCTCGAACTCGCGCACCATTTCGTCAGGGGTGAGAATGGTGCGTTTCATTTTGTTGGCCACATGGAAGCCGCAGTACACGCACGAGTTGGTGCATGAGTTGGTAAGGTACAGGGGAATGAACATCGACACCGTGCGGCCGAAGCGCGCTTCGGTGTAACGGCGCGACAGGCGGGCCATGGTCTCCAAGTAAGGCTCGGCCGCGGGCGACACTAAGGCCATGAAGTCGTCCACGTCACACTGTTCCTTACCCAGCGCACGCTCTACGTCGGCGGCAGTTTTGGCAGCTATGGCATCCGTTGTTTCCTCCCAGCTGTATTGGGACAATTCTTCTGAGAACATGGTATGGGGATTTGTATTCCGGGTTTCGGGTTGCCCGACAGCCCTACTCCTGCAAGAAGGCGGTGAGTGGTGAGCTGGCTTGCGCCTCGAAACTGTGTATTTGTGCGGGCAGACCGGCCTCGTAGGCTTCGCGTCCGGCCTCGACTGCCTTCTTGAACGCACGAGCCATGGCTGCGGGATGGCCGGCTACGGCGATAGCGGTGTTTACCAAGCAGGCGGAGGCTCCCAGCTCCATGGCTTCGGCGGCATGGCTGGGTGCGCCGATGCCAGCATCGACCACAACGGGCACATTGGCCTGCTCTATGATGATGCGCAGGAAGTCGCGGGTGCGCAGGCCGCGGTTGGTGCCAATGGGAGCACCCAAGGGCATGACGGCAGCAGCGCCGGCCTCTTCGAGCCGCTTGCACAGCGTGGGGTCGGCCTGGCAATAGGGCAGCACGACAAAGCCCATGGCGGCGAGCTTTTCGGTAGCCTCGAGGGTCTCTATGCTATCGGGCAGCAGATAGCGCGGGTCGGGATGAATCTCGAGCTTCAGCCAGTTGGTGCCGAAGGCTTCGCGCGCAAGTTGGGCGGCAAAGACAGCCTCATCAGCGTCGCGCACGCCCGACGTGTTGGGCAGCAGCTGTATGCCGTCGCGCCTTACATGGCAGAGCATGTCGTCGCCTTCATCATCCAGCTCCACGCGCTTCATGGCCAGGGTGACCATCTCTGCGCCGGAGGCTTCGAGGGCACACTTCATTTCTTCATTGCTGCGGAACTTGCCGGTGCCCAGGAACAGCCGCGAGCTGAACTCGCGGTCTGCAATCTTCAGTTTTTGCGTCATGGTGTATAGGGGGATTGGGGTAATTTGTGAATAGAAGAGTCTGATGTGCTAACCGCCGCAAGCAGCCTTGATGACTGTGATGCGGCAGCCCTCGCGGAGCACCGTTTCGCTCCACGTGCCACGGGGCACAATCTGGTTGTCTACTGCAACGGCCACTCCTTCGGCGCGGTAGCCGAGTTCTGAGAGCAGTTCCGAAATGTTTTGTGCTTGTGTCTGCACCTCCTGGTTGTTCAACAATACTTGCATAATGCCAAATGTTTTAAATGTGTAAGAATTGGCTGCGAAGCGAAAGGAGGATGCTTGCGCCCTGCCCAGCGCATAACAAAAGAAGGGGCAGGGTTGGTTGCGTGAGCAATGCCTACGGCAGCATTAACTGCATCAGGTCGTAAGGGTATAATCTCAGCCGCTACAATCATCGCTAAGTACGGGCGCGGCACCCCTTTGTCTTCACATCGGGGGCAAAGGTAGTGCAAGGCGAGCGTATAGAAAAGAAAAAACGCGTTTTTTCTTTTCTATACCGAGCCGCAGCCTACCTTCGCAAAGCAGAGGTAGTGCAAGGCGAGCGAAGTGCAAAAGAAAAGCCGAAAGATTTTTTTTTGCACTTCCGAGCCGCAACCTACCTTCGCAAAGCAGAGGTAGTGCAAGGCGAGCGTATAGAAAAGAAAAAACGCGTTTTTTCTTTTCTATACCGAGCCGCAGCCTACCTTCGCAAAGCAGAGGTAGTGCAAGGCAGTTGGGTACAAGCGTTCAAGGCACGGGCTGAAAGCCCAACAAGCGCTAAGCCCAGGGTAACACCCTGGGTAGCAAGAGTCGATGAAGTACGCCCCGAAGGGGCAAAAGCGTTAGAACAAAGACGTTGACTACATACGCTTTTGCCCTTGCAGGGCGCATTGGCGGCGGTCAACCTACCCAGGGCGATGCCCTGGGCTGTGCGCTGTTGCCCCTCTGGGGCGTACTTTATCCCTCCAATACCCTGGACTGTGCGCTGTTGCCCCTCCTTGAAGTACTTTATCCCTCCAATACCCTGGGCAGTGCGTTATTCCCCATCCGTAGCCCCACCACACCGGTCCTCATACTTGACCAAGGCATTCTGGGCGGCACGCGCCAGCGTCAGGTTGCCGCTCTGCACGGCTGCCTGAGCCTGGTCTACCAATTCTTGGGCATCGCGCTCCGAGGGTGTCAGCCCCTGCATGAGCAGGCGGCCCATCAGCAGGAAGCCACACAGCGCACGCATCGGCTGCTCGGCGGCCATCCACTCAAAAGCCTTGGTCGAGGCCCACGGGGTGTGGCAGAACAGGTTCATCACCGTGCATTCTGCCTCCTCGGCAAATCGCATCTGCTCCACCCACACCTCGGCCAGCGCATCGTCGAACTGCTCTGCCGGCATGAGCATACCGGCCAGCAGGCGGCATTCGCGGATGTCCTCCTTCCACAAGGCGGCTGCCAGCTCGTAGGTGTGGGGCAGCCCGGCTGCCATCTGGCGCAAGCGGGGCAGCTCCACGCCGAAGTTTACTTTATAGGCCAGCCCCTTCTCGCGCATCGAGGCACTCACAGGGCCGTTCATGACTCCGCGCAGCGAACGCTTGATCTCGCGCAGCTGCTCGCTCAGTGTTGTTTCGCTCATATAATATATATAGGTGTAGGTTGTCGGTTGGCTTATTGCCCTGCAAAAGTATATAAATCCCGCGGGACGGCCCGTATCGGACCGGCACATAAAACAACTCGGCACTTAGGAAAAACAACTCGGCACTCAGGAAAAACAACTCGGCACTCAGGAAAAACAACTCGACACTTTGTTTTGAGCGGATGGGGCTACATAATCCGAAAGATTTTGCATACTTTTGCCATGTCTATCCCAAGCATCACAAAACCAACGACATAAAATCATGAAAAAGCTCGTATCACTCCTATGGCTCCTGCTGTGCAGCCTGCCGCTGTACAGTGCGCCGGTGTCTGTCGAACAGGCCCGGAAGATTGCCTTCGACTACCTGACGCGCCAGGCCGGCTCACTGCCCGGACTGAACCGCACGCCAGGCAAGCAGCCCGAACTCAGCTTGGCCTACTCGCCCACCCTGCCGGCACGCGTGGCCGCACCCGGTACCAGTACGTCCGAGCAGCAGGCCCTGCTGTATGTGTTCAACGACCAGACGGCCGGAGGATTTGTCGTGGTGGCCGGCGACGACCGCGCCAATGCGGTGCTGGCAGTGACCACACAGGGCAGCTTCGACCCTGCCCTCCTGCACCCCGGCATGCAGTGGTGGCTGCATGAGGCCGAAGCCAGCATGGCCCGCCTCATGGCCGACAACAACAGGCAGCGCACCATGGTGATACGCGCCGAAGGACTGGCCGCGAGCGTAGACCCGCTGCTCACCACCCAGTGGGGACAAGGAGAACCCTACAACAACCTGTGTCCCACAGACCCCACGCATGGCGGACGGAGCGTCACGGGCTGTACGGCCACGGCACTGGCCCAGATCCTGAAATACCACAAATATCCCGCCAACGGTAGCGACACGGTAGCATACACCACATCGACCCACAGCATGAGCATTTCGGAAGACTTGTCTGCCTTCACCTTCGACTGGGCGAACATGGCTGATAACTACAGCAGTGGGAGCGCCACCAAAGCGCAACAAACGGCAGTGGCCCAACTGATGTATGCCTGCGGCGTGGCCTGCGAGATGGACTACTGCACGCTGGGATCAGGTTCCTCGGCCCTTCCCGCCATCCTTGAAAAGCATTTTGGCATCGACAAGGCCTGCACCGCACACGAGCGGAAGTACTTCACCACTAACGAGTGGAACGAAATCGTCATGACCGAGCTGAACGCCAGCCGTCCCGTGCTCTATGCCGGCAGCTCGCTCTACGGCGGCCACGCCTTCGTGTGCGACGGCTATAATGCCGACAACCTGTACCACATCAACTGGGGCTGGTACGGCCATTACGACGGCTACTTCGACCTCATCACGCTCGATGCCGCACGCAGTGGCGACTCCAACGCATCGACCGACTACGCTGACAGCTACGGCATGGGGCAACGCATCCTGGTGGGCATCCAGCCCGACAAGGGGAATGCCAATGTCACCGACGAGCTCTTCCTGGGCGGACAGCTTACGGTGTCGACCACTGAGGTAACTCGGTCTGGCCAGTTCACCGTCACAGCCAGCAACCTGGGCGCGGGTCTCGAAGATTTTGCTACTGGCGGACTGGTGGGACTGGCCTACTACGACACCTCCGGAACAAGCTGCGTACAGGATATCCCTTACGCGCTCTCTAAGGGCTTGTCGAAATATGCCTACTACCCCGCCCTGAGCTTCAGCGACCGCACCGTGCCTGCCACACTACCCAACGGCACCTATACGCTGCGCGTGATTTGCGGAAGCAGCAAAGAAAACATGCACCCCGTGCGCTGCGCCGTAGGAACAGGGCAGCCCACCGAACTGGTTGTGACGGTGACTGACGAATCGGTCACGTTCAGCAATCCTGCGGATTTGGCCTACAACCTGTCACTCAGCAGCACGACCCTGCCCGAAGGCGGCACGGCCCCGGGCGGTCAGGCCGCCCTGTCGTTCACCATACACAACAGCGGCAGCCTGTATCAGGGCGAAGTGGGCCTCGTGCGCGTCATCGGCGAAGACAGATATTGGGTGTGCCGCTCCAACATGATAGTAGAAGCTGGCGGCGACTTCGTCTTCAATCCCATGGTGCGTATGTCCGAAGAGCTGGGCACCGACCACCTGCAACTGATTTACTATGACCACATGGCAGGAGGCTATGTGACATTGGCCGAGTGCAACCCCGAAGTGAAGGGCTACAAACTCGCCGCCCTGCCTGTCACGGTGCTCACCCCCACCATTGCCAAAGGCATGTCGGACGACATGTTGAAGATTCGCCTGACTCTGCGCAACGAGGGTAACGACACCTTCCAGGGACAGCTCAAAGCCGTCATACCGACAGGAAGTATGAACTACGGCTTCGACCTCGGGAATTTCACTGTCGCCGCAGGCGAAACCCAAACCTGGGTGAAGAGCATAAACATAAACTCACAAAGCGGGTATGAGGGCGGCACCTACTATGTCTACCCCTTCATCGTCCAGACCAACCAATTCATCTCCCACACCAACGAAGCCAGCTTCACGGTAGGCACGCAGGGCAGCCTGACGGTGGCCACGCCCGAGGGCTACGCCACCTGCTGTCTGCAGCATCCCTTCACTGTACCTGAAGGCATGGAGTGCGGCGTGGTGACGGACGCGAACAACGAACAGCTGACCATCGACTACCGCTACAGCGCAGGAAGCACGGTACCCGCCGGCACGCCTGTCATCGTCAAGGCCAGTCAGGGCAGCTACACCTACAACATTGACTTCGCCAACTCACCGGCTGCTCCCGCCAACAACCTGCTGAAAGGCCAACTTGACAACAATGGCTACTGCTATGCCGGCGAGGGCACGTGGAAGTACTACATGCTGTCGTACAACAGCACCGGCACGAACCTGGGCTTCTACTACGGCACAGCCGACGGAGCAGCCTTCCTGAACGGTCCGGCACGCGCCTATCTGGCCGTTCCTGCCGATAAGGCATACGCCATGGGCTACGACCTCTTCGACGGCGTGGCCACAGGCTGCCACCCCGCTCTGCCACAAGCCAGCCAGCCCGCCGCCGTATTCACCATCGACGGCCGCCGCGTGACGGGCGATGTGCAGCAGCTGCCCCACGGCCTCTACATCATCAACGGCCAGAAGGTGATGCGCTAACCGCCGCCCGCCTTCCGGCCTCACCAACCTTCCCTACACTGACAACCCACGACAAACGTTATGAAGACTTACACAAAACCGACTTTACAGCTCATCAAGCTGCGTCCCGCCCAGCCCCTGCTCTCCCTGAGCGGCACCCACGACGAAGTGGGCAACGGCGTGCAGTACGGCATCGGACAAGACTCCTGGGAACAGGCTGAATGGGACGACGGAGAGCCTGGCACAGCTGAAAGCTTTTAGCCGGGAAGCATGACAAGGCCTCCTGTCGCGCACAGCCCCGTTCGCTCTGTGAGCATCCACACCACATAACCTCCTATTCCCCAACATGATGAAGCAAAAAATAGCAGCCATGATACTTGCCACCTCAGCGGCCTTGGGCGCAGGTGCCACCGTCACCCCGCCCGCCGACAAGGACAATACCTTCCAATACACCGACGAACAGTTTGCCGACATCCAGATGCTCCGCTACAAGGTGGAGGGATTCGACAAGCTCACCCTCAAACAAAAGACATTCATCTACTACCTCCAGGAAGCCGCCCTGTGGGGCCGCGACATCCTGTTCGACCAGAACGGACGCTACAACCTGCGCATACGCCAACTGCTCGAAGCTGTCTACACGGACTACAGCGGCGACCGCAGCAGCGACTTCTTCCAGGGCCTCACCACCTACCTGAAACGGGTGTGGTTCTCATCGGGCATCCACCACCACTACGGCTGCGAGAAGTTCGAGCCGGGCTTCAGTGCCGACCTCCTGCGCGAAGCCGTGATGCAGCTGCCCGCCGACAAGCTGCCGCTCAGTCCGGGACAGACCGCCGCACAACTGTGTGACGAACTGCTGCCCGTGATGTTCGACCCCGCCGTCATGCCCATGCGCGTGAACCAGAAGGACGGCGACGACCTCCTGCTGACCTCGGCCTGCAACTACTACGCACCGGGCATCACCCAGGCTGAAGCCGAAACCTTCTACACCCAGCGAAAGGCCCCGGCCGACCCGCGCCCTGTGATGATGGGCATGAACTCGCGCCTGGAGCGCGATGAGTTTGGACAGCTCACCGAAAGGGTGTGGCGCGTGGGCGGCATGTATTCGCCGGCACTCGAACACATCGTTGACAACCTGCTCAAGGCACGCCCCTATGCCGATACCGAAGCCCAGCAGAAGGTCATCGACCTGCTGGTCGAGGTGTACCGCACGGGTGACCTGCGCACCTTCGACGAATATGCCATCTACTGGCTGCGCGACACGCAGAGTCTCGTGGACTTCACCTGCTATTTTACCGAGAGCTACGGCGACCCGCTGGGCATGAAGGCTTCGTGGGAGGCCATCGTCAACTTCAAGGACCTGGCTGCCACCGAGCGCACCACCAAGCTCTCGGACAACGCGCAGTGGTTTGAAGACCACTCGCCCGTGGCACCGCAGTTCAAGAAGGAAAAGGTGAAAGGCGTGTCGGCCAAGGTCATCACCGCAGCCATTCTGGCCGGTGACCTCTACCCCTCGACAGCTATCGGCATCAACCTGCCCAACTCCGACTGGGTGCGCCGCGAACATGGCTCGAAGAGCGTGACAATCGGCAACCTGACGGATGCCTACAACAAGGCGGCCCACGGCAACGGCATGGACAAGGAGTTTGTGATTGACGAGGCCACCCGCCAGCTCATCGCCACCTACGGCGATGCCTGCGACGACCTCCACACCGACCTCCACGAATGTCTGGGACACGGCAGCGGCAAGCTCCTGCCCGGCACTGACCCCGACACGCTCAGGGCCTACGGCTCGACCATCGAGGAGGCCCGCGCCGACCTCTTCGGCCTCTATTATGTGGCCGACCCCAAACTGGTCGAACTGGGACTGACGCCCAACCTCGAAGCCTACAAGAGCCAGTACTACACCTACATGCAGAACGGTCTGCTGACGCAGTTGGTGCGCATCAAGCCCGGTGCCAACATCGAAGAGGCCCACATGCGCAACCGCGCCCTCATCGCCCGCTGGGCCTATGAGCACGGCAAGGCCCAAAAGGTGGTCGAACTGGTGAAGAAGAAGGGAAAGACCTACGTCAAGGTCAACGACTATGCCGCCCTGCGCACCCTCTTTGGCCAGCTGCTGGCCGAGGTGCAGCGCATCAAGAGCGAAGGCGACTTCGAAGCTGCCCGCCGACTGGTGGAGGACTACGGCGTGAAGGTTGACCCCGAACTGCACAGCGAAGTGCTCGCCCGCTACGAACGCCTGCATCTGTCGCCCTACAAGGGCTTCATCAACCCTGTCTACAAGGCCGAACGCGATGCCAACGGACAGATTACCGACGTGAAGCTCGACTACACCGAAGCCTACGACCAGCAGATGCTGCGCTACAGCAGGGACTATGCTCCGCTGAGCGCGGGAAATGAATAATTTATAATGTATAATTGCCTACGGCCATGGTGTCGGCGGTTCTTCATCGTACTGTATGTCGGGCGCAGCCTTCATTCTACATTATACATTATACATTATACATTAAATCATCCCTCTTCATGAAACAGGAGAAAGCCGAGCCGGCCTACCGCTCCCGCCTCAAGGCCGAAAGGGCCGACGAGCTCTACATACGCATCCTCCAGAAGCTCATGCGCGAAAAGCTCTACCGCGACCCGAACTATACCACGGCACAGTTAGCCGAAGAGCTGCAAACCAACACACGCTACATTTCAGCGGCCGTGGCAGTGTGCTCGGGCGGGAACTACTGCGCATTGGTCAACGGGATGCGCCTGCGCGATGCCTGCAAAATGCTGCGCTCGGCCAAGTACAAGCACCTCACCGCCGAAGAAATCGGGCTGCTCGCAGGCTTTGCCTCCCGCCAAGCCTTCTACAAAGCCTTCGCCCGACAATACGACTGCACGCCCAAAGCCTACCGCATGGGGCGTGAAGACTAACCCTGAAAAGTCATGCTCTCAAACCTCGAAAAACAACAAATCACACGGTTAGTGCGCCACTGGGTGGTACCGGCCATCGGCTGCACCGAACCTATCTGCGTGGCACTCGCCGTGAGCCGTGCCACCCAAGAGCTGGGCACTACCCCCGCACGCATCGAAGTGCACCTAAGTGCCAACATCCTGAAGAACGCCATGGGCGTGGGCATTCCCGGAACGGGCATGGTGGGCCTCCCCATTGCCATTGCACTGGGGGCCTTGATCGGCCGGCCCGAACGTGAACTGGAATGCCTGCAAGATGTCAATGCCGAAGCCGTGGAACGCGCCAAGGCATTTCTGGCCGATGACAGCCGCATAGCCATTGACCTGAAAAGCGATGCCCCCGACAAGCTCTATGTCGAAGCCGTAGTACACGACGGGGCGGGCCACACCGCCACAGCGGTCATTGCCGGACAGCACACTCATTATATATATATCGCGCGCGCGAGCCAAGTCCTGCTTGATGAGCGCAACGCTACACGCGCCACGGCGGCCGACGGCGAAGCCAACCCCGCCAACGACATGGAACAGCTGCGCCACACGCTCACCCTTCGCAAGGTGTGGGAATATGCCACCACCATGCCGCTCAGCGAAATAGAATTTATCAACGAAGCGCGCCGCCTCAACGAAGCCGCCGCCCAACGCTCGCTCGAAGGCAACTACGGCCACTGTCTGGGCAAGGCACTGTCGCGTCCGCTGGGCAAGGGCATCATGGGCGACAACATCTTCTCCCACATCCTTTCGTCCACCTCCTGCGCCTGCGACGCCCGCATGGCCGGTGCGATGATTCCCGTAATGAGCAACTCCGGTTCAGGCAACCAAGGCATCTGTGCCACCAATCCCGTCGTAGTCTTTGCCGAGGAGAACCACAACACGGCCGAGGAGATGACCCGCGCACTGATGCTCTCCCACCTCACCGCCATCTACATCAAGCTCAATCTCGGCACACTCTCGGCCCTGTGCGGCTGCGTGGTGGCCTCTACCGGCTCCAGCTGCGGCATCACCTACCTGATGGGCGGCACCTACGAGCAGACAAGCTACGCCGTGAAGAACATGATCGCCAACCTCACAGGCATGATCTGCGACGGGGCCAAGCCCAGCTGCGCCCTCAAACTCACCTCCGGAGTGAGCACCGCCGTTCTCTCAGCCATGCTCGCCATGCAGGGCAACTGCGTGAGCAGCGTGGAAGGCATCATCGACGACGACGTAGACCAGAGCATACGCAACCTTGTCGGCATCGGGGCCGAAGCCATGAACGAAACCGACCGCAAAGTGCTCGACATCATGACCCACAAAACTTAAAACTTCTAAACAGACTGCGGCTCAGCGCGCTACAGGCAAGGTTTGTCCGAGATAATCCTTACCTTTGCGCGCTGAGTTTGAATAAAAACAAAACCTAACCCTATCACTCTTTGCAAACAATGAAGAAGTATCTACTCTATGCAGGCATAGCCTTGCTCACCGCCTCGCCCAGCCAGGCACAGGAACAAGGCCCGCGCAAGTGGAGCGGTGAGTTCGATGCACTCATAGCCGGACAGACCGTACAGCGAGTTGCAGGAAGACAAGTACAGACCGTCAGCCCCGACCAGTTAGTCAACGCACACGTCAGCGTGTTCGATGCCGAGGCTGTTGCCCAATATGTTACAGACAACGGTTTTGAAGCCGAAGTGATTACCCCGCAGCTCATCACCGTGTCCATCCCCGCCTCGTTCATCAAGCCCCTGGCCGAACGCTCCGACGTGCGCTTCGTCAATGCCCCGCAGCAGCTGTTTCCCAGCATGGCTGACGTGCGTCCCGAGACAGGTGTCGAAAAGGTCGTATCGGGGGAAGGACTCGAAACGCCCTTCACGGGCAAGGGCGTGGTAGTAGCTGTCATCGACCAAGGCTTTGAATACGCCCACCCCGCCTTCAGCGACCGCGTGGTACGCTACGGAGCCAGCGCCACATCGGGCACACTGACCTCCAGGATGCCCTCCACCGACACCCGCGACGATGTGGGCCATGCCACCCACGTCGCCAACATTGCCGCCGGCAACAAGGTCAGCGGAGCCGACTACCACGGCATCGCCACCGGAGCCGACCTGATTCTCATCTCGTCTGACTTCCAGCAGACCAGCGTACTGAAGCAGGCCAAGGCCATCAAGACCTATGCCGAGGCCAACGACCAGCCCTGGGTGCTGAACATGAGCTTCGGCGCAGTCATCGGCCCGCACGACGGCTCTACCGACTATGACCGCGGCATGAGCGACCTCTGCGGCGAAGGCGGCCTCATGGTGGCAGCCATGGGCAATGAGGGCGGCACCAAGATTCACGCACGCCGCGAGATTGCCAGCGACGACACACCCGTCTATCTGAAAGTCAAGCCCGTCAGCAGCTACAACTCCTATAACTACATCTACAGCTCCATCTGGGGCGAAGCCACCGACGGTCAGGAGCACTTCAACGTGCAGTTCGTGGTCTACGCCATGAGCAAGCGCTATGAGCCTACCGCGGCTCAGCTCTCCTCGGCAGGCGTGCATGTATGGCAAGGTGTTGACACCAACAACCAGCGCCAGTACTACACCATCCAAGGCTCGCTCGAAAGTCTGGCCTCCACATTGGGCATATCGAACTTCAGCAGCTGCAGCTTCTTCTTTGAAATCACGGGTAAGGAAGGCACAGCCTTCCACGCCTGGCTCGACTACGACAACGCACCTTGCGAGTTTGTCACCTCAGCCACGCCCTACCGCGCCCTGCCCGGCGACGACGAGTATCTGGTAGGCGAAGGTGCCGCCTCTATCGGCAAGGCCGTGGCCGTAGGCTCCTACAACATCCGCGACAAGTTCACCAACATCAACGGAGCCAGCTACTCCATGAAGAACTCCATCGGTGCAACGGGCGCGCTGAGTTACTTCAGCAGCCCCGGCCCGCAGCTCGGCGATGCCGTCAAGCCTGCCATTTGCGCCCCTGGCGGCTGCATCATCTCTGCCTTCTCGCAGAACTCCAGAGAATTCTCCTCCTACGCTGCCTACCAAGTCGCCACCGTCACCTCCGGCAGCAAGAAGTACTACTACGGCATGATGAACGGCACCTCGATGGCCTCGCCCGCCGTGACCGGCATACTGGCCCTGTGGCTCGAAGCCAATCCGAAGCTCACCTACGAGGACGTGCTCGACATCTTCAAGCAGACGGCACGCCGCGACAACCAGACGGGCAGTGCCGACGAGAACGGCTGGAACCCCAATGCCGGCTATGGCAAGATTGATGCCTACGAGGGCCTGAAGCTTGCGCTGCAAAAGGCTAACCAGAGCGGCATCAACCAAGTGATGAACACCGAAGCCCCCGTGTCGTTCATGAAGAATGCCGACAACTGGAAGATCTTGTTCAACAACGACGAGAGCTATGCCCAGATTGACGTGGCCTCGGCTGGCGGACAGTTGGTATACAGCAGCCGCATCGAGTCGCCCCGCCGCGGACAGGAACAGGCCATCGACCTCAGCCGCTTCGCACCGGGTGTCTACGTGCTCCATGTCAACACACTGGCCGGCAGCATCACCCGCAAGGTGGTTGTAAGATAGACCCCTTGGGGCATTCCCCTTTTGGGTTATGAGAGATAAGGTTATGAGGTTATAAAGTTACTATGGGAACGGACGTACAATCCGCCGCTCAATGAGTGACTTTATAACCTCATAACCTTATCTCTTATAACCAGAAGGATGTCCCAAAGGACTCCTTACTACCTGACCGCCAGGCTGGCCACATTGCCGGTCCCTTCCCAAGGAATCTTGGCTGGCGGCGCGGGGATGTCGCGTTGCATCTCCTTCTCCGCCTCACGCGCTGCGTCCACGTCATCAGCAGGCTGTGCAGGATGCTGCCCGGCCTGCTCCTGCTGGGAGAGCGCAGGCAAAGGGCGGCTGCTGATACGTGCGGGCGGTGCGCTGACCGGACGGGCCACTGTGCGGTACACCGTGTCGCGCTCCACGATGATACGTTCGCGATACACCGTGTCGGCTGTTACCCATGCGGTGGGGTTTTCCTGAGACAGCAGGCCTTTGCCCGCTCTCCCCTGCAACAGGTCCTTGCCTGCCACGCCCAGCAGGATGCCGAAGAGCCACACCGCTGCATACCGCCACCACCTGTGCACTAACCGAGACGTTTGGGGCGAGGGAGGCGGGCAAAGTGCCAAAATCTCCTGCTGCTCTTCGCTGCTCAAGGCACCGTCGGCCGAAGGCCATGCCGTAAACAGCGGGGCATACTGCCCGAAGCGGGCATCGTAGGTGCCAGAGGCGAAGTATTGCCGCAGCTGCTCCTCTTCGGCAGCCGTGGCCGTAGCCTCCATATAGCGGTGCAAAAGTCTTGCTATCTGTTCTTCTTTCATCATAGGACACTCCTTATTATATATAGATGAAACAATCTGACTGATCATGTTTACCACCCTCCCATGCGCGCCAGCATTTCCTTTCTGGCCCGAGAGAGGCGTGTGCGCACGTTGCCCGCAGTAGTGCCCAGCAGGCGGGCAATCTCTTCGGTGGACAGTCCCTCCACCTCCTTCATGTGAAGGATGAGGCGGTGGTGCTGAGGCAAATTCAGCCATGCCTTGCGTGCCCGCTGCGCCTGTTCCTGCTGCTCCAACCTTCGCTGCGGGGTGTCGAAGCTCGGCGGCTCCGTCTGTTCAGAGAGCGTGTCGGCCTTTCTCACCGCCATGCTGCGGAGCATGTTCAGGCTCACCTGCCGGACCATGCAGAAGGCAAGATTCCTGAAATGCGCCGCGCCGGCTATGCGTTCCCTCACGCCCCAGAGCTTCAGCAGCGTCTCCTGCACGGCATCCTCGGCATCGTCCTCACAGGGGAGCAAGGTCAGGGCCGCAGCCAGCAGCTGGGAGCGCAGGCCGGCGGCCAGCTGCTCAAAACGGCTTTTGCCAAAACCATGCATCGTCATAGACCGGTATTCCTATTTTAGCGTTGTCGCCCTCAGGCATCAGCGTGTAGTAGGCCGAACCCCGCTGCGACTCAATGCCCGGCACGTTCTGGGCGTAGCCGCTGAAATAGTAGAAGTTCTTCGCCAAGTAATAATCCAGATAATGTTCCTTTACCACCTCCTCCTGATGATTCCAGTTGGCCTCCGCGTTCAGCCGTAGCGGACGGCCGTCCTTCATGCGCTGGCGGATTTCTCCCGGATGCAGCAGCAGTCCCTCCTCGTCCGTCACATAGGCCGCCATGCTGGCATCCATCATCACCCATTTACCGAGCGTGAAGCTCCACACGACAGTCACCACCGTAGCGTCCGTGTCATCCTTGTAATATTTCGACTGGCAGGTGATGAAGCGCGCCGGCCAGCCGAGAGCCTGATAGATTTCGGCCAACACGATGGCCAGTCCGCGTGCATTCATGCCGTCGCGTCCGGCCTTGCGGCAGCCTTCCACCAGATCAATGGCCGAGAGGCGTGTCGAAGGCAGGAAATCCCCCCGGTGCCGTATGCGGCCGTGCAGCCAGAACATCACGTTCTTCAACCTCTCGGTTTCGCTGCCCGCCCCGGCGATATAGTCGGTCTGGAAATAGTCGCGTATGCGCTGAAGCACGCTGTCATCGGCTGCGGGACAGGTCATGCGCTGTGGCGGTTCGCTGCGGCGGTATAGGCTGCCCGTGTCGTAGGGCGGCGAGCGGCGGATCATCCGCTGGAAGTCGGCATTCTGCTTCAACTGCTCCTCTATCGCCGCGAAGCGGGGGTCGGACTTCAATGGGATAAAGACGGCACGGGCGGCAATATGCTCCAGGAAGGGATAGCCCTTATCGGCCAACTTCTGCAACAGCTGGAACGCCTCGTCCTTCATGCCGCGCTCCGCGAAAATGGCCGCCATCTGGTGGAGAAATGCGTTTTGCCCGACATGTACCCATTGGGAGGTAAGCTTCACCTCATCCAACCGGTCTACGGCACGGGCGGCACGCCGCAGCAGCGATTCGTCGATGTGCTGCCCCGCAGGTGTCGGGGGCAGGAAGTCAGCATTGTTCGAACCCATCACGGCTCCCGTCACCTTGCACTGCTTCACCTGCGGACAGTTCTCCACGCTGCCATAGTAGGTTTCGAAAGCAAAGCCGGAAAAGAGTACCTCTGAAAGCTGCGGACAGTCAGAAGCGATGGGCGGACCGCCCGTCGTGAGCACCACGCCGCTGAACTCGATGCGGCGCAGGCGGGGACATGCATGGCAGAACCAGCCGTCAGCGTGCAGGAGTGCGCCGTCGATGACGATTTCCTCCAATCCCGTGACCTCCTCAAAGCCATGATAGGGCAGGTATTCCACATCGTGCAAGCGGAGCGTACGCAGGCTGCCGCAGTCGCGGAAGCAGTTCTGACCCAGTTCCACCAAGTGTTGCGGCATCGCCACCTCTTCGAGCCGTTCGCAATGGTTGAACGCCCAGTCCATGACGACACTCTCTTCCGGAATGCGGATGCGGCGCAGGGCGGAATGCTCAAAGGCTCCCGTGCCGAGGGTGTCCATGCGCCCGGGCAGGATGACCTCCTCTATCTGACATTGGCGAAAGACAAAGGGCGGGAGCGTGAGAGGTCCACCCGACACTAACTGTGGCCCGTCCTTGTCCATGTAAGCCTCACCGCCAGGGGCAAAGGTAGCACGGCTCAGGTCGAGCGAGCGCAAGCGGCCTGCCGTGGGCTGCTGGTTGTAGTCGCTGCCTGCCATTTCGCGCAGGAAACGAAGGTCCGTACCGTTGAGCGCACCTTCCACGCTGAGTGCAGTCAGCCGGTACTTCTGCTCCCCACCGATGAGCGTGGGGAGCGTGCCGGGAGTCTGGACGCAGTAGTGCACTGGCGCATCCTGTGCATACAGCACGCCTGCCCCTGCCAGCCGACAGATGCCGGCGGCAAGGAACAGGACGATACGGAAATAAAGGGAAGGATAAGGGATTTGCATATCGTATATGATTCTTTTTGAAAGGCTGGTGTCGGGGTGGTAAAGATAATACATCTTCGGCAAACAGACACGATGCCATAGAGGTTGCTTTCTTAGGTTATGAAATATTAGGTTATGAGGTTCTCTCTTGGGTTATGAGAGATAAGGTTATGAGGGTAATGTTTTAGTTTAAAGTTGATAGTTTAAAGCTTATAAGAATAGTCACTGAACGACTGATGACTGCGCTTCATAGTAACCTTATAAACTCTAAACTCTTCAACTTTAAACTAAAACATTAACCTCATAACCTTATTCCTTATAGCCCAAAAGGAAGAACCACATAGCCAATGGAAGCCCTTATTCACCGTACCTCTGTTGCGTTTCCACTTCCTTCACGTTAACCTGCCGCTTGCTGCGGAAGTGGTAGCCCAGGCGCAGGCCGAATTCGAACTGCGGATTGCGGCTCTTGTAGGTCAGCCGATAACCCGAAGCCGTACGGGTGTCGGTGCGTGCGGGGGTGGCATAGTTCAGGTCAGCCGAGACGGTGAAATTTCCTTTGATATTGATGAAGTAGTTGAGGTTGATGCGCTCCACATGGCGGTGCGTGCTGTTATACTCCCTGTGGGTAGGCGTACACGACACACCCAGTGTGAAGCTCCAGGGACGTTGGAAGGCTGTGGTAGCCCGCAGGCCGAAGTAGGACGATGCCGCCCAACCGTTGTAGTTGATGCCGCTCACCTCCTGCTTCTCGCGGCGCAGCTTGGCCTGTACATCGGCAGACAGCCAGATGCTGCTCGCCACGAGCGACCTGTAAGTGCCCATCAACGCAAAGGCCCATTCGCCCGAGATGTTGCGCGGTTGCACATAGTACACATTCTCCAGCGAAGGGTCGGCAAAGGTCTGGTATACCATGTCGTCCTCCGTCTTCTGTACCTCGCCCGTCAGGCTCAGCTTCCCTTGCAGGTGCATGAGCTGCATCCTCAGGTTGTGTTCGACCTTGGCCTTGAGGTTGGGGTTGCCCATGGTGTAATGGTTGGCATCGCTCCACACCTTCTTCTGCGAGATGGCCACATAGGGCACGTTGCCCAGCTCGCGGTAGTAGGCCAGCTCGAAGGAGTTCTCTTGTGTGCCGTCGAGCACGAACTTCAGGCTGGCGCGCGGATTGAAGGCCCACTGCGTGTAGTGCGTGGTGTCGATGACGGTGCGGTAGCGTGAGTCGAGCGTACGCACATTGAAGCCGGCCGAGTAGTACGTGCGGCGGTGCGACCCCAGCAGATAGGCGGCCGAATAGTGGGTGAGCACTTGGGTGGTGCTCGGCTCTATCTGCGTGCCGAGCGCAGGGGCTTCGCCCTGTTCCAACCAGAGGGGACGGTAGGAATTGTCAACCCACTGGATGGCATCGCTCAGACGCAGGGTCAGGGCCTTTGACAACGGCAGGTGCAGGCGCATGGTGTTCTTCACCATGTCGTTGGCGAAGCGGTAGCGGAAGGCCGTGTGGCCCGTGTCGGCGCGGGCCACCGTGCCGCTGTAGGCATCGTGGTGCGTCGTCTCCCGCGAGGTCAGGTAGTCGAAGGCCATGTCGAAGCGGCTGTTCCGCTTGCCCCATTCCGTGTAGAAGGTGGCCGTCAGCTGGTGTTGCGGGTTGCGCCGGCTGAGCGTGTAGCGGTCGTAGGTGTCTCTGGGCGAGTTGTCGATGCGGTAGCCGGGCTTCGAGTAGTCGTAAATGAAGTTGTAACCCAAGCCCACATTGGTCTTGCGATTAAACTCGTAGACCGTCGAGAGCTGGTGGTTCAGGCGGTGGTTTTGCCGCTGTTCGCGGGTCCGATTCTCTTCCATCAGGGCGAGAGACGGATGTTCCTGGGTGTCGGTGCTCTTGTTCACACTGCCGTCATAGTTGTACAGAGCCACGTTCTTGACGTTCCATTTCCCGTCGTTCGACTTCCACCAGAAGAATTCATGGAAGCGTTCCTTCCCCTTGTCGCCGCTTTGTGCAAGGGGCAGGTTGTAGTCATTGATGAAACTTCCGTAGTAGCCTCCCCGTTCCAGTTTGCCCAGTTTGATGCGCAAGGTGGCCGAGCGGTCTTTATCGGTGATTTCGCCGCCCTCCCAAAAGTCCACTTCTGCCGTTTGGAGCATGTCGGCAGTGATGGCCAGCAGTTCATCGATGCTGATAATGCGCTGGCCGTTGACATATATCTCCGTGAAGGGCCTTCCGTTGATGGTCAGTCCGTATTCTCCCTTCCCGTCCCGCATCACGCCGGGAAGCAGGGCCAGCACGTCGAAGGCCTCATGTTGGCCCAGATTCTTCTTGAAGCGGCTCATGTCGTAGGTGTAGCCGGAGGGGGTGGGAGTGAAATAGCGTGCGCGCACCTCTGCCTCGCCCAGTTGCTGCTCGTTGGGCATGATGGCGATCTCCTTGGGGAACTGTGTCAGGTCAACGTCCAATACGACGCTTTTATATCCCAACAGCGAGGGCACCACCCCCAGCGTCGCATACCTTTCCTTGTGGTTTCCCAAGTGCAGGACGAACTTGCCGTGCTTGTCGGCCATGGTCTTCGCGATATAATAGGTACTTGCCGTGTCAACCAGGTTGATGACTGCAAAGGCTGCAGCCGTGCTGTCATCAGGGCAGACCACGCGGCCCCGAATCACTTGCGCCCGAAGTGAGGCAGCTGTGAAGCACAGCAGAAGGAGAAGGGTTGGTAAGTGTTTGGGCATGATAGAGATGTGTTGTTGGGTTTTTCTTCTGGATATGATATAATTCCTTTAGGGTTTCTGGGAAGACGACAAACTGTAGACTCTTCCACTATACACTTTTTCTACCACCAAGTTTCATTCCGTCGGAGCTTGCCAGAACCACGCTTCGTCAGACAGCGCGGGCTGGTTCGGGGCTTCGCTGTCTTCGGGGGCAAGGGTGTAGTAGTCGTTGGGATTCGTGTCGGGAGCCTCCACACCGAAGCGGTTGTGCAGGTATGCACTGAGGTAGTAGAGGTTCTTGGCCATGTAGTTCTCCAAATAACCCTCCTTGGTCTGCCGGCTCTGGTGGTTCCAGTTGGCATCCTCGTTGAGCACCAACGGCCTGCCGTCGATGAGCCGCTGCCTTACCTCACCGGGATGCAGCAGCAGTCCGTGCTCATCGGTCACAAAGGCAGCAAACGAGGGGTCCATCCATACCCATTTACTCAGCTCACGGCTCCATACCATGGTGATGACGTGACAGTCGGGGTCTGTGCGGTATCGCCGGGGCTGGCAGGTAAGTGCCCGCGCCGGCCACCCCATGGCCAGATACATCTCAGAGAGCACAAGGGCCAGTCCGCGGCAGTTGAGTCCGCGCCCCTGGGCCTTGCAGGCCTTGTGGAGGTCTATGGCATTGCGCGGAGTCCGGCTGGGAAATCCGCCCGATCCGTCGTGTGGTATCTCGTCGTGCAGCCAGTACATGATGCGCTTCATCTGCGAAATCTCATCGCCACAGCCCGCTATGCTGTCGAGACGGAAATACTCGCGCACACGCCGCAGGTCGGGGTCGGAAGGCGGGGCATAGGTGAAGGACGGGGCTTCGCGGAGAGGCTCGGCGGCATAGGCCGGAGCTTGGCGCAGGATGTTCAGGTAGTCGTTGTCCCGCTTCCACGTTTCCTCCATCTGTCCGAGCAGCCGCTGGAAGCCGGCATGGCCGTGCAGGAGGCTGAGGTCGCTGTCCTTCCGGGCATGACGGTAGTTGGCATAGCCCTGCTCCACAGCCTTTCCGAGCACAGCCAGGGCCTCCTCCTTCAATCCCTTCTGGGCTAGGATGCAGGCCAGGTCGTAGGCTATACTGCCGCCGGAGAGCAGTTCGCTGACCCATTCGTTCTTCAGGTGGGACGGTTCGAGATAACGGCCCGTTGCTTGCAGCAAGTCCCGCGCACGGCCAGAGGAGATGTGGTCGATCGTGTGGCGGTAAGGAATGAAATCCTCATTGCTGCTCTCCATCACATAACCCGTCACACGACACCGCTCCATGAGCGGACAGTCCTCGACAGAGCCGAAACCCATGGGGAGGCAGATGCCCGAGAAGAGGATTTCGCGGAGCTGCGGACAATGGGAGGCGATGGGCTGGCCTCCTGTGGTAAGCACTACGCCGCTGAACTCCATGCGGCGCAGCCGGGGACAGGCATGGCAGAACCAGCCGTCAGCGTGCAGGAGTGCGCCGTCGATGACGATTTCCTCCAATCCCGTGACCTCCTCAAAGCCATGATAGGGCAGGTATTCCACATCGTGCAAGCGGAGCGTACGCAGGCTGCCGCAGTCGCGGAAGCAGTTCTGACCCAGTTCCACCAAGTGTTGCGGCATCGCCACCTCTTCGAGCCGTTCGCAATGGTTGAACGCCCAGTCCATGACGACACTCTCTTCCGGAATGCGGATGCGGCGCAGGGCGGAATGCTCAAAGGCTCCCGTGCCGAGGGTGTCCATGCGCCCGGGCAGGATGACCTCCTCTATCTGACATTCGCGGAAGACAAAAGGCGGGAGCGTGAGAGGACCGCCCTGTACCTGCTGCGGCCCGTCCTTGTCGATGTAGGCTTCACCGCCAAGGGCAAAGGTGGCACGGCTCAGGTCGAGTCTGCGCAGGCGGCCCGCCGTGGGCTGCCTGTGGTAGTCGCTGCCAGCCATTTCGCGCAGGAAGCGGAGGTCCGTGCCGTTGAGCCGACCTTCGATGCGCAGGTTCGTCACCTTGTATTTCTGCTGCTCTCCGATGAGCACAGGGAGCATGCCGGGAGTCGGCACAGTGACACTGCGCTTCTTGGCTGCCATATCTGCCGGACAGAAAAGGAGGAGAAGAAGGAGAAGTTTAGCGAAGCCCGCTGCGCAGGGCCGGAGACCCGCGCGCTTTTGCGCGGCACGGGCATAAGAATCAGAATGCTTGTGTATCATCATTGGGTTATGTTAAAGAGAGGTATACTGGCAAAGGTGCCGCCTCACTATAGATACACTTGGGCACGGCAAACGTTACAGGCATAAAGCAAGAAACATTACTCTGCCGAAGGAGTAGTACTGACATGCCAGTAGAAGTAGTACTAACACTCCAGTTTCAGATAACTGCTACTGAAAAGAGACTGGCTGCTTGGCCGACCCCAACTATTCACGCTAATTTGAGATGCTGACGGCTGGCTGTTATCAAGCTAAATTGAGGCGAAGGTGCACCGGAAGGGCATGTCAAAAACTGCCTAAACTTATCCAATTGGATTCGCAAGAAACGACTTCTTTAAGTGGATTCTATACGTATTTTTCATGCCGTAAAAACCCTTCAACCCTTCAGCCAACCCTTCATTGTCGTTGATTCTCAATGGGGCACAAGCTGAAGGGTTGGGGATTCAAACCCTTCAGACCCTTCAGGCCTGACTTAGAA